>DASSAL010000239.1:0-8041 GCA_035685405.1 Actinoplanes sp. | reverse complement strand
GTCGTTGAACGGGATCTGGTGGCTGGTCCATTGCCGGTACTTCTCGACACCGCCGAACCGTAGGACGTAGTCCTCCACCCAGTCGGTGGCCGGCCAGCCGGTCGCGGCCTGGCTCTCGATCCCGACGCACCACGGTGGCGTTCCGTCCGCCTTGATCCGGTCGGTCAGCGCCAGCAGTTCCTGATGCGTCTCCGGGATGGTGTACCCCTTGGCTTCGAACGCCTTCTTCGGATACCAGACCAGGCTCTTCACGCTGGTGGACATCGGGATGGCCCAGACCTTGCCCTCGGCGTCGCTGGCCGCGTCGAACAGGTACATGTTGTTCTTGTTGTACTGGCTGGTGTCGACGACGGTGTTGAGGTCGATGAGCCGGCCGGACGGCGCGATGTCCAGGGTGATGCCGGGCTGGGGGAAGATCGCGACGTCCGGCAGGTTGTTCCCGGCCACCCGGCTGCGCACCAGCTTGTCGAAGTCGGGCGTGGACGACAGCTTCACCTTGATGCCGTTCTGCTGCGCCCACGGGAGCACGATGGCCTCGAAGGCCCTCGCTTGGTCGCCGCTGAAGCCGAACATCACCTCGACGGTGTCGTCCTCGGCGCCGCGGTTGCGGCCGGCTCCGGGTTCGGCGAGGCACGCCGAACCGGTCAGGCCCACGACCGCCGCCACGGCAGCGGCCCGGATCGCCCGCGTCCATCTGTGCATTCCGGCTCCCGTCGAACGAGACGTGTCGATCACGGTGACTCAACTCACAGGCTTCGCCCCCGCTGGATGGCTGTCAACCTTCTCGGCGGTTCCTCTCCTGGATTCGCGCCACGTCCGTTCGCCTGAGCGGTTCGCGGGCGTGCGTGTGCTTCGATGTGCGGACGCATTCCTGGGGAGGAACCATGCGAGTCCATCGGGCATCCGCGCGTCTCGGCGCGGTCGTCATCGTGGCGGCGGTCGGGGCCGCGCCGGCGCTCGCGCCGACGCCCGCGGTCGCCGCCGCGCCGGCGGCCGCGGTGGTGGCGAAGGCGGCCGCGGCGACGTGCCAGACCGGCCGGTACCAGAAACAGGTCGAGGGCTACCTGAAGAAGCTCGGCGGGTTCGGCCCGGTCGCCGTCGATGGCAAGCAGTCCGCCGCGGACTGCAAGGCGATCAAGAAGTTCCAGTCCCGGTACGGGATCAAGCCGGTCGCCGGGCTGGCCGGGCCGACCACGCACGGGGTGGCCCGCCGGCTGGCGAACACCAAGACGTCGAACTGCAAGGCCAAGAAGTCGGGCACCACCATCTGCGTGGACCTGACCCAGCAGACCGTGTACGTGATGAAGAACGGCAAGGTCTCGGTGAAGCCGACGGTGACCCGGACCGGCATGAAGGGGTACCGCACGCCCACCGGCACATTCAAGATCAACAAGCGGACCAAGAAGGAGTGGTCCAACCCGTACAAGGTCTGGATGCCGTACTGGCAGCGGTTCGTCGGCGGGGTCGGGCTGCACCAGACCACCACGTACCTGCACGACGGCTGGCGGGGCTCGCACGGTTGCGTCAACCTGCTCGCCGCCGACGCCAAGCAGCTCTACGGCATCGGCAAGATCGGGATGACCGTCAAGGTCTACGGCCGCCGGCCGGGCACCTGACCGGTCGTCACGCCGCCATGGCGTAGTCGGCCGCCGCCGGCCCGGTCCGCGCGGCGGCCTTCGCCTCCGTGGTCAGCACCTCGTGCGACGGGAAGACGAT
Organism: Actinoplanes sp.; assembly: GCA_035685405.1. Classification (GTDB taxonomy): domain Bacteria; phylum Actinomycetota; class Actinomycetes; order Mycobacteriales; family Micromonosporaceae; genus Actinoplanes. Next base: position 6,325 of record DASSAL010000239.1, on the reverse strand, counting down.
CTCCTCGCCGCCGGCCAGGACCACCCGCAACCCCCGCCGGCCCAGCATGTACCGGACATCGCGGAACCGGTGCACGGTGTCGTCGTGGTGCACCACGGTCAGTTCGTCGGCGCGGAGCATGCCGCCCTCCCTCGTCTCGCGGTTCACCGTCGCACGCGTCGCCGGCCGGGTGCCGTCACCAGATCACCAGGGACGGCGCGGAAAGCCGACAGCACGGCGGTATTCGGCGGCGGATCTGTCGTACGCCCGGATTAGAGTTGCGCTCGTGTCTCGCGTCCCACGGCGTACCGCCGCGCTCCTCGCCGCCGGCGTCCTGCTGCTCGCGCTCACTGCCGCCTCGTGCGGCGACGAGCCGACCGGCGTCTCGCTGGCCGCCGCCGGCCGCGGCACGGTCGCGGAGATCGTCGAGGCGCCCGGCTCGGTGACCGCCCGGGCCGCCGCCACGGTGAGCTCTCCGGCCGACGGGACGCTCGACGAGCTGCGCGTGACGGCCGGTCAGCGGGTGACCAAGGGTGCCGTGGTCGCGGTGATCGATTCACCGGAGGCGGAGCAGCGGCTCGCCGACGCTGCCCGCGCACTGGACCAGGCGCCGTCCGGCGTGACCGCGGCCACCTACGTCTCGGCCGGCCGACGCACCGACAAGCGCGCCGCCCACGCCTTCGACGCCGCCCGGGAGGCGGCCGGCCAGGTCACCGATCCGGCCGTGCGCAAAGCGCTGACCGCCCAGATCGACGCCGCCGAGGAGCAGTACGCCGCCGCCTCGCGTGCGGCCGCCGCGGCGGTCCGGCAGGTCCAGCAGGGCCTGGCCGGGCTCAACCAGGCGGTCAGCGCGATCGGCGCGGCCCAGCGGGTGCAGGCCGAGCAGGCGTACGCCCTGGCGTCCGCAGCCGTCGACGCACTGACCCTCCGTGCCCCGGTGGCCGGCGTGGTCCAGCTCGGCGGCACCGCATCCGGCGGCACGCCGTCGCTGACCGACCTGCTCTCCGCGAGCGGCACCGCCGCGCCCGCCGCACCCGGCGCCGGCTCGGCGCTGCCCGGCGTCGACGTGGCGATCCCCGAGGGCGCCGCGGTCAGCGCCGGCACGCCGATCGTCACCATCGTCGACACCGGATCCCTGGGCCTGGTCGCCGAGGTGGACGAGACCGACGTGCTGCTGGTCGAGCCGGGCGGCGCCGCAACGGCGGAGCTGGACGCGGCCACCGGAGCGACGTACCAGGCCACCGTCCGCGCCATCGACCTGCTGCCCACCACCTCGGCCCGCGGCGGTGTCTCGTACCGGGTGCGGCTCGCCCTGGGCAAGGGCACGCTCGACGACGGCAGCGCCGCGCCCACCCCGCGGCCCGGGATGAGCGCGATCATCCGGCTGCAAGTGCGGGAGGCCGAGGACGCGGTCACCGTGCCGGCCTCGGCGATCGTCAATGCAGACGGGCGGGACACCGTGTGGGCGGTGCGCGGCGGGCGGGCCGAGCGGGTGCCGGTGACCCTCGGCGTGCAGGGCGAGGACGTGGTGCAGGTGACCGCCGGCCTGGACGCCGGTCAGCGGATCGTGGTCAGCGGCGCCGACCAGGTGCGCGCCGGCCAAGAGCTGCCGTGACCGCGGCCATCGTGGCGCGGGACGTCACCCGCACGTACGAGCTGGACGGGGTGTCCGTCCCGGCCCTGCGTGGCGTCTCGGTCACCGTGGACGAGGGTGACTACCTGGCCGTCGTGGGCGCCTCCGGCTCCGGCAAGTCCACCCTGATGCACCTGCTCGGCGGCCTCGACCGGCCGACCGGCGGCACCCTGCTGATCGGCGGGCGCGACGTGGCCACGCTGGCTCCGCCGGAGATGGCCCGGCTGCGCAACCGGACCATCGGGTTCGTGTTCCAGTCGTTCCACCTGCTGGCCCGCACCACGGCCCAGGACAACGTGGCACTGCCGCTGGTCTACCGCGGCGTCGGCCGCCGGGAGCGGCGCGAACGGGCGGCGGCGATCCTGGAGCGGGTCGGCCTGGCGCACCGGATCCGGCACCGGCCCAACCAGATGTCCGGCGGTGAGCAGCAGCGGGTGGCGATCGCACGGGCGCTGGTCACCGACCCGTCGGTGCTGCTGGCCGACGAACCTACCGGCAACCTCGACTCGGCCACCGGGCAGTCGGTGCTGGCGCTGCTCGAGTCGCTGAACGCCGAGGGGGTGGCGGTCGTGCTGGTCACCCACGACCGGGAGGTGGCGGCCCGGGCCCGGCAGCAGATCGTCATGCGAGACGGGCTGATCGTCTCCGGACCCGGTTCGCCGGCGGCGGCTGCGCCGGCCGCTTCGAGCCTTTCGCCCGGCTCGCCGGCGGCCGGCCCGTGAGGATCGCCGAGGCCTGGCGGGTCGCCCTGGACGCCCTGCGGGCCAACCGGCTGCGCAGCGTGCTCACCATGCTCGGCGTGGTGATCGGGGTGGCCGCCGTGGTCGCCCTGGTGGCCATCGGCACCGGCACCAAGCAGCAGATCGAACAGCAGGTCGAGGGCCTCGGGTCCAACCTGTTGATCGTGGTACCGGGCCGGCTCGGCGCGGGCGCGGCGCCGACCGTGTCCACGATGACGCTGGACGACCTGGACACCGTCGCGAGGATCGTCGGCGACCGGTCCCGGGTGGCGGTGACGATCAGCTCCGGCGAGACCGTCCGGGCCGGGTCCCGCGACGCCTTCGTCAGCATGCAGGGGGTCACCGAGAGCACCCCGTCGGTGTTCGTCCGGCAGCTCGACCGGGGCCGGTACTTCAGCCGCTCGGACGTCAGCACCGGCCGCCGGGTCGCCGTCCTCGGCGCCAGCGTGGCCGGGCAGCTGTTCGGCGAACGCGACCCGATCGGCCGCCAGGTCACCATCGGCGGGGTCCGGTTCCGGGTCACCGGCGTGTTCGAGCCGCTCGGCCAGAGCCTGGGCGTCGACCGGGACAGCGAGGTGCACGTACCGGTGACGGCCGCGCAACGACTGCTCGGCACCGACCGGATCGACGGCCTGGCGATCCGCGCACCCGACCGGGAACGCATCGACGAGCTCAGCGCCGCGGTGGTGCGCGCCCTGGTCGACCGGCATCCGGACACCGACTTCAGCGCCGTCACCCAGGAACAGATCCTCGGCGTGCTCGGTGACATCCTCGGCGTGCTGACCGGGGTGCTGGCCGCCATCGCCGGGATCAGCCTGCTGGTCGGCGGCGTCGGCGTCTCCAACATCATGCTGGTCTCGGTCCGCGAGCGGACCAAGGAGATCGGCCTGCGCAAGGCGGTCGGCGCCCGGCCGCGGGACATCGGGGTGCAGTTCCTGCTGGAGGCGGTACTGCTGACCACCATCGGCGGGGTGCTCGGCATGGCGCTGGGCGTCAGCGCGGCGCTGCTGGTGGACCGGCTGTCCCCGGTGCCGGCCGCGATCACCTGGTGGTCGCTGGCGCTGGCGTTCGGGGTGTCCGCCGCGGTCGGCATCATCTTCGGCGTCGTCCCGGCGCAGCGGGCCGGCCGCCTCGACCCGGTCGTCGCCCTGCGCACCGAGTGACATCGCCCGGAACTCTCAGACCGGCCCGGACGGCGCCGATCTACGGGTGTGCTGCAAGAAGAGGGTGCCATGGGGTACCAGCTCCGCGATCGTCAGGGGGCGTCGCGCTTCGTCGCATACCTGATGTTCGTCGGCTCGCCCTTCGTCCTGCTGACCGCCGTCATCCTGGCGCCCCAGCACTCGCTGGCGATCCACCTCGCCGCCACGGTCATCAGCGGGGCGATCGGCATCGGCGCCTGGGTCTGCTGGTCGCGCCCGCACGTGCTGCCGGACTTCTTCTGGCTGGCGGCGCCGATCATGGCCACGACGATCATCACCGGCCTGAACCTGATGACCCACGATGCCACCACCGGCTCCCAGCTGTTCTACCTGTGGCCGGTGCTGTATGCCGCCAACTTCCTCAGCCGCCGGATGATCTATCTGAACCTGGCCATCCTGCTGACCGGCGAGGCGCTCGTGGTGACGACGGTGCTGGGCCCGGCGAATGCCTTCTCCGACTGGGCCGCGATGGCGGTGGCCATGACCATGACCGCGATCATCGTGGCGGGCCTGCGCGAACGCGGTGACCGGTTGATGCGGCGCCTGGAGTCGCAGGCGCTGGCCGACCCGCTCACCCGGCTGGCCAACCGCCGATCGTTCGACGACAACCTGCAGGCTGCGGTCGCGTGGGCACAGCGGACCGGCCACCCGATCGCCCTCGTCACGGTTGACTTGGATCACTTCAAGACCATCAACGACACGTACGGGCACGCGGCCGGCGACCTGGCCCTGCAAGCGGTGGCCGGTGCCCTGCGTTCGGTCGCCGGCCCGGACGACGTGGTGGCCCGGCTCGGCGGCGACGAGTTCGTCATGCTGCTGCGGGCCGACAAGCCCACCGCGCTGCGTGTCACCGACCTCCTGCGGGACCTGGTGGCCGGCCTCACCGGCCTACCGTCCGGCGCACCCGGCCTGAGCGTCGGGGTCGCCGTCCTGCCGGACGACGCGCACACCGTCGAGCGGCTGATCGCCGCATCCGACGCGGCCCTGTACGACGCGAAGGGCCGGGGCCGCGGCCAGGTGGCGGTGGCCAACGGCCGCACCGGCGGTGTGGTCCGGCACAACGCCGACGGGGTTCCGGTGACGGAGTCAGCCCTGCGGGCTTGACCGGAGGATCTCGCTGCGCAACCGGGGGTACGGACCCCAGCCGTCACGCAGCACGTGGATGTACACCGCCTCCAGCGAGACCCCGATCCGCTCCACCAGGTCCAGGTCGTCCGGCGCGCCCAGCCGGATCGCCCGGGCGAAGTGGTCCAGCGCCTCCATCAGCCGGCCCTGATCGAAGCAGCACCGGCCGGCGTTCTCGTGCACCACACTGCGCAGCACCTCCGGCGCCTCCGAGCTGGCCGCCACCTCGAACAGCCGGTCCGCCTCGGCGAAATCGCCGCGCAGCCGCAGCACATGGGCCAGCTCCGCCTGCGCGATCACGGTAGCCTGCACGTCGCCGGCTGCCTCCGCGTGCGCCAGCGCCAGCCGGCTGGCCGCCGCCGCCAGCCCCAGTTCGCCGAGCAGCCGGTACACCTCGGCCCGTACGCTGAGCAGCCCGGCCCGGGCCACGTTGTCCCGCTCCTCGGCAAGCGGCTCGTCCAGCCGCCCACCGAGATCGCGCAGCGCGCCCGGGTCGTCGACCACCTCGCGCAGCGTGCCACCATCCAGCCGCCACCGGATCGCCTCCAGGTCCGCCGCCGACAGCGTCGGGACCGCTTCCGCGACCTCGGCGACCGGTTCCGCGACCTCGGCCACCGCTTCCGCGAGGTCGGTGGGCGCTTCCGCGAGGTCGGTGGGCCCTTCCGTGAGGTCGGCGACCGTTTCCGCGAGGTCGGTGGGCGCTTCCGCGAGGTCGGTGGGCCCTTCCGCGACCTCGGTGGGCGCGGAGCCCACCCGTTCCTGATCCGATTCGGTCGCGCGGGCTTGCTCGCTCTGATTGGGCGCGGTGTCGCCGCCGGGCGATGCCGGTCGTCCCGCCGACGTGTCGCCGTCCGGCGATTCCCGCGGAACGATGAGCGCCTGCTCGGCGGTGACGCCGTACCCGTGGAAGAGCCCGGTGATGTCCAGGTCGATGACCACACCGTCGCCGTTCACCGGCGTCGGGCTCGCCGGAGCCGGGACAGCTCGAGGCCGGCTTTGCGGGGCGTGGCCCGGGGCCGGCCGCGTCGCTGCATGCTGCGGCGGCGTTCCTTCGGGCCGGTGCGGTGCTGTCTGTCCGGCCCGCTGCGGTGGCACGGCAGGCGCCGGCATGCCGGAGTCGGGCCCCTCCTTCTTGGGCGTGAACCACGACATGCCGAGGTCCGCGTCGGCGTACTTGCGGTCGGTGGTATCCGGACCGGAGGTCACCAGCCGCCCGATCGGCCGCACGGTGTCCGGGCCGGTCTGCGGTTGAGGCGACCGAGGTGACGGAATACCCGGCTGTGCGGACGCGGAGTCGTGCGGCGCGGGCGGCCCGGTCTGTCCCGCGGTCGGCCCGGCTCGCGGCGCGGTCGGCCCGGCTTGCGGTGCGGTCGGCCCGGCTTGCGGTGCGGTTGGCCGGGTCTGCGGCGCGGTCGGCCCGGCTTGCGGCGAGGTCGGCTGGGGTGCGGTGGTCCCGATCTGCTGCGGCGCGATCGATCCGGGCGGCACCGGATTGCCGACCGGGCGGGGGACGCCGCCGTTGATCGGCGTGGGCTCCACCCGCGGGTGCACTTCCGGAGGCGCAACCGGATGCCGCCCGGAGCGCGGTTCCCGAGGAGGCAGGACCACGTTCGACGCCACCCGCGGGCTTGCCTGGACGGGCGTGT
>DASSAL010000238.1:0-9196 GCA_035685405.1 Actinoplanes sp. | reverse complement strand
AGAGCCGACCAGCTTCGACCCCAACGAGGTACGCGCCGAGAAACTCAAGGTGCTCAAGGCGATCAGCCTGCCCAGGGACATCGCCCATGGCTCGGTCCGCGGGCAGTACCTGCCCGGCTGGGTGGCCGGCGAGCGCGCGGTCGGCTACCTGGACGAGAAGGGCGTGCCGCCGGAGTCGACCACCGAGACCTATGTGGCGGTCCGCCTCGGCATCCAGAACCGGCGCTGGGCGGAGGTGCCGTTCTACGTCCGGGTCGGCAAGCGCATGCCGCGCCGGGTGACCGAGATCGCGATCCTGTTCAAGAAGGCGCCGCACCTGCCGTTCGACCCGGCCGACGTGGAGATGCTGAGCCACAACCAGCTGGTCATCCGGGTGCAGCCGGACGAGGGTGTGGTGCTCAAGTTCGGCTCGAAAGTGCCCGGCACCACGATGGAGGTCCGCGACATCGCGATGGACTTCCAGTACGGCGAGGCGTTCACCGAGTCCAGCCCGGAGGCGTACGAGCGGCTGGTGCTGGACGTGCTGGTCGGCGACCGGACGCTGTTCCCGGACGCGGCCGAGGTGGAGCAGTCGTGGCGGGTGATCGACCCGCTCGAGGTGGCCTGGACGGGAACGAAGCCCGAGCCGTACCGCGCGGGTGAATGGGGACCGCGGGCGGCCGACGAGATGCTGGCCCGCGAGGGCCGCAGTTGGAGGCGGGCGTGATCGGGCTGTGGGACACCACCGGCAACGAGGTGGTCAAGGCGCTGGCTGCCGAGCGGCGCAGCGCCGGCGGCGTGGCCAGTGGGCTCGCCCTGACGCTGGTGGCCGTGGTGGAGGAGAAGCAGGTCCGCGAGGCGGAGGCGGCCGCCACCATCGCCGCCGCCGCCCATCCCTGCCGGCTGCTCATCGTGGTGCGCTCCGATCTGGAGGGCCGCAGCCGCCTGGACGCGGAGATCGTCGTCGGCGGCCGGCTGGGACCGGCCGAGGCGGTGGTGATGCGGATGTACGGGCGGCTCGCGCTGCACGCCGAGTCGGTGGTCATGCCGCTGCTGGCGCCGGACGTGCCGGTGGTGACCTGGTGGCACCAGGAGCCGCCGGAGACGATCGCGAACGACTTCCTCGGCGTGGTCGCCGACCGCCGGATCACCGACTGCAAGCTGGCGCCGGACCCGGTGGCCGCGCTGCGCCGGCGGGCCGACGACTACGCGCCGGGTGACACCGACCTGACCTGGACCCGGATCACCCTGTGGCGAACGCTGGTGGCCGGCGCCTTCGACACCACCGAGGAAGAGGTGGTCGGCGCGACCATCGTGGCACCGTCCCACGACCCGACCGCCGCGCTGATGAAAGGCTGGCTGAAGTCCCGGCTGCACATCGAGCCGCACTGGGAGCCGACCGACCGGGAGCTGCGGATGAAGTCGGTGCAGCTGCAGTGCGCCAACGGCGACTGCGTGACCGTCACCCGTGAGGAGGGCACCGCGCTGTTCAGCCGGACCGGCCAGGAGGACCGGTACATGCCGCTGCCCAAGCGGCCGGTGGGCGACGAGCTGGCCGAGGAGCTGCGCCGGCTGGACCCGGACCAGATCTACGGCGAAGCCCTCGGCGCGATGGCCGGCCTGGAGGACCTCAACGAACGGCCACACGAGCGGGTGCACGTGTGGAGGGACCCGGCGCTGGCGGCGCGAGCCGGCGACGAGACCGGCGCGATGGCCGGCCCGGGAGGGTCGGCCGCATGAGCGAAACCCTCGTCCAGGTGGTTCCGGACGCCGAGGCGCTGGCGTCCGCGGTGGCGGCCCGGTTCGTGGTCACGGTGCTGGACGCCCAGGCGGCCCGTGGTTCGGCGAGTGTGGTGCTCACCGGTGGCCGGATCGCCGCCAAGGTGCTGGCCACGATCAAGGACCTGCCCGCCGCGCGGGCCATCGACTGGTCCCGGCTGGACCTGTGGTGGGGCGACGAGCGCTTCCGGCCGGCCGGCGACCCGGAACGCAACGAGACCCAGGCGCGCGATGCGTTGCTGGACGCGCTTCCCCTCGATCCGGCCCGGGTGCACCCGATGGGCGCGTCGGACGGCCCGGACGGCGACAACGCCGAGGCGGCGGCCGAACGGTACGCCCGCGAGTTCGGCGACACCCACCCGGACATGGTCATGCTCGGCGTCGGCGAGGACGGACACGTGGCGTCGCTGTTCCCCGGTCATCCGGTGGCCGAGGCGACCGGGGTGGCGGCGGCAGTGCCGGACAGCCCGAAGCCGCCGCCGACCCGGATCACCCTGACGCTGCCGGCCCTCCAGCGGGCCGACGAGGTGTGGCTGATCGCCGCCGGCGAGGGCAAGGCGGACGCGGTCGGGTCGGCGCTGTCCGGCGCCGATCTGCCGGCCGCGCGGGTGCACGGCCGCCGCCGCACCCTCTGGCTGCTCGACGACCAGGCAGCGGCGAAACGCTAGGGCCGGCTGGAGATCTGTTGCACGGCCCAGCCGTTGCCGTCCGGGTCGCTGAAGAAGAAGAAGCCGACGTTGTCCAGCTCGTGCGGCTGGGGTCTCGGGTTCTCGCCGAGCTTCTGCACCTCGCTCACCTCGACCCCGCGGCCGGCCAGCTCGGCGTGCGCCGCGCGGATGTCGTTCACCACGAGCTGCAGCCCTTTCAGCGAGCCGGCCGGCATGTCCGGCACGGCGCCCTTGCCGATCACGATCGAGCAGCCGGAGCCGGGCGGGGTCAGCTGCACGATCCGCACGTCGTCGCTGATCGTGGTGTCGTGGTCGACGGCGAAGCCCAGCTTGCCGGCGTAGAACTCCTTCGCCCGGTCGATGTCGGAGACCGGCACGATGACCACCTCTAAGGTCCAGTTCATTCCTGACATGGTAGAGACTTTGCTTCGTGCAACCGATCATCCGCGCCTACCGGCCCAGTGACCTGACCGCCGTCTACGACATCTGCATCCGCACCGCGGACGGCGGCAACGATGCCCGCGGCGTGTACGTGGACGACCGGCTGATGGGAGACATCTTCGCGGCGCCGTACGTGACGCTCGAGCCGGAGCACGCGTACGTGCTGGACGACGGCACCGGCGCCGCGGTCGGGTACGTGCTGGGCACCGCGGACACCGCCCGGTTCGTCCGCCGGTACCGCGAGGAGTGGCTGCCGGCCACCGCCGGCCGGTATCCGGCACCCGCGGACCCGCCGGTCACCCCGACCGACGTCATGCTGACCCTGCACCTCAACCCGGAACGCATGCTGGTGCCCGAGCTGGCCGACTACCCGGCCCACCTGCACATCGACCTGCTGCCGGAGTGGCAGGGCAAGGGTTGGGGACGCGGCCTGATGGAGGCGTTCCTGCACGGCCTGCACGCGGCCGGCGTGGCGCGGGTGAGCCTGGGCATGGTGCCGACCAACGTCAAGGCGCGGGCCTTCTACGAACGGCTGGGGTTCCGGGAGATCCCGGTCGGCGATCCCGGGGTGCTCTACCTGGGCCGCGACACCTACTCGCCGCGGCGCTGACGGACCTTGGCCAGAGCCTCGGCCAGGATGGCGGCGCCGTCCTCATCGGAACGCCGCTCCTTGACGTACGCCAGATGAGATTTGTACGGCTCGGTGCGGACTCGCCCGGGCGGGTTCTGCCGGTCGAGTCCGGCCGGCTGCCCGCACCGGGGACAGTCCCAGGTCTCCGGCTCGGTGATCTCCGCCGCGAACCGCACCACCGAGGTGTGGCCGGCCGCGCAGAAGTAGGTCACCTCCCGGCGCGGGGCGGGCTCAGTGCGCTCGTCGGGGCGCATCGGGCTGGAGCCGATGCGGCTGCCGCGGATGGCGCTGCCACTGGACACGGATGACACTCCCGTCAACGTAGAACAGGGCGAAAAGAACGGGCGAAAAGAACCGCGCGACCCGGAGTGACCGAGCCGCGCGGCAGAGTATAGGACGCATGCTGGGTCCGGACTAGCCCGCCTGAGCAACCTTCAGCCACAGACCGAGACCCACGATGCAGGCGAACCAGACGATGCCGACCAGCACCGTGTAACGGTCGAGGTTCTTCTCCGCCACCGAGGAGCCGGCCAGGCTGGAGCTCACGCCGCCGCCGAACATGCTGGACATGCCGCCGCCCTTGCCGCGATGCAGCAGGATCAGCAGCGTCAGCAGGATGCTCGTGATGACGAGCAACACGATCAACGTATATGCGAACGCGATCGGCATGTCGGGTTCAGTCCTCTCGGCGGGCTGGGCAGCGCACCAAGAATAGCGGGCTGCCCGGCCGGCGACCTCAGCGGGCGGCGTGCTCCCGGAACCGGCAGATGGCGGCGAACTCCTCGGCGTCCAGGCTGGCCCCGCCGACCAGGACACCGTCCACGTCCGGCTGTGCCATGATCGCGGCGATGTTGGCCGCCTTCACCGAGCCGCCGTACTGGACGCGGACCGCGTCGCCGACATCGGCGCCGTACGTCTCGGCCACCCGCGCGCGGATCCCCGCGCACACCTCCTGGGCGTCCTCGGGAGTCGCGGTCTTACCGGTGCCGATCGCCCACACCGGCTCGTACGCGATCACCATCTGCTTGACCTGCTCGGCCTTGAGACCGTCCAGCCCGGCCTGGATCTGGTCGGTGCAGTGCGCCACATGCCCGCAGGCCTCGCGCACCGCCGGGCCCTCGCCGACACAGAAGATCGGCGTCAGCCCGGCCGCGAACGCCGCCGTGATCTTGGCGTTGACGAGCGCGTCGTCCTCGTTGTGGTATTCCCGGCGCTCGGAGTGCCCGACCACCACGTACGAGCAGCCCAGCTTGGCCAGCATCGAGCCGGCGATGTCCCCGGTGTACGCGCCGCCGGCGTGCTGCGAGACGTCCTGGGCGCCGTACCGGATCGGCACCTTGTCGCCGTCGATCGCGGTCTGCACGCTGCGCAGCGCGGTGAACGGCGGCAACACGACCACCTCGACGTCGGTGAGCTGGTCCTCGGTGAGGCTGAACGCCAGTTTCTGCACCAGGTTGATGGCCTCGAGGTGGTTGAGGTTCATCTTCCAGTTGCCGGCGACGATCGGCCGGCGTGTCTCGTCCGCCATCAGCTCACTTCTCCAGCGCTTCCAGGCCGGGCAGCCGCTTGCCCTCGAGGTATTCCAGCGACGCGCCGCCGCCGGTGGAGATGTGCCCGAACGCCGACTCGTCCAGACCGAGCGTGCGGACGGCCGCGGCCGAGTCGCCGCCGCCGACCACCGACAAGCCGTCGATCTTGGTGATCGCCTCGGCCACACCGCGGGTGCCGGCGGCGAACGGCGCCAGCTCGAACACCCCCATCGGGCCGTTCCAGAACACCGTCTTCGCCGGCCCGATCGCCTCCGCGAACAGCGCCACCGACCGCGGCCCGATGTCCAGGCCGAGCCGGTCGGCGGGGAAGCCCGAGACGTCGTACACGTCATGCTCGGCCGAAGCGTCGAAAGCCGTGGCGCCGACCACGTCGACCGGCAGGACGATGCGGCCCTGCGCCTGGTCCAGGAGTGCCGAGCAGGTGTCCACCATCTCGGACTCGAGCAACGACTTGCCGACCTCGTACCCCTGGGCCTTGAGGAAGGTGAAGCACATGCCGCCACCGACCAGCAGCTTGTCCACCTTGGGCAGCAGCGCCTGGATGACCGCGAGCTTGTCGGACACCTTGGAACCGCCGAGCACCACCACGTACGGCTGCTCGGGCTGCTCGGTGACCCGCTTGAGCACCTCGACCTCGCGCAGGACGAGGCCGCCGGCGTAGTGCGGCAGCCGGGCCGGCACGTCGTACACCGAGGCGTGCCTGCGGTGCACCGCGCCGAACGCGTCGTCCACGTAGGCCTCGCCGAACGCCGCCAGCTGGTCGGCGAACGCACCCCGTTCGCCCTCGTCCTTCGACGTCTCCCCGGGGTTGAAGCGCAGATTTTCCAGGAGCAGCACACCCCCGTCAAACAGATCCGACATTCCCGATTTCGCCGACTGGCCGATGGTGTCGGCGGCGAAGGTCACAGGCGAGCCGAGCAGCTCCTCGAGCCGCCGCGCGACGGGCGCCAGCGTGTATCTCGGATCCGGCGCGCCCTTGGGCCGGCCCAGATGCGAGCACACGATGACCCGGGCGCCGGCGTCACGCAGCGCGGTCAGCGTCGGCAGCACGGCCCGGATCCGGCCGTCGTCAGTGATCCGTGTCTGGTCGTTCTTGTCGAGCGGCACGTTCAGGTCGGCGCGCACCAGCACGCGCCGACCGGACACGCCCTCGCCGAGCAGGTCGTCGAGTGTCTTCAACGAGATCAGGCCCCGACCAGCTTGACGATGTCGACGAGGCGGCAGGAGTAACCCCACTCGTTGTCGTACCAGCCGACCACCTTGACCTGGTCACCCATCACCCGGGTCAGCTTCGCGTCGAAGATGCAGGACGCCGGGTCGGTGACGATGTCCGACGACACGATCGGGTCCTCGGTGTAGGTCAGGTAGCCGTTGAGCGGGCCGTCGGCGGCCGCCTTGACCGCGGCGTTCACCTCGTCGACCGAGGTCTCCTTCGACGCGGTGAAGGTCAGGTCGGTGGCCGAGCCGGTGGGGAGCGGCACGCGCATGGCGAAGCCGTCCAGCCGGCCCTTCAGCTCCGGCATGACCAGGCCGATCGCCTTGGCCGCGCCGGTCGAGGTGGGCACCATGTTGATCGCGGCGGCGCGGGCCCGGCGCAGGTCCTTGTGCGGGCCGTCCTGCAGGTTCTGGTCCTGCGTGTAGGCGTGGATCGTGGTCATCAGGCCGCGCTCGATGCCGACCGACTCGTGCAGCGCCTTGGCCATCGGCGCGAGGCAGTTGGTGGTGCAGGACGCGTTCGAGATGATCGTGTGCTGGTCGGCGTCGTACAGGTTGTCGTTGACGCCCATCACGATCGTGATGTCCTCGTTCTTGGCCGGCGCCGAGATGATCACCTTCTTGGCGCCGTTGTCGGCGTGCACCCGGGCCTTGTTCGCGTCGGTGAAGAAGCCGGTCGACTCGATCACCACGTCCGCGCCCAGGTCACCCCACTTGAGGTTGGCCGGGTCGCGGTCGGCGAACGCCTTGAACGTCTTTCCGCCCACGGTGATCTCGTCGGCGGTGGCCTTCACCTCGGCGCCCAGCCGGCCCAGGATCGAGTCGTACTTCAGCAGGTGCGCGAGCGTCGCGTTGTCGGTCAGGTCGTTCACGCCGACGACCTCGATGTCCGCGCCGGAGGCGTGCACGGCCCGGAAGAAGTTGCGGCCGATGCGGCCGAAGCCGTTGATGCCAACCCGGATGGTCACAGGATCTCCTCGTGCTAGGCCGACCCGTCCCTCTCGGCCGGCGAGTGTGTGGGCCACCGCGCTGCGGTCTGGCCGGTTCCGGCGCCATCGCCGTCACCTCGACCTTATCGGAGCCGGTGGGCGCGCATGCCGCCGGGGCGCAATCCGATCGTGACCTACATCCAGATCAAAACCTTCGGACGTACGCGCCGTCCACAGTCCCGTGGCCACAGGCCGGCCAGGCGATCCTCCAGGCCGTCTCCCGCGGCCGGCCGACGCGTCGGGCCAAGCGCAACCCAGTCGCCGTTCGCCCTCGGCGGCGAGATGGAGCGGCGGGGTAAGCGCCACCCGAGCCGCATTTCGCCCGGGGGCGAAATGCCCGCGAGCGAAGCGAAGCCGGCCTACACAGCATTTCGCCCGCCGACGTCGAGGGCGCCGAAAATGGCCAGGCGAAGCCGACGTCGTTTTCGGTGTCCTCGATGTCGGCCCCCCGGGGCGAAATGCCCGCGAGCGAAGCGAAGCCGGCCTACACAGCCATCATCTCTGGGGTTACCGCGGCCTCGGTGTCCGGGATGCCGAGGTCGCGGGCGCGCTTGTCGGCCAGCGCGAGCAGCCGGCGGATCCGGCCGGCGATCGCATCCTTGGTCAGCGGCGGGTCGGCCAGCGCGCCCAGTTCCTCCAGCGACGCCTGGCGGTGTTCCAGCCGCAGCCGGCCGGCGCTGGTCAGATGGTTGGGCGCCTCGTCGGCGAGGATCTCCAGCGCGCGGGTGACCCGGGCGGCGGCGGCCACCGCGGCGCGGGCCGAGCGGCGCAGGTTGGCGTCGTCGAAGTTGGCCAGCCGGTTCGCGGTGGCCCGGACCTCCCGGCGCACCCGGCGCTCCTCCCAGGCCAGCACGCTGGCGTGCGCGCCGATCCGGGTGAGCACCGCGGCGATCGCGTCGCCGTCCTTGATCACCACCCGGTCCACGCCCCGCACCTCGCGCTCCTTGGCGGTGATGCCGATCCGGCGGGCGGCCCCGCGCAACGCCAGCGCCGCCTCCGGGCCCGGGCAGGTGATCTCCAGGGCGCTGGACCGGCCCGGCTCGGTCAGCGAGCCGTGCGCCATGAACGCGCCCCGCCACGCGGCCACCGCGCAGCACACGTTGGCGCTCACCACATGCGGCGGCAGGCCCCGGACCGGGCGGCCGCGCACGTCGAGCAGGCCGGTCTGGCGGGCCAGCGCCTCGCCGTCCTTGACGATCCGGACGATGTAGTGGCTGCCCTTGCGCAGCCCGCCGGAGGCCAGCACGTGGACCTCGCTGGGGTACCCGTACACCTCGGCGATCTCCCGGCGCAGCCGGCGGGCGACGTTGCCGGTGTCCAGCTCCGCCTCCACCACCACCCGGCCGGAGACGATGTGCAACCCGCCGGCGAAGCGCAACAGGGCGGCCATCTCGGCGCGCCGGCAACACGGCTTGGGTACGTCGACCCGGCTCAGCTCGTCCTTGACCGCTGCCGTCATCGCCATCGTGTGGTCACCTCATGCGCCGGATCTTGACCGGTGTGTACCGGTTTTGCCTGTGCTAACGAGCGGCGCCCAGGACAGGCACCAGGGCAACGCCCAACGACTCAGGATCATGCCTCGGGCTGCCATCCGCAACGGCCAGAGGTGCCAGAACCAGCCGGGCACCGAGCGCCGCCGCGGCCCGGTGCACCGGCTCCGGCTCGCCCACCCACTTGCCGTCGGCGAGCACCGCGTCCACCCGCAGTTGCGGCAGATACCAGTGCAGCGCGGCGAGGTGGTCGGCGACGGACAGGCCCAGAGTCTCGTTGTCCGCGGCCAGGTTCAGGGTGACCAGCTTGCGGGCCGGGGCGGCGATGATCGCGGCGGCCAGCTCGGGAACCATCAGATGCGGCAGCACGCTGGTGTACCAGGAGCCGGGCCCGAAGATCAGCCAGTCCGCGGCGGCGACCGCGGCCAGCGCCGGTGGGCAGGCCGCCGGCGCC
>DASSAL010000237.1:0-2597 GCA_035685405.1 Actinoplanes sp. | reverse complement strand
TTCCTCCAAAACTGTCTGCAGGCTCTTGGCCAGCGTGGATTTGCCTGAGCTGGAAGCGCCGTTGAGAAAGATGATCCGGCCTGTTCGGCGCGGCGTAGGTGTAGGTTCCACGCACCCAGGATGACTCGCGAGAGCGAAGTCGGCACGACGGCAATGTGGCTTTTGCGGGCCGTTGACGCCACCCTGGCGGAACCCTGCCGGCGAGGTCAGACCGGACGGGATGTAGCGGCTGCTGCGGCGGGCGGACTGGGATGTTGACGGCGTCCGTGCCGACATCCGCGCCTATGTCGTCGACCGGCTGGGCACACCGGGGCGGTCTGGTCGCCGACGACACCGGCTTCGTCAAGAAGGGCCATAAGTCCGCCCGGGGTGCAGCGGCAGTACACCGGCAGGAGCGGGTGTTGGATGCGGGGGCCCGCGTCAGCCAGGAGCGCTGACGCGGGCCTGATGCCGCCGTGCGTCCGACCTAGATCCGTAACGCACCAACTGAAGCCCGGCACCTTGCCGTCAGCGCCATATCGTGAATTTGACGGTTTGGATCTCCGGATCGATGTAGTCGACGTCATACAGCACCAGGTATTCGGCGTTGTCGGGAACGTTGCGCGCCAGCACCGTGCGGCGCCCGCCGCAGGCGGTTACCGGATCGGTGTAGGTGAGGGAGCCGTCGACCAGCGGCCAGAACCCGATCAGGAAGGTTTGGCAGCGGTCCGCTGGGTTCGCCGGATCCACGATGTGCGAGACGCTGATCGTCGAGCAGCGGGAGATCGGTGTGGTCAGTTTGTCTGTGCCGACCCGGCCGGCTTCGTAGAATTCGGTGTCGGGCCGGATCGGAGCACATCCGCGCTGCGCGGGCGAGGGCTTCGCGACGGTGAGCGTACGGACCGCTTTGTTGACGACGGTCTTCCAGGCGGCGTAGCGCGTCTCGCCCGGCTCGGCGGTGGTGTGGACCGAGATCAGGCTGTGCCCGAGACGGATGACGTACCCGTAGGTCCGGGTGCCGGCCAGGTTGAGCCCCTCACCGGTGCTGGCGGTCTCGAACCGGACGGCGTGCCGCCCGGCCGCCGTGGTCGGCTCCCAGAGCAGGGTGCGCTCGGATTCCGTGCCGGTCCGGCTCGGCGGCGCCTGCACCCGCTGGGCGTTCAGGGCGGTCAGCGGGTACTCGCTCTCGAGCGGAATAGTGAAACGGCTGGGGTGGAACTGGACGCAGGCCTCCGCCGGCCGGATCTGGGTGGTGTGCCAGGTGCCTGGGTACCCGATGGAGTATTTCTCGATGGAGTTGACGCAGCGCCGCCAGCCGCGCGGTAACGACGATCCCGCCGGCGGGGAATGTGCCGTACCCGAGGCGGTGACCGGGGTGGAAGGGGCGGCCGCGCTTGGTTCAGTGGCCGGCGGCAGGGCGGTGACTGGGGTGGAAGGGGCGGCCGCGCCGGGTTTAGTGGCCGGTGGCAGGGCGTCGACGGCCGCGACTGCGGCCGGTCGGCCGCATGC
Source organism: Actinoplanes sp. (assembly GCA_035685405.1). Lineage (GTDB taxonomy): Bacteria > Actinomycetota > Actinomycetes > Mycobacteriales > Micromonosporaceae > Actinoplanes. The sequence continues at coordinate 1,109 of DASSAL010000237.1, read as the reverse complement.
TCCGATGCCTAGTACGCTCGCGCCGATCACGGCGGCGAGCAGGAAGCGGGACTTGGGACTACCGGGACGATGCGTACGCATGACATGTCTCCTTCGATGTTTGGACCTTCACCCGGTTAGTCACTCCGCCGAGGGAATTTGTTCGGCCATCTTCTGTCGGGTTCGAGCACCCCCGGGTCGACGATCGGGCCAGCGCCTATCGGTGGGCGGGCCGTCGCCCCGGGACGCACCGGGGCCGGGCGTGGACATCGACCGGCAGCTGCCCGGGGCCGCACCGCACGCGCTTCGGGACGGCCCGCACCTGCGACGCCCCGAATGCGATGTAGCCGATCGTCATCAGCCGCCAGCCGACGGCGTCGACGTTCGCCTGGCCTGTGCGACGCCTAGGTCGGGATCGTTGCGCAGCGACGACCTGAGCCCGCCGCGGGCTCGTGCAGTCGGCCGCGGCGTAGCCGGAGCAGACGGAGGTTGTTCATCGCCGCCGGGTGCGGTCGGCTCGGTCGGCTTGGTCAGCCGCCGCCACAGCGCCCTGGCCAGCATCTGCGCCATCCGGGCGTCGTGCTTGACCGCCTGGGCGGCCGGCGGGTCGGTGGCGCGTACCGGCACCCGGTCGATCAGCTCGTCCACCGTGGTCAGCTGCACGTCCACTCGCCCAGCGTCGGCAGCACCGCCGAGATGTACGACAGGAACGCGGTGTTCGGGCCGACGATCAGCACGCCCGACCGGCGCAGCCGTTCCCGGTGCGGATAGAGCAGGTAGGCGGCCCGGTGCAGCCCGACCGCGGTCTTGCCGGTGCCGGGCACGCACATCGTCGCGTTGTGGCGTTGTCGTTCGTCGTTCCGGAGCGTGCTGCTACGCCAATTCCCCGGCCGTGGTCCTCGGTGTCGTAGCCGCACCACCATCCGCGTTGGCGGTGCTGACCGGCTGGCGACGGGTGCTGGTGGTGGGGTCGCGGCGGTTGCGAGGGCGGTTGAAGGTGCGGATCAGTCGCTCGCGGTCGGCCTCGCGCATGAGGTCTGCGCGGCGGGCGGCGTGCAGCTGCAGGTGCATCACGTCGGAGATCATTTTGTGCCTCCTCCGATCTGGGCCGTCGCTGGTGTGGCGGCCGT
>DASSAL010000236.1:0-3056 GCA_035685405.1 Actinoplanes sp. | reverse complement strand
CCAGCCAAGGCCTCACCCGACGCGAAGCCGTCCGCTGTCTGAAGCGCTACATCGCCCGCGAGATCTACCAACTGCTCCAACAAATCAACACCGTTCAGACTCCAAGAACAGCTTGACGAAACATAGGGGCATCGGAGCCCGCCCGCCTGGTCGGCTCGGCGGCCGGCGGAGCGGTCTGCAGCTGACGCCGTGCAACCCGGCCTCACCGCCTGAGCGAGTCGTCCCTTGTCGAGCTCATCGGGTGTCGCTCGGACATGGCGCCCAGCGTCGGCCCGGGGGCGATAGCGATTCGATAGGGACGCGATAGGGCCATCGGTTACCCTCGATCGCCGCTGGTGGCGGATGCGCCGGCGCACACCGATGTCCACTGTCTCCGTTCGCAAGGAAGGCGTCATCATGACCGGGTACCTGAAGTCGTTCCAGAGCATCGATCCTGTCGCCGCTGCCCGTCAGGTCGCGGCCCTCGCCGAAGCCGACACCGAAGCCGACCTGCTGGCGCGCGGGCTCGCCGTGCGGGCGGGTGGCGGGCTTGCCGTCCCGGGTGAGTTGCTAGTGGCCGGGCCGCGGCGCGAATCCGTGCTGGACCGGCTGGCCGCAGAGGGCTTCTCCGTCGTCGCGCGGAGCGGATCCGTCATCCGGCTGAGCCACCCCTCCGCGCGGCCGGCACAGATCGAGCGGCTCTGCGCTTCTCTGCGCGGCCCCGATCTGGAGCTGGACCCGAACTACATCGTTGTCGCGGCCGCGGTGAGCAAGTTCGCCAAGGCGGGTCCCTTGCCCACGGCCAGCCTCCCGGCGCGCGTGCCGGCGGGTGAGGGGCGGGGCATCCGTGTCGCCGTCGTCGACGTCACCGAGATCAGCGAGGGTGGGGTGCTGGGCAGCGCGGCGGGGCATGCCACGTTCGCGGCCGGCCTCGTGCGTGATCTTGCACCCGGTGCCGACGTGCGGGTGGTGGCGGCGCTGGACGCCGACGGCATCGGCAGCGACTTCGACGTCGCTCGGGCCCTGTTCGGCCTGGCCGCTTCCGAGGAACCACCGGCGTTGATCAATCTCTCGCTGGCCGCGTATGCCGGCGCGGCGCCGGTCGCCATGACGGCGGCGCTCGGCGAACTGGCGGTCCGGCACCCCGGGGTGCTGGTGGTCGCCGCGGCCGGCAACGACGGCCGCGTCGAGCCGGTGTGGCCCGCGGCCGCCAAGACGGTCCTCGCCGTCGGCTCACCCGCGGCGTATTCCAACCACGGTTGGTGGGTCGACTTCACCGTCGCCGCCGAAGGCATCGTCGGCGCCTTCCCGCGCGGTGTCCGGGAGGCCCCCGACGGCGGTCTCGTCGAGTACCGCGACGGCCACGCCGCCTGTACCGGAACGTCGTTCGCCGCGCCGCAGGTCACCGGCCTGCTCGCCGCGCTGCTCGGCCGGGGCCTCACCCCCGCCGAGGCGGTCTGCGCTCTGCGCCGCCACGCTGATTCCCTGTCCGCCACGCGCTGACGGACTGCTCTGATGGTGACGAACCGGCTGGCCACCCGGTACGGCGACCCGTTCCGCTTGTACTGGACATCCGCTGTTCTCTCGTACCTCGGTGATGGGGTCCGGGCCACGGCGTTGCCGTTGCTGGCTGTTTCTCTCACCACCAGCCCGGGGCAGGTGGCGGTCGTCTCGGCGGCCGCCACCATGCCGTGGCTGATCTTCGGCTTGCACGCCGGTGTCCTCGTCGACCGGATTCCCCGGGTACCGATGATGATCGTCCTGCAGGTCGTCCGTGGCCTGGCCGGGCTGGTTGCGGTCGCCGGGGTACTGACCGGGCACTTGGGCATCGTCGGCCTTGCCGTGCTCGCCGCCGTGCTGGGTTCGTGCGAGGTCTACTACGACATCGCCTCGCACGCGCTGCTTCCCGACATCGTGCCCGCCGACCGGCTGCAACGTGCCAACTCCCGCCTGGTAGCCGCGGAGGTAGCCACGTTCGAGTTCGCCGGGCCGGCCCTGGGCGGTCTGCTCTTCGCGGTCGCCGCCGCGCTGCCGATCGGGGTCGACGCGGCCACGTTCCTCGGCTCGGCAGCATTGCTGGCTTGCATCGGTGTCCGCACCCCACCGCGAGCGCTCGCCGAACACCGCGAGCCGATCGGCCGGCAGTTGGCCGCGGGGGTTCGCTGGTTCATCCGGTCACCATTGATCCGCACTCTCACCCTGCTCTCCACGTCGATCAACCTGGGCGCCGGCGGCCTCTACGCCGTCCTGGCGCTGTTCGCCCGCCAGCACCTCGGCCTCGGCCCGGCGGGCTTCGGCCTGCTGATCGCGGTCAGCGCCATCGGCTCGTTCGCCGGGGGTTTGCTCGCCGAACGCCTCACCACCCCGACCGGCCGCAGGGCCACGGTCCTGTGGTCGGCGCCGCTGATCGGCGCCTGCTTTGCCGTGATCGCCCTGTCGCCCCGGCTGGTTGTGGTCGGCGCCGCGATGATCGCCTTCGGCCTCGTCATCAGCCTGTTCAACGTCGTCGCGATGTCGTTGCGCCAATCGCGTACCCCGGCCGACATGTTGGGCCGGGTCCTCGGCGTGCACCGCGTCATCTGCTGGGGCGCGCTGCCGCTCGGCGCACTCGGCGCGGGCGCGGTCGGCAGCGCCTACGGCCTCCGCTGGGCCATCATGGCCTGCGCCCTCGCCGTCCTGATCACCTGGCTGGCCGCGCTTCCGCTGCTGGCCGGCTCCGACGGCACCGCATACACGATCTCTGAATCGCCACCGGACAGCGACACCGTCTCCACAGCGAACAAGGGCAGGGACAGCGGCTGACCGCCCCGTTCCCGGGGCCCCCGGGCTTTGGAACGGTGACCGCGGCGGAGCGCTGGTATATGGAATCCCGGGGGTTGGCCGGGTCCGCGTCCGTGCCCCGACGCCACGAACCCGGGGCGGATTCGAGTCGTGCTTATCCACCGACTGGGTCTGTTGCATTCGCCGATCGGAAGATCCACGCCAGGCTTGATCGGTGAAGCACGCTGCTCGGTCGGGCCCTTGGTCTCCTCCTCGCTCGGCGCTCGCCGGGTTCCGCTTCCCAGCCGAGGTGATCC
>DASSAL010000235.1:0-8385 GCA_035685405.1 Actinoplanes sp. | reverse complement strand
CTGGCTGGCGTTCCTGCGCTCCTTGACCGCCCGCGGCCTGTCCGGGGTGCGGCTCGTTATCTCGGATGCCCACCGCGGTCTTGTGGGCGCGATCGGCGCCGCGTTACCCGGCGCCGGTTGGCAACGGTGCCGGACGCACTGAAGCTGTTCAGCAACAAGGTGCGGTTTCCCGGGTTTGGGCTCGTTGGTGTGGTATGGCTATCCCGGATGGTGCCCGTGCACAGCTCGTCGTGAGGCTCGGTGTGCTGTTGCCTCACCTGAACGAGCGTCAACGGCGGCTTGCGCTGGCGACCGAGGCCCGGCTGCTCGGCCACGGCGGCGTGCGGGCCGTGGCGCATGCCGCGGGCGTCAGCGAAACCACCATCCGTCGAGGTGTCTTCGAGCTGGAAGCTGGCGAGGAGCCGCTGCCTGACGGCCGCGCCAGAGAACCGGGTGGTGGGCGCAGACACGTCGAGTTGTGCGATCAGTGTCTGGTGCCGGCCTTGTTGGCGCTGGTCGAGCCCGACGAGCGCGGCGATCCGGAGTCCCCGCTGCGCTGGACCACGAAATCCTTGCGGCGCCTGGCCGAGGAGCTGACCCGGCAAGGACACCCGGTGTCGGCGCCGACGGTGGGCCGGCTGTTGAAAGCGAACGGATTCAGCCTGCAGGCCAACGCCAAGACGTTGGAGGGCAAGCAGCACCCGGACCGCGACGCGCAGTTCCATTACCTCAACGCCCAGGTCAGGAAGCATCAGGGTGCAGGCGAGCCGGTGATCAGCGTCGACACGAAGAAACGCGAGCAACTCGGCCGACTGCCCAACGCCGGTCGGCAGTGGCGGCCGAAGGGCGAGCCGATCGAGGTCGAGGACCACAGCTTCTTCTTCAGCGGGCCGGAGGTGGAACATGCCATCCCGTACGGGATTTACGACCTGACCGCCGATCTCGGCTGGGTCAACGTCGGCGTCGATCACGACACCTCTGCGTTCGCGGTGGAGTCCATCCGCCGCTGGTGGCGGGCCCGGGGCCGTCGCGACTATCCGCACGCTACCCGGCTGTTGATCACCGCGGACGCCGGCGGGTCGAACAGCTGCCGCTACCGGCTGTGGAAGGCCGAGCTGGGTGAGCTCGCCGCTGAGACCGGCCTGGCGATCACCGTGTGCCACTTCCCGCCCGGCACGTCGAAATGGAACAAGATCGAGCACCGGCTGTTCTCCCACGTCACGATGAACTGGCGGGGACGACCGCTGACCAGCCATGAAGTCGTCGTCAACACGATCGCCTCGACCCGGACCCGTACCGGGCTACGCGTGCAGGCGCAATTGGACACCGGCAGCTACCCGCTCGGCGTATCGGTGAGCAAGCAACGCATGGACGCCCTGCCCATCGAGCACCACCGGGCACACAGCGCCTGGAACTACACCATCCAGCCCCATCCACTGCGCCCCTGTCCCGCCCCGCCTCCCGCCACCACCGAGCCGGTCGAGCCGGCCGATCCCCGCCGCCGCAGAGCGTCGACGCTGCGGAAGCTGTCCGATCCTCGGTTGACCGGCATGACCCAGCCGCAGCTCGACCAACTGGCCCACGACCTGGCCCCCGCGCAGGCCGCCCGCGCGCAGCAACGGCACTGTGAACAACGCGGCGGCCGACGCCGCCGGGCCCGGGGGAACCTTCGACACCGGCCCCTGCTCGATGATCCCGCGCGTCTGCTCGTCACCGTGCTCTACCAGCGGCAGATCTGCTCGCAGCACACCCTTTCAGACCTGTTGGAGATCAACCCGACATCGATCGGCCTGGCGATCGCCGAGACCGCTGAACTCCTGCAGCAGTTCGGACATCGCGTTACCGCCAGCACCCTATGTTTCCCCGACGCCGCCGCCGTTCGACGATTCCTCGCCACCGGCGCCGAACCGACGGCGCGCACACAAGCGTTCACCACGCTGTCCGATCCGATATTGACCGGTATGAGCCGCGACGAGTTGCGGGACATGATTGACCGGCTGTCCTGCCTGCAAGCCGCTCAGGCCGAACGGCGTCACTATCAGCGACGCGGCGGCCCGCGCCTACCAGGCACACGCGCAGGCGTGTTCCGCCAGAAGATCACCGACGACGAACGCGTGCTGGCTGCCATCCTTTACCAACGCCGGGTCTGCACCCGCCAAGTCCTCGCGGACCTGTTCGAAGTCAGCCCCCGCACCATCGGCGACGCCCTCCTACACCTCCGACCACTGCTGGAGCACGACAGATACGTCACCCTGCCCGTCGCCACACGACACTCCAGCGCCGCAGCCCTCCTACAATCGATCAAGCCAGCCGACACACCAGAACCACCAGGTTGATTCCTTACGACTTCACTACCTGCGCAACCTGCTGGCGAAGGTGCCCAAGACCGCTCAGCCGTGGGTCGCCACCTTGGTCCGCACCATCTTCGACCAGCCCGACGCCGAGGCCGTGACCGCTCAATTCGACCGGGTGGTCGAGGCGATCGAACAGAAGTTCCCCGCCGCGGCCGAGCACCTCGACGACGCCCGCGGCGATCTGCTGGCCTTCACCGCCTACCCGCGGGAGATCTGGCGGCAGATCTGGTCCAACAACCCGCAAGAGCGGCTGAACAAGGAGATCCGCCGGCGCACCGACGTCGTGGGGATCTTCCCGAACCGGGCGGCGATCATCCGCCTGGTCGGCGCGGTGCTGGCCGAGCAGACCGACGAATGGACCGAAGCACGCCGCTACATGGGCCTCGAACTCTTGAACAAGGCCCGCCTCACGACCATCGATAACGAACCAACGGCAACGGCCGGAACCGAACCAGCGCCGATCGCCGCATAGGATCAACCCGTATCTCCACGGTGATCGTCTTCTACACCACGTCCGTGGACGCGACCGTTGCCGCTGCTGTTCGAGCGGTTCCTGACGGTCTCGCAGTGACACGACTGGTGTCGCCACTGGTGAGTTCCCTGATTCGACGGCCGGCTGCCTGCGGCCATCCTGGCCGCGCGGGCCGGCCGCTCGTGCTGTCACACGGCGGACCGCCTACCGCACGACACGAACGAGACGAGGGAAAGGGAGTCTCCGGTGACAGCTCTGCGCGAAGCGAACACCCGACGGCGTAACCGCGGCTTCGCCGCGCTGCTCCTGGTCACGGCTGGCGTGCTCATCCTGGCTGGGCGCGTCGTGCCGGCCGCCGACGGCGCCGTTCCAGTGGTGCTCGGTGTCGAGATGGTCGTCTGGGCGGTGCTGACCCGCTCCACCGACCTGCTCACCGTCGGCGGCGTGGTCACCGGGATCGGATCCGGCGTGCTGCTCGCCGCCGGGCCCCTTCAGGGTGCCGACCCGGACCGCATCGGCGCCGCGTTCCTGCTGTCCGTAGCCGTGGGACTGGGGCTCATCGCCCTGCTGTCCTGGTGGCCGCTCAGCCGGCCGCAGCATTGGGCCTGGATCGCCGCCGTCGGCTCCGCCACTATCGGCGTGGGGCTGCTGGGCGGTGCCGACACGGTCGCGACCGTTGTCGGCTGGGCACTTCCCCTTCTGCTGATCGCGGCCGGTCTGATCGCGGCGTTGCGCAGCGCTCGTTCGCGTTGACGCCGGCCGGGTCGCTGAGCGAGGGTCCGCCTGGGCCCGGGCCTTGCCGGCGCCGGCACGACCGCGATGGCGAGCGTCTTACGGGGCCGTCGGCCCGGGTGCCACCGATGATCCGTCCCGGGTCGGGATCGCACCGGTGTGCTCACCGATTCGGCGTTGCCCTCCTCGCGCCCACGCTGGGGGAGCCACATGCCATAAACGACCAGAGGAGAACCTCATGAGCAACATGACTGACGTCGTCGTCGTTGGCGCCGGTCCCACCGGACTCGCGCTGGCCGGCGAGCTCGCCCTCGCCGGTGTCGGGGTCCGGGTCCTGGAGCGTCGGACGCACGACGCGAACGTCACCCGGGCGTTCGCGGTGCACGCCCGGACGCTCGAGCTGCTGGACGCCCGCGGGGTGGCCGACGAGCTGGTCGGGCGGGGCCTCCCGCTCACTGAGGTGCAGGGCGTGCCTGGTGCGGCACTCGACCTCCGCCGACTGCCCAGTCGCTTCCCGATGTTGCTGATCGCGCCGCAGAGCGCGACTGAGCAGGTGTTGAGTGCCCGGCTGGAGCGGCTCGGCGTCCGCGTCGAGCGGGGCATCGAGGTCATCGGCGTGGACCAGGACGACGACGGCGTACGGGTCCGGGTCCGCACCGCCGACGGCGACCGCACCGAGCATGCCCGCTACGTGGCGGCTTGCGACGGTGCGCACAGCCGGGTCCGGGACCTCATCGGCGTCGGCTTCGTCGGGGAGCAGTATCAGACCCACATCATGCTGGCTGACGCGCGGCTGTCCGAGCCGCCCGCCGGGGCGATGTTCGGCCGGACCAACCGTGAAGGTCTCGCGGTCGTGGTGCCGTTCGGTGACGGATGGTTCCGCGTCATCGTCTGGGACCGCCGGCGCGAACGCGTCCCGATGGACGAGCCGGTGACCGAGGCGGAGCTGCGCGACGCGCTGCACCGGATCGCCGGTACCGACCTGGGCATGGGCCCGCCACGGTGGACCACCCGCTTCCTGAGCGAGCGCCGGCAGGCGCAGCAGTACCGGGTTGGTCGCGTCTTCCTGGCCGGCGACGCCGCCCACGTTCACTCGCCGCTGGGCGGCCAAGGCATGAACACCGGCATCCAGGACGCGTTCAATCTCGGCTGGAAGCTGGCGGCGGCGCTGCGTGGCTGGGCCGCACCGGACCTGCTCGACAGCTACCACGCCGAGCGCCATCCCACCGGGGCCCGCGTGCTGCAGATGACCGACGGCTTCAACCGGCTTGTCCTCGGCCGGTCCCGGACCGGGATGGCGGTGCGTCGGCTCGCCATGCGCACGCTGGTGGCGCTGCCCCCGGCCCGCCGCCGGCTGCTCGGCCGGCTCAGCGGTGTGGGCATCGCCTACGGCCACCGCGGCGGGGGGCAGCGGCTGACCGGCCGGCGCGCCGTCGACGTCCCGACCGGCTCCGGTCGGCTGTACGAGCTGCTGCGCAGTGCCCGGTTCGTCCTCGTCGTCCGGCCCGACGCCGGATTCGACGACGTGGCGGTGGCGGCATCGCCGTGGGCGGACCGCGTCGTGGTCGTCCGCGGTGCAGCCAGCTCCGGCCCCGGGATGACCCTGGTCCGACCGGACGCGTACATCGCCTGGGCCGGCGACAGGTGGCCCGACGATAGCCTGCTCCCAGCGTTGCGGCGCTGGTGCGGCCCGGCTACCGCGACCGCGCCGGCGACCGGCCAGGTGGGCTCACCGGTGTGACTTGCGGTCGCGTGCTCTCTGGCACTGCGGGATCGACCCGGCCTGACCCGGGTCAGGCCGGCTCGAGCTCCAACGTTGCCAGTTCGGCGCGGGAGACAACGCCGAGCTTGGTGAACACCTTGTGCAGGTGGTATTCGACGGTGCGCCGGCTGAGGAACACGGCCGCCGCGATGTCCGGGTTGGATGCGCCCTGGCTGGCGAGCCGGGCGATCTGCAACTCCTGCGGGGTGAGGGCGGTCACCGAGTCGGCGGTGCGCCGCCGGGCGGTCTCCCCGCTCGCCCGCAGCTCACGCCGGGCGCGGTCGGCCCACCTTTCAGCGCCCAACCGCTCGAACGCCTCGACCGCCGCCCGCAAGTGGGTGCGGGACCGGCTGCGTTGCTTGCCGCGGCGCAGCAATTCCCCGTACAGCAGGCGGGTGCGGCCCTCGTCGTACGGCCGCGGCTCAGCCTCGCCCAACAGCCGCAGTGCCTCCTCGTAATGCCGGCCGGCCGTGGCCGGATCGGCCGCGAGGGCGCGACAGCGCGCCGCCGCGGCCAGGGCCGAGGGCATGCCGGTGCGCCGGGCCCACTGTCCGTAGGCGTCGACCGCGTCGGCGGCCTCCTCGGGCCGTCCGGCACGCGCCGCGGCTTCGGCGAGGTCGGGCGTGGCCCACAGCCGGATCGCCGGATGCCCGGTGGTGCCGCCGCCCAGCTGGGCGAGGTGGTCCAGGGCGTTCTGTGGACGACCGAGACCGAGGTCGAGCAGGCCTCGCGCCCAGGTCAGCATGGCACCCACGAGCCGGACGTCGCGGGCCGCCACGAGCGCGCCGGCGCGGTCGGCATGATCTGCGAAGGCGGCCTCGTCGCCCCGGATGGCGTACACCGCGGTCAGCGTGCCGAGGTGGTGCACCACCGCCTCGTCCTGGCCGATCTCGGTCGCCAGCCGCATGCCCTCGGTGGCCGCCGCCTCCGCGTCCGCCACCCTGCCGAGCAACAGGTGGGAGAAGGCCAACCGGTCGAGTGAGATGGTCAGCACGCCGAGCGCACCGGCGGCCCGCGCTAGATCGGCCGACCGCTGATGCAACGTCCGGGCGGCGGCCTGGTCGCCGAGGTAGAACGCGGCACGGCCGGCCCACAGCAACGCCTCCGGGTCGCGCAGGCGTTCCGCCTCGGCCACCACCTCGCGCAGCGCCTCCGCGCCGGCCGCCCACTCGCCCGCGAAGATGCTCGCAGTGCCGGTCAGCATCCGTACCACGAGCGGGTCCGGGCCGGGGTCGCCGGCCAACCGGGACGCGAGGGCGCCGACCTCGACGACGCGGGCCCCGTTGCCGTTGAAGGAAGCGGACTCCGCGGCCAGGACAAGGGTTCGCGCCGCGGCCGGCGGGTCCGCCGCCGCGGCACTCTCGATCAGCACCGGGTACGCGGCGTCCGGCATGCCGCAGCGCAGCTCGACGAGCCCACGCAGGTGCAGCAGGCGGGACCGGACCGCCGCGCTGTCCACCAGCGGTTCTGCTTCCCGCAGGAGGCTCGTGGCGCTCGGCGCCCGTCCGGCGGTCCACCAGGCGTACGCGGCCTCGACGAGGCGGCGCCCCTGGTCGGCCGCGCGGGGGCTCAACGCGGCCGACCTTTCCCACGCCGCGGCCGCCGCCGGCGCACCGCCGCGCGACATCGCGCGCGCGGCCGAACGCTCCCGGGCGGCGGCGACCTCCTCATCCGGGCCGACCGCCGCCGCGGCTCGGTGCCACGCGATCCGGTCGGGCTGGCCGACCGGGTCGAGTGCCGCGGCCAGCGCCAGGTGCGCGGCACGCTGCCCGCCGAACGTCGCGTCGTGGTACGTGGCGGACCGCATCAAGGGATGGCGGAAGACGAGACGTCCATCGCGGACCTCCACCAACCCGGCCTGCTCCGCCTCGTGGAGGTTGGTCAGGCCGGCGTCGCCGGTGCCGGCCGCGGTCAGGATGACCCGGAGGTCGCCTGAGTCGTCGACCGCCGCGACCTCGAGAAGGCGCCGGGCGCCGGCGGACAGCCGGGCTAGCCGCTCGGTGAACAACCGGCGGGCGGCCGGGCCGATGGGCATCGGATCCGGAAGCGGGTCCCGCCCGGCGAGCTGCCGCGCGGTGAGCAGGGCCGGCAGCTCCGCGAGGGCAAGCGGATTTCCCGCCGTCAGGTCCACGAGCCGGGCGCAGACCGGTGGTGCAATGCCCGGTGCCCGGTCGGCGAGCAGCCGCTCGGCGTGTGCTACCGGAAGACCGCCGACCTCGAGCTGCGGGAGCCCGCGGAACGGGGCGGGGAAGTCCCGCGCGGCGAACAGCAGAGCGACGCCTTCGGCCTCGAGGCGGCGCGCGCAGAAGACAAGTGCGTCGGCGGACGGTTCGTCCAACCAGTGCGCGTCGTCGACAAGGCAGAGCAGTCCGCCGTCGACGGCCAGCTCGCCGAGGAGGGTCAGGACGCCGGCGGCCACCAGGAAGCGGCCGTGGTCGTGCCCGTCGGCGAAGCCCAGGGCGGCGCGGACGGCCCCCCGCTGGGCGGACGGCAAGTCGTCGACCCGGCGCCGCACCGGGTACAGCAGCTGGTGCAGGATCGCGAACGGCAGTCGGGTCTCCGCTTCGACCCCGGAGCCGCGCAGCACCCGCATGCCGGTTGCCGCCTGCGCGGCGTACCCCAGCAGAGTCGACTTGCCGACACCGGGCTCGCCCCGGATGACCAGGGTGCCACTGTGCTGATGGCGGGCGTCGGCGATGAGCTGGCCGATCCGCGCGCGTTCATCGTCGCGGCCCCGCAACATGACCCGATCGTAGGTCGACCGCCATGCGCAAGTCGACCACGGCGGAGCCGGTAGCGGGGTCGCGTCCACGGACAGGGTGTTGCGGGAACGGCTGCGGCAGATCTCCGCGCGATATCCGCGGTGGGGATGGCGCAAGGCGCACGCGACCGCCGCCCGGCGAAGGGCTAGTGGTCAACCGCAAACGCACCCGGCGATTGTGGCTGGAACTAGGGCTCAAACGCCCGGCCCGAGTGCGCAAGAAACAGCGCTGCGGCCCGACGCGGCATCAGCGGATGCGCGCGCAGGCCCCGGATCAGATGTGGGCGTTGGACTTCCAGGTCGACGTCACCGTCGATGGTCGGCA
>DASSAL010000234.1:0-3405 GCA_035685405.1 Actinoplanes sp. | reverse complement strand
CGGCCGGCACGTGCAGGTCGGGCTGATGCTCGGCGGCGACGCGCGGGCGCCGCTGCCGTGGGACCTGGTGGTGGCCCGGGAGCTGGAGATCTACGGCTCGCACGGGATGGCGGCCGCGGACTACCCGCCGATGCTGGCCATGGTGGCGGACCGGCGGCTGCGGCCGGACCTGCTGGTCGGCCAGGTGATCCCGCTGGAACGGGCCGGCGCGGCGCTGGTCGCCATGGACGGGCCGGTGCCCCGCACGGCCGGCATCACCGTCGCGGTACGATGACCGGCGTGAGAAAGCCAGACCTGCTGTTTAGCCGGCCCGCTGGTCGCGGGCGCCGGGTCTGACTCTGAGCGCGCACTCCCTCGACCGGCGGGCGGCGGCCCAGCCGCGCCTTCGTACACTGCCCGATGGCCCTGTCTTCGTCGGCACTGCCGGTATGAGGGAGCACGATGACCTACCGCAACGACCCGTACGACCCGAAGCAGGCCGCCCTGCTCGCCCCGGAGGCGCTCGACGCCGCCGTGCGCGACGCTGAGAAGGCGTTCGCCGACGCCGCCGACCTGGACGCGCTGGGCGCGCTGAAGCCGGCCCACCTGGGTGACCGCTCGCCGGTGTCGCTGGCCCGGCGCGAGATCGGCTCGCTGCCGCCGCACGCCAAGTCGGAGGCGGGCAAGCGGGTCAACGAGGCCCGTCAGCGGATCCAGGTGGCGTTCGACGCGGCGACCGGCACGCTCCAGCAGCGGCGGGCCGCACGCGTGCTGGTCGAGGAACGGGTCGACGTCACGCTGCCCTGGGACCGCCGGCCGCGCGGCGCCCGGCACCCGTTGACGACGCTGATGGAGCACATGTCCGACCTGTTCATCGGGATGGGCTACGAGATCGTCGACGGCCCCGAGCTGGAACTCGAGTGGGTGAACTTCGACGCGCTCAACATCGGCCCGGACAACGCCGTTCGGGGGTCGATGGACTCGTTCTATGTGGACCTGCCCGGCCTGGTGATGCGCACGCACACCTCACCGGGACAGGTGCGCAGCATGCTCTCCCGGCGGCCGCCGATCTATGTGGTCAGCCCGGGGAAGGCGTACCGGTCGGACGAGCTGGACGCCACCCACAGCCCGGTGTTCCATCAGATCGAGGGCCTGGTGGTGGACGAGGGCATCACCATGGCGCACCTGCGCGGCACGCTCGACCACTTCGCCCGGGCGATGTTCGGGCCGGACGCGAAGACCCGCTGGCGCCCGCACTACTTCCCGTTCACCGAGCCGTCCGCCGAGTTCGACGTGTGGTTCGAGCAGCACCGCGCCGGGCCGCGCTGGGTCGAGTGGGGCGGCTGCGGCATGGTCAACCCGCGGGTGCTGGTGGCCTGCGGCATCGACCCGGACCGATACTCCGGTTTCGCGTTCGGCATGGGCGTCGAGCGCACGCTGATGTTCCGCAACGGGGTCGGCGACATGCGCGAGATGGTCGAGGGTGACGCGCGGTTCACCCGTACGTTCGGCATGGAGGTCTGAGACCGATGAAGACCACGCTGTCGTGGCTGCGCGAGTACGTCGAGCTGCCGGCCGGGCTGACCGCCGAGGAGTTGGACGACGCGCTGACCAACCTCGGCATGGAGGTCGAGTCCATCGTCGACCAGGCCGCCACCGTCAAGGGCGAGCTCGTCGTCGGGCGGGTGCTGGCGATCGAGGAGCTGACCGGGTTCAAGAAGCCGATCCGGTTCAACCTGGTCGACATCGGCCGGGAGCAGCCGCAGGAGATCGTCTGCGGCGCCCGCAACTACGCCGTCGGCGATCTGGTTCCGGTGATCCTGCCCGGCGGCGAGCTGCCCGGCGGGTTCGCGGTCGGCGCCCGCAAGACGTACGGCCGGATGTCCGCCGGCATGATCTGCTCCGCTCGTGAGCTGGGGCTCGGCGAGGACCACACCGGCATCATCGTGCTGCCGGCGGGCGCGGCCGAGCCGGGCGCCGACGCGCGGCCGGTGGTCGGGCTCGACGACGTGCTCATCGACGTAGAGATCACCCCGGACCGGGGGTACGAGATGAGCCTGCGCGGGATGGCCCGGGAGCTGTCCTACGCGTTCCGGTCCGGGTACACCGACCCGGCTCTGATCGACGCGCCGGGCGGGACGCCGGACGTCCCGTACCCGGTCCGGGTGGAGGACACCGTCGGTTGTGACCGGTTCGCCGCCCGCGTGATCCGCGGCATCGACCCGGCCGCGAAGTCGCCGGAGTGGATGCAGCGCCGGCTGATCGCGGCCGGCATCCGGTCCATCTCGCTGCCGGTGGACATCACCAACTACCTGATGCTCGAGCTGGGCCAGCCGATGCATGTCTTCGACCTGGCTCGGCTGGACGGCGGCCTGGTGGTGCGCCGCGCCACGCCGGGGGAGAAGCTCACCACCCTGGACGGTGTGGCCCGGGTGCTGGATCCCGAAGACATGGTGATCTGCGACGACACCGGGCCGATCTCGCTGGCCGCGGTGATGGGCGGCGAGACCAGCGAGTGGCAGCCGGACACCGTGGACGTGCTGCTCGAGGCGGCGCACTGGGACGCGGTCATGGTGGGCCGCACCGCGCGGCGGCACAAGCTCTACAGCGAGGCCGCCAAGCGCTGGGAGCGCGGGGTGGACCCGCAGCTGCCGCTGGTCGCGCTCGAGCGCGGGGTGCAACTGCTGACCCGGTACGCCGGGGGCACGGTCGACGAGCGGGTGCTGGACATCGATCACGTGGTGCCGCCCGCCCCGATCGCCCTGGACCCGGCGCTGCCGGCCCGCCGGATCGGGCTGGCGTACTCGCCGGACGACGTGGCCGGGCTGCTCGCCCAGGTGGGCTGCACGGTGCCGTCCACCTGGGAGGTCACCCCGCCGTCCTGGCGGCCGGACCTGCTCGAGCCGGCCGACCTGGTGGAGGAGGTCGCCCGGCTGGGCGGCTACAACGACGTCCCGAGCGTGCTGCCCCCGGCGCCCGGCGGTGGCGGGCTCACCGCCCGGCAGCGGCGCCGCCGTACGGTCGGCCGGGCGATGGCCGAGGCGGGGTACGTGGAGGTGCTCTCGTACCCGTTCGTGGCGCCCGAGGTGCACGACGCGTTCGGGCTGCCCGCCGACGACCCGCGCCGCAGCGCGGTGCGGCTGACCAACCCGCTGTCGGAGGAGGAGCCGCAGCTGCGGACGTCGCTGCTGCCGCCGCTGCTCGCCACGCTCAAGCGCAACGTCGGCCGCGGCCTGCGCGACCTGGCCCTGTACGAGCTGGGCCAGGTGTTCCGGCCCGGCCTGGTGGCGACCGCGCCGACCGAGCTGGCGGTGGACCGCCGCCCCACCGACGAGGAGTGGGCGGCCGCGAACGCGATCGTCCCGGCCCAGCCCTGGCACCTGGCCGCGGTGCTCACCGGTGAGTTCGACCCGGCCGGCTGGTGGG
>DASSAL010000233.1:0-19578 GCA_035685405.1 Actinoplanes sp. | reverse complement strand
CGACCGGGATAGTCCCGTGAGCTCAGGCCCGGCGCGGTGGTGGGTCCGGGCCGCGGCGCCGCCGCCGGGCTGGCCCGCGGGTCCGGCGCGGGGACGGGTCCGGGCCGCGGCGCCGCCGCCGGGCTGCTCCGCGGGTCGGGTCCGGTGTCCACCGGTTCGCCGCGCAACAACGCGACCTGCAGTCGTTTCACCGCCGGTGACGGATCCATGCCGAGCGCGTCGACCACGGCGTCGGCATGCCGGCGCAGCACCGCCGCCGCGTCACCGCGCCGGTCCGCCCGCGCCAGCGCCCCGGCCAGGACCAGCGCACCGCGTTCCCAGCACGGGTCGGCGTCGAACTCGGCGGCCAGGGCGGCCGCCGCGGCCTCCGGTGGCTGGTGGCCGGCCCGCTCCACCAGCGCGGTGCGGCGCAGGTCGGTGAGCCGGGCGGCCCTGCCACGGAACGGCTCGTCCGGAAACTCCGGCAGCGGGGGGCCTCGCCACAACGCCAGCGCCTGATCCATCTCGGAGCGTTGCACCAGGTCCTCGAACGCCAGCACGTCGATCTGCTCCGGGGCCACGGCGAGCCGGTAGCCGGCCGGTTCCAGGGTGATCAGCTCCGGCCCGCCGAGCACGGTGCGCAACCGGGTGACGTGGGACTGGAGGCTGTTGCGGGCGGAGTCGGGTGGGTCCACCGGCCACACCGCGTCGACCAGCCGGACCACCGGCACCGGCCGGCCGGCGTGCAGCGCCAGCAGGGCGAGCACGGTGCGCTGGCGCGAGCTGGTCACGGCGATCGGCCCGCGCGATCCGTGGACCTCGAACGGTCCCAGCAACCGGATCAACACGGGCCGACCCTACGACGACGAGGGCCTCGATCGCCCCCCGCCATTCGGGCACTCAGCCGCGCAGCCGGTAGAAGCGCCAGAAGTCGTTGGGGATGTCCAGCACCTCCGGCTCGGTGAAGCCGGCCTTGCGGGCCCACTCGAGCAGGGTCGGCGCCCGCAGGATGGTGCCGTTGGCGGTGTGGTCGCCCTCCGCGCGGGTGGCCGGCAGGCAGTGCAGGACGCTGAACGCGTACTGCAACCGCTCGATCTCTCCGGCCGGCGCGGTGAACGTGTCCTCGACCCGCTCATCGGCGACGAACACGGTGCCCCCCTCGGCCAGCGCGCCGCGGGCCGCGGTGAGCACGCCCACCGGGTCGGCCATGTCGTGCAGCGCCTCGAAGATGGTGACCAGGTCGGCCGGCTCGGCCCCGGCCAGGTCGGCGGCGTCGCCCCGGACGAAGGTGACCCGGTCGGCCAGCCCCGCCTCGGCGGCGTTGCGCCGCGCCTCGCTGATCGACGCCTCGTCCAGGTCGACGCCGCGGACGCTCGCCGTCGGGTACGCCCGGGCCAGCGCGATCGACGAGTGGCCGATCCCGCAGCCGAGGTCGAGCACCCGGGCGCCCGGCCGGTGCAGCCGCTGCTCCACGTCGGGCATCGCGGGCAGCCACTCGGCGGCCAGCGAATGGGTGAACAGCGGCCGGTTGAAGCCGGCGATGCCGTGCCGGAAGTGCTTGCCGTAGTCGGCGTACGAGATGCCCTTGCCGGACCGGAACGCCTCGATCACGGCCGGGGTGAGCAGGCCCAGCCCGAGCCCGAACTCGGCCGCGGCGCCGAGGTAGAACGGGCCGTCCTCGTCGAGCAGCACGGTGGCGATCGGCTCGGGCAGCGCGTACCGGTCGTCGTCCACGGTCAGGATGCCGGCGGCGGCCTGCTGCTCCAGCCACTCGCGGGCGTACCGCCCGTCGATGCCGGTCGCGGTGGCCAGGTCGGCGGGCGTGCGGGCACATTCGCGCAAGGTGCGGTAGAGGCCGAGCTGGCGGCCCAGCTCGACGGTGAACAGTTCGGCGGCGCCGGTCAGGGCGCCCAGCAGGCGGCCGGCGAAGGCCTCGGAGTCAGTCATGCCGCGACTGTGGCGGAGACGGCTTGCACACCGCGTGCAGGCGACGTGCAGGTTCGCGAATCACCTGTCGCTGTACGTGACCGCCGTCACCTCATACGGCAACCTGACACCGGGCCGATTTGTTCGCTACATCCTGTATTGGTCCAGTGTCATGGTCTGCGAGGGGACACGCGTGAACCTGGTTCCGAGAAGCACGGCAGTCGTCGCCGCAGCGACGGGCACGCTGCTGGTCCTGACCGCCGCGGGCGTGCCGGCCACCGGACCGGCGGGTGCGGTTCCGGCGGCCGGACCGGCGGGTACGGTCTCCGCCGCCGCCACGGAAGCCGGGCCCGGGCCGGAGCCGGAAGGCGAGCCGGAGCCGACAGGCGAGCCGGAGCCGTCGCCCGATCCGATCCGGCCCGGACCCGCGTGGCAGGCGATCCTCAGCCCGGTCGCCGGACCCTCGCCCACCGGCCGGTCCCTAGGCGTACCGGGCAGCACCGGCGCCGATGCGGCCGCCGGGGCATGGGCCGTGCCGCAACGCCGTACCCGGCCGTTCAGCTTGATCGGCGCCACCTGGACCGACCCGACGGCGCGGCTGAACGGCACGGTCGAGGTGCGCACCCGCGCGCTCGCCACCGGCCGGTGGACCGGGTGGCAGGCGCTGGACAGCGACGGCGCCTCGCCGGCCGACCCCGCCGGCGTCGACGGCGCCGGCCGCGGCCGCACCGACCCGCTGTGGGTGGGCACCTCGGACGGCGTCCAGGCCCGGGTGGCGGCGGACGGCGGGCGCGCCACTCCGCTGCCGGACGGCCTCCGGCTGGACTTGATCAACCCGGACGCACCGGTGACGGCGGCCGATCCGGCGCCGACGGCCCGCACCGAACCCGCACCGACCCCGGGCGCCGCCACCACACCCACCGGCCGCGCCGAAACCGCACCGACCGCCGGCACGGCGATGGCACCGACCGCCCGGGCCGGGGCCGCGCGCCCGGCCCGGGTGCCGGTGCCGGCGCGGCCGGTGCCGCGGGTGGTGACCCGGTCCGGCTGGGGCGCCAACGAGTCGCTGGTGAAGAACGAGCCGGACTACACCACCGACGTGCAGGTCGTGTTCGTGCATCACACGGCCGGCACGAACAACTACAGCTGCCGGGACTCGGCCCGGATCATCCGCGGCATCCAGGGCTATCACGTGCGCGGCAACGGCTGGAACGACATCGGCTACAACTTCCTCGTCGACAGGTGCGGCACGCTGTTCGAGGGGCGCAAGGGCGGGGTGGCCCGGCCGGTGCTGGGCGCGCACACGCTCGGCTTCAACGCGCACAGCAGCGCGATCGCGGTGCTCGGCGACTACCGCGCGCGCGGCGTGCCGGCCCGGGTGCGTACCGCCATCGCGCAGGTCGCGGCGTACAAGCTGGGCATGTACGGCCACCTCGCCACCGCCCACACCATGCTGCGGTCCAGTGGCAGCGATCGGTACCCGGAAGGCCGGCTGGCCTCGTTGTACCGGATCTCCGGCCACCGCGACACCGGCCGCACCGCATGCCCGGGCAATGCGCTCTACAGCCAGCTCGGCGCGATCCGCAGCACGGCCGGCGCCGGACCGGCCGGCCTGCGGCTGCTGAGGATGTACGGCGCCACGGCCGTCGGCTCGGCCTACTACACCCGTGGACTGATCAGCCCGTTGTGGACCACGAGCACTCCGTCCACACTGCTGAACCGCTTCGACGTGTACGTGGACGGCACGCTCGTGGTGTCCGCCCGCAACACGCACCGCCGCGGCACGCTGCGGCTGGCACCGGGCCGGCACACGGTGACGGTGCGGGCCGTCCATCTGTCCGGGCGCACGGCCGGCCTCAGCTACACCGTGGTGGTCGACGACACCGCGCCCGCGTTCACCATGGGACCGGCCGTGGTGCTGCGGCCGGGACCGTTGCACGGCGCCGTACCGGTCCGGGTGGGCTGGCGAGCGACCGACAACGTCGGGTTGCGCTCGATGGCGTTGACCCGGCCCCGGGCGGTCACTCTCAGTCCGGCCGCGACCGGCTGGCCCGGGTACGTCCGGCCCGCGGTGCCGACCACGTGGACGCTGCGAGCGGCGGACCGGGCCGGCAACACGCGCAGCGCGTCGGTGACCCGTACCGCCGAGGTGGTTGCGGACACCGCCGCCACCCGCACCGGACGCTGGACCAAGCTGCGCAACTCCGCCTATCTGAGCGGGACCGCGATGCACAGCACCACCCGCGGATCGAGCATGAGCTGGACGTTCACCGGCCGTTCGGCCGGTCTGGCGGTGAGCCGCACCCGGACGTCCGGGACCGTGACGGTATACCTGGACGGGCAGCGGGTCGCCGCGCTGAACCTGCGCTCCACGTCGACGCTCCACCGGCGCGCGGTGTGGGCGCGGAACTGGGGAATCAGCGGGCAGCACACGATCCGGGTCGTGGTCGGCGGGCCGGCCGTGCTGGACGGGCTGGTGGTGCTGCGCTGACCGCACGTGCAGTCCATCCACGGTCAGCTGCTCGTGACCCCTCCCCCGGCGACCCGAGCACGGCTCACCGTTCACGACCTCTTGGCCACGATCTCCACGAGGTTGCCGTCGGGATCGCGCAGGAGGGCATTGCGGTTGTTGTTGCCGGTGTCGTGCGGCGGCTGGACGGACGGAACGCCGGCCGCCACCAGTGCGCCGTACGCCGCGTCGGCGTCATCGGTCCACACGACGATCGCCATCGCGGGGCTCCCGGGCGCAGCCGCCACGCCGTGCGCCCGGTTGGCCGCCTCCACCGTGCCCAGGCCGATGGTGAACCCGTTCAGTCGAAGCTCAACATGCTCCGGTACGCCTTCGGCGGGGGCACGGAACGTCTCCTCGAACCCGAGCAGGTCACGGTAGAAGCGGAGCCCACCCTCGATGTCGTTGGTGTAGAGATTGACCAGCGCTGCGACGAACATGCCCAGCAACTTACCGCCGTCAGCTCGCCGGCCGCATGTCGCGGATTCCTGACGGAGGTTGTCAGGATCCGGCGGCAGACTGACACCATGTCAGGATTCGCATCGCTTGCCATGATCAACCTCGACGCCGAAGACCCCGCGGCGCTGGCCACGTTCTATGCCCAGATGCTGGGCTGGGACGTGCTGCACAGCGCGGACGAGTACGCCATGATCGGCGACGGCTCGACCAGCATCGGATTCGGCCGGGTGCCCGGTTACTCCGCCCCCGGATGGCCCGCCGAGACCTCACCCAAGCGTTACCACCTCGACTTCTCCGTCGACGACCTGGACAAGGCCGAGCAGCAGGCGCTGGCGCTGGGCGCCACCAAGCCGGGAGAGCAGCCGGACCCGGCGCGCTGGCGGGTGCTGCTGGACCCGGGCGGCCACCCGTTCGACATCTGTTTGAAGAGCTGACTCCGGCCGTCTGCCCCCGGAGGTCAGCTGCGCATCGCGCCGCTGGTGCGGCCGGCCGCCCGGCCGGTCACCACCACGGCGGTGAAGACGCCCGGAGCCGGCGGCCGGCGCGGGCGGAACCACGCCACCCCGGTCGGACCGGTACGGGCGGTGCCCAGGCCCACCCAGGTCTGGGTGCCGGCCCGCCGGTACCGCAGCCGAACCGTCACGTTGCCCAGGTCGGCGGCGGTGAGCCGGCCGGCCAGGGCGACCAGGACGGTGCCGCCGGACGCCGACAGCCGCACCGCGGGCACCGGAAAGGGATCCGCCATGCCCGGCCAGGACGGGCCGCCCGGCAGGACCCGGCGCAGCGCCTGGTACCACTGGTAGGCCATCTGCCGATAGCCGAAGTCGGTGGGATGCACACCGTCGCCGGTGTTGGTCACCGGGATGCGGGACATGTCCGCCACCGTGACGTAGCCGCGGCGGGCGGCGGCGATCTGTGGGATCGCCGCATTCAGCCGGCGCACCCCGGCGGACCGCCGGTCGCCGGCGATCACCAGCAACCTGGCGAGCACGATCTCGGCCCGCGGGACCGCGGCGTGCAGCCGGTCGACCAGGGCGGCCAGCCGGGCCGGGGCGCGGGCCTCGTCGTGCCGCTGCACGTAGTCGTTGGTGCCGATGTCGAGCAGGATCACATCCGGCCGGGCCGAGATCGCCCAGCGGGCCGCGTACGCGTGAATCTGCTCGATCCGCCACCCGGGGCGACCTTCGTGCTCATTGTCCGGCCCGGCGCCGTTGCGCTGCGTCCCCACGAAGTCCACGCGGACGCCAGCCGTGACCAGCGCACGCCGCAGCACGGCCCGGTAGCCGGAACGGTCGGTGCTGCCCTTGCCCCAGGTGAGGGAGTCGCCGAGCGGCAGGATCCGACTCGGGGGCGCCGGCCGGGGCCCGATCGGCGAAGGGACGACCGGCGGTGTCCCGACCGGCGCGGTGTCAACGGGCGCCGGCTCCAGCGGGGCGGTCTCCACGGGCGCGGGCGCGGCCGGCGGCGGCTCAGCGGGCGCGGGCGCGGCGGGTGGCGACTCGACGGGCGCGGGCGCGGCGGGCGGCGACTCAGCGGGGGCCGTCTCCACGGGCGTGTTCCCCGCCGGAGTGGGTTCCGCCGCCGCGGGCGCGGTCACCCCGCCGAGCAGCACGGTCGCCACCACGGCGACGGCGCCCACCCGGCCGGATCCACGTCGTCCTCGCACGACCCTGCCCGATCGGACGCACCGGGACGAGGTTGAGCAGACTCGCGCATCGCACCCGTACCGCTACCCGCTAGTTGTGGTACCAGATCCAGGCGTTCAGGGCGGTCGCGAAGGTCACCCACGCCCAGTACGGCACCAGCAACCCGGCCGCCACGCGCGACACCCGCCAGAACATCGCGATCGTCACACCGATCATGACCCACAGCACCACGATGTCGACCAGCGCCAGCCCGTACCGGCCGAAACCGAAGAAGATCGGCGTCCACAGCGCGTTGAGCACCAACTGGACGGCATACACGGTGAGCGCGCCGGTCCAGCCCACGCGGCGCCAGGCCAGCCAGCCGGCCACCGCGATCAACGCGTACAGCACCGTCCACACCGGACCGAACAACCAGGACGGCGGCGCCCACGGCGGCTGCTCGAGGCTCTGGTACTCGGCAGACGTGCCGGCCACGCCGAGCCCGCCGATCAGCGCGGCGGCGGCCGCGGCGGCGCCGAAGCCGATCAGCCCGACCGGCGATGGCACGGCATGCGTGGTGGTCATGAATGCGCGATACCCGTCCGCGCAGCGATCATGCCGGTGCGGTCCGGCGATAGACGACCACCTGCCACGGGCCGAGCGTCAAGCCGTCCGGCACGGCGTTGGTCAGCACCAGCTCGGCCGATGCCCACGCCCCGGCGTCGTCGATCTCGGCCGCCACCACGTCGGCGGAGAAGTTGCCGATCACCAGCAGTTCGGTGGCGCCGAGCCGGCGGGTGTACGCGTACAACCGCTCGTGCTCCGGCAGCAGCATGCGGAAGTCTCCGTGCACCACTGCCGGCTCGCTGTGGCGCAGCTCGATCAGCCGGCGATAGAAGTGGTACACCGAGTCCGGGTCGGCCACCGCCGCGGCCGCGTTGATCTCCCGGTGGTTGGGGTTGACCGGCAGCCACGGTTTCCCGGTGGTGAAGCCGGCGTGCGCCGAGGCGTCCCACTGCATCGGGGTCCGCGCGTTGTCCCGGCCGCGCGCCCGCAGCACGGTCAGCACCTGTTCCGGGTCCCGGCCCTCCTTCTCCACCGCCTGCGCGTACTGGCCGAGCGCCTCGATGTCGCGGAAGTCGGTGATTCCGCCGAACGGAGCGTTCGTCATGCCGAGTTCTTCACCCTGATAGACGTACGGCGTTCCGCGGTGCAGATGCAGCACGGCGCCGAGCATCTTGGCCGAGGCCACCCGGAAGTCGCCGTCGTCGCCGTATCGGGAGACCACCCGCGGCTGGTCGTGGTTGTTCCAATAGAGACTGTTCCAGCCGACGTCGGCGAGCCCGGCCTGCCACCGGCCGAAGATGGCCTTGAGCCTGGTCAGCTGCAACGGGTAGAGGACCCACGGGTCCGGCCCGCGGTCGGCCCACACGTGGTCGAACTGGAACACCATGTCGACCTCCCGGCGCGCCGGGTCGGTGTAGAGCCGCGCCTGCTCGACCGTGACGCCGGGCATCTCACCGACGTTGAGCAGCGCGTCCCGGCCGGCGAACACCCGCTCGTGCATCTCCCGCAGGAACTCGTGGATGCGCGGGCCGTTGAGGTAGTACGGCGCACCGTTGCCGTAGGACGCGCCGATCGGCAGTTCGCCGTCCGGCAGCGCGGTGTCCTTGGAGATGTAGTTGATCACGTCCATCCGGAAGCCGTCCACGCCGCGGTCCAGCCACCACCGCATCATCTCGTACACGGCCTCGCGCACCTCGCGGTTCTCCCAGTTGAGGTCGGGCTGCTTGCGGGAGAACAGGTGCAGGTAGTACTCGCCGGTCGTCTCGTCGTACTGCCAGGCGGAACCGCCGAAGGCGGAACCCCAGTTGGTCGGTTCGGCACCGGGCGCGCCCGGCTCCCTGCCGGTACGGGCGGGCCGCCACCAATACCAGTCGCGTTTCGGATCGTCCACCGACGACCGGCTGGCGATGAACCACGGGTGCTCGTCCGAGGTGTGGTTGACCACCAGGTCCATGATCAGCTTCATGCCCCGGGCGTGCACACCGGCGAGCAGTTCGTCGAACGTCGCCAGGTCGCCGAACACCCGGTCGATGTCCTGGTAGTCGCTGATGTCGTAGCCGTTGTCGTCCTGCGGCGACGGGTAGACCGGGGACAGCCACAGCACGTCGACGCCGAGCCCGGCCAGGTGGTCGAGTCGATCGATGATTCCGCGCAGGTCACCCATCCCGTCCCCGTCGCCGTCGGCGAAGGACCGGGGATAGATCTGATAGACCACCGCGCTTTTCCACCAGGGCTCAGCCATGGCTCCTGCTTAACACGTGCGTTCCCGGCAAACCCCTGCATGGCCGAGGGAGTCCGTTACATACTCCTTACGTGATTTAGCCGCTTAGGGAGCCTTTGCCATGAAGATTGCCCTGCTGGGACCGATCGCCTGGCGTACCCCACCGTTGCACTACGGACCCTGGGAGACGATCGCCGGCCTGCTCGCCGAGGGCCTGGCCGCCCGCGGCGTGGACGTCACCCTGTTCGCCACCCTCGACTCGCAGACCAAGGCCACGCTGGACGGCGTCTGCCCGAGCGGGTACGAGGAGAGCCCGGACCTCGACGGCCGGGTCTGGGAGGCGATCCACGTCGCGCACGCGCTGCGCCGGTCCGGCGAGTTCGACCTGGTGCACAACCACCTGGACTGGCTGCCGCTGGCGTTCTCGCAGCACTGCGCGGCGCCCCTGCTGACCACGGTCCACGGGTTCTCCGGCAGCCACATCCTGCCGGCGTACCGGAAGGCCGGCTCCTCGTACGTCTCCATCTCGGACAGCGACCGGTGCCCCGACCTGGACTACGTCGCGACCGTCTATCACGGCGTCGATCTGGAGGCGTTGCCGTTCGATCCGGACGGCGGGGACGACCTGGTGGTGTTCGGCCGGATCCACCCGGACAAGGGCACGCACACCGCGATCGAGATCGCCCGGCGGGCCGGCCGGCGGCTGACCATCTGCGGGATCGTCCAGGACGACCGGTATTTCCGGGAGCTGGTCGAGCCGCACATCGACGGCGACCGGGTCACCTACCGCGGCTCGGTGGGGCCGGCCGACCGGGGCCGGATCCTGGGCGGGAGCGCGGCACTGCTGCACCCGGTCGAGTTCGCCGAGCCGTTCGGGCTGTCGGTGGTCGAGTCGATGGCGTGCGGGACGCCGGTGGTCGCGTACCGGAAGGGGTCGATGCCCGAGGTGGTCGACGAGGGTGTCACCGGGCGGCTGGTCGACGACGTGGACGGCGCGGTCGCCGCGGTCGACGGGATCGGCGCGATCGACCGGGGCAACTGCCGGGTCCGCGCGCGGGAGCGGTTCGGTAAGGACCGCATGGTCGATGACTACCTGCGCGTTTACCGAAAGGTGATCCGCTAACACACCATTCTTGTTAGCTTCTGTGTCAATTGCGCAATTTTTTCGAAAGGACTGATCCGTGCTGCGGGGAGGCAGCCGCCGAGCAGAAAGGCCTGTTCATGCCCGTCACGTACGGCTTTCTCAGCACCTATCCGCCCACGCAATGCGGGTTGGCGACGTTCAATGCGGCGCTCGCCACGCATCTCACCGCCGGCACCAGCGGTAGCGGCGTGGTCCGGCTGCTGGCCGGCGACGACCATGGCGGACTGGCGATCGACAAGGCGGCGCCCCGGGTGGTGCACACCTGGCCGACCGACAAACCCGGCGGCTGGGTGGCCGCGGCGAACGCGCTGAACCGCTTCGACGTGGCGATCGTGCAGCACGAGTACGGCATCTACCCCGGCGACGCCGGCGAGGAGGTGCTGCCTCTGCTGCGCGCGCTGAAGAAGCCGAAGATCGTCGTCCTGCACACCGTGCTGAGCAACCCGGATGCGCTCCAGCGTTCGGTGCTGGAGCGGATCGTGGCGTCGGCGGACGCGGTGATCACCATGACCGACACCGCCCGGCAACGGCTGGGCGCGATGTACCGGGTGGACGCCGGCAAGATCTCGGTGATCCCGCACGGCGCGGCCAGCCACACCAGCGCGCCCCCGGACCGGCACGAGGTCCCGCACCTGCTGACCTGGGGACTGCTCGGCCCGGGCAAGGGCATCGAATGGGCGCTGCGCGCGCTGGCCCGGCTGACCGGCACCGGACCGCTGCCGGTCTACACGGTGGCCGGCCGGACCCACCCCAAGGTGCTCGAGCAGCACGGCGACGTGTACCGCGACTCGCTCAAGGAGCTGGCCACCGAACTGGGCGTGGCCGAGCGGGTGCGCTGGGCGGACGTCTACCTCGACCAGTCCGCGCTGAGCCGGCTGATCCGGTCGGCCGACGTGGTGGTGCTGCCGTACGACTCCACCGAGCAGGTCACCTCCGGAGTGCTGATCGAGGCGGTGGGCGCCGGTGTGCCGGTGGTGGCCACCGAGTTCCCGCACGCGGTGGAGCTGCTCGCCGACGGTCCCGGTCTGCTCGTCCCGCATCAGGACCCGGACGCGATGGCGGCGGCGATCCGGCGGCTGCTCGCCGACGACTCGACCAGCCGGCTGGCCGGCCTGACCGGCGGCCCGACGCTGCGCTGGCCGGCGGTGGCCGCCCGGTACCAGGCCCTGGCGACGCAGCTCCTCAGCTGCCGTACCGCCGCCGCGAGCGTGCCGGCATGACGCAGACGCTGCGGCTGGTGCCGCCGCCGATCCGCCTGATCGACGCACCGCCACCCGACTGGGCCCACATCGCCCGGTTGTCCGACGACGTCGGCCTGCTGGAACACGCGCGCAACGCGATCGCACGGCGCGAACACGGCTACTGCGTCGACGACGTGTCCCGCGGCCTGCTGGTGGCCAGCCGGGAGCCGCAGCCCAGCAGGCAGGTGATCCGGCTGGCCGAGCGGTACCTGGCCTTCCTGACCCACGCGCAGGGGCACGACGGCGGGTTCCACAACCGGTTCAGCTACGACCGGCGCTGGCTGGACGAGCCGTCCACCGGTGACTGGTGGGGCCGCGCGCTGTGGGGCCTGGGCACCGCCGCGGCGCGCAGTACGGTCCCGTGGATCCGCCGGGAGGCGGTGGAGGCGTTCCGGCTCGGCGTGCACCGGCGTTCGCCGTGGCCCCGGGCGATGGCCTTCGCCGGCCTGGGTGCGGCCGAGGTGCTGCGCGCCGACCCGAAGGACACCGCGGCCGCCCAGTTGCTGGCCGACGCCGCGACGGTGATCGGCCTGCCCGGGGACGACCCCGAGTGGGTGTGGCCGGAGCCGGAGCTGACGTACGCCAACCCGGCCCTGGCCGAGGTGGTGATCCTGGCCGGCGACCTGCTCGGCGACGAGCCGTTGCTCACCGACGGCCTGCGGATGCTCGACTGGCTCTGCCGGGAGCAGGAGCACGAGGGGCACCTGTCCACCGTTCCGGTCGGTGGCTGGCGGCCCGGTGTGCCCAAGCACCGGCACGATCAGCAGCCGATCGAGACGGCGGCGACCGCGGACGCCTGCGCCACCGCGGCCGCGGTCACCGGCGACGACCGCTGGGATGCGCCGCTGTTCCAGGCGATCGTGTGGTTCCTCGGCGACAACGACACCGGCACGGTGATGTACGACCCCCGGACGGGTGGGGGTTATGACGGTTTGAAGGCGGATGGTCCTAATCTGAACCAGGGCGCCGAGTCGACGCTGGCGTTCCTGTCCACGATGCAGCACGCCCGCGTTCTGGCCGACCGCGGGGCCAGATCACCCGGGGATACAGCGTGACCGCAACAATGCAACCGGTGGAACTAGCGACCCGTCTCGACCTCACCATGGCGCCGGACGACCGGCGGGTGGTGATCAAGCTGTTCGTCCCCGGTGAGGACGCGCAACTGGTGCAGAACCGCGCGTCCAGCCTGATCGAGCGGATCCTGCAGCTCGACGAGGACGAGGTCACCCGGCTGCTGGACGACGTGATGGCCCGGTTCGCCGGCCGGCACCACGACCTGTGCGGCGTCTTCCAGCACCACTACGACGTGGTCAGCCACCGGGTGCCGGACGAGATCGAGCTGTCGCCGAGTGCCCGGACGCTGATCGGCGCCTACTTCAGCCACGAGTTCGCGGTCGAGGCCGCGGCCCTGTGCAATCCGTCGATGGTCCCGCACCCCGATCAGACCGGCCTGGAGCCGGGCGAGATGCGGGCCGCGATCAGCCTGCGGCAGATCGGCGAGGGACACATCTCGTCGATCGGCTTCGTCACCGCGATCCTCGGCCCGGGTGACGCGATCCGGCTGGCCGACCGGTCCGGGCCGCTGATGATCGGCCATCGGGGCGGCGCCCTGCACATGCGGCACCAGCTCGCCGCCGCCCTGGTCGACGCCGAGCTGGACAACGAGGCGTCGGCCTACCTGATCTCCGCGTTGCCCGAGCGCTACACCGACGAGGAGTTCGAGGACGTGATCGGGCACGTCCCGGCCGAGCTGCTCGCCCGGCCCACCACGCAGGAGACGCTGGACCTGGTCCGGCACATCGTGGCCGCCGACTACGCGGTGTCGTTCCCGGCCACCGTGCCGCTGCACCAGCGGGTGCTCTGGCCGGCCACGCCGGCGGAGAGCAACGGCATGGAGGACGCCCGCTTCGTGCAGGTGATCGATCCGGACGGGCGGGCTACGTACCAGGCCACGTACACCGCC
Source organism: Actinoplanes sp. (assembly GCA_035685405.1). Taxonomy (GTDB): domain Bacteria; phylum Actinomycetota; class Actinomycetes; order Mycobacteriales; family Micromonosporaceae; genus Actinoplanes. The sequence continues at coordinate 6,445 of DASSAL010000233.1, read as the reverse complement.
TACAACGGCCGCCAGATCTCCGGCCGGGTGATCTTCACCCGGGACCTGCGGCATTTCGAGGTGACCGCGCTGCACGGACCGGCCGCCCGCAACAAGGGCATGGCGCTCTTCCCGCGCTACGTCGGCGGCCGCAAGCTCGCGCTGTGCCGGTCCGACGGTGAGACGCTGGGCCTGGCCGTGCGGGACGGGCAGCACCGGTGGCAGCACGTCGGGCCGCTGCTGACGCCGCACCGCGGCTGGGACCTGATCCAGGTGGGCAACTGCGGATCGCCGGTGGAGACCGAGGCGGGCTGGCTGGTGCTCACCCATGGGGTGGGGCCGATGCGGCGGTACGCGATCGGCGCCATGCTGCTCGACCTGGAGGAACCCGAGCGGGTGATCGCCGATCTGCCCGCCGGCCTGCTCGGCCCGGACGACCGGGAACGCGAGGGGTACGTGCCGAACGTCGTCTACTCGTGCGGCGGGCTGGTCCACGACGGGCGGTTCTGGCTGCCGTACGGCGCCAGCGACGTCCGGGTCGGCTTCGCCAGCATTCCGCTGGACCGCCTCCTCTCCGCCATGGTCCGCCGCTAACCATCTCCACGCCCGCCGATCTTGGAGTTGTGGCTGCCCATTAGACCTCTATGCGGCTTTTGCCCGGCGCCACAAGTCCAAGATCAGCGGGAGTCGTGGACGAGCAGGGCGATCTGGACGCGGTTGGTGAGGTCGAGCTTGGTGAGGATGCGGGACACGTACGCCTTCACCGTCGCCGTACTCATCCGCAGGGCCGTTCCGATCTCCTGGTTGGTGCGGCCCTCGGCGATCAGCAGCGCCACATCCCGCTCCCCCGGGCTGAGCCGGTCCAGCCGGGCGCGGGCCCGATCGCGCGCGGCGTCGCCGTCCGCGGTCGCGACGTACGTCATCATCCGGCGCAGCACCTCGGGTGACACCATCGGTTCCCCGGCCGCCACCCGCCGCACCGCCCGCCCGATCTCCTCGGGCGGGGTGTGCTTGAGCAGGAACCCGCTGGCCCCGGCCCGCATCGCCCGCAGCACGTGGGCGTCGGTGTCGAACGTGGTCAGCACGATCACCTCGGGCGGGTCCCGGCGGGCCCGCAGCGACTCGGTGGCGGTCAGCCCGTCCAGCCCGGGCATCCGGATGTCCATCAGCACCACGTCCGGCCGGTAGGTGTTCACCGCCGCGGCCACCTCGGTCCCGTCGCTCACCGCGCCGGCCACCTCGATGCCGTCGAGGTTGGCCAGCATCATCGTCAGCCCGGCCCGGACCAGGGCGTCGTCGTCGACCAGCAGCACCCGGACTGACCCGGTGCGACCGGCGGCCGGCTCGGCGGTCACGGCGTCCACGGCAGCCACGCCCGGACCCGGAACTCGCCGCCCGTGGTGGGCCCGTGCTCGAACCGGCCGCCGGCCAGCTGGACCCGTTCCCGCAGTCCGATCAAGCCGGCACCGGCGCCGGGCAGCGTGCCACCGCCGGTCAGCCGGTTGCCCACTTCGACCACCAGTCCCCGCTCGGCGCTGCCGCCCACCGTGACCTGCACCCGAGCGCCAGGGGCGTGTTTGCGGGCGTTGGTCAGGGCCTCCTGCACGATCCGGTACGCGTTGCGGCCCACTCCCTCCGGCACCTGGAGCCGCCGGTCCAGCTCGAGATCCACCGTCGCCCCGGCGCGGGACTCCGCGATCAGCGCGGGCACGTCGGCCAGCGTGGGCTGCGGCCGGTCCTCCGCCGGGTGGTCGCGCAGCATGCCGATGACCTGCCGCAGGTCCTCCAGTGCCTGGTACGCGCTCAGCCGGATCACCCCGGCCGCCTCACGCTCATGGGCCGGCGCGTCCCGGCGCACCGCCAGCGCGCCCGCGTGCACGGCGAGCAGGGAGATGCGGTGCGCCAGCACGTCGTGCATCTCGCGGGCGATCCGCTCCCGCTCACCCAGCCGGGCCTGCTCGATGCGCATCCGCTGACCCTCCTCGGCCTGCCGGGCCCGCTCGGCCAGCGAGCGCACCAGCATCCGGTGCGAGCGGATCAGCATCGCCACCGCGACCAGGGTGCTGTGCAGGAGCACCAGGAACACCACGGCTTCCAGGTACGAGCGGGTGGACGGAATGGCCAGCCGGTAGATCACCACCACCGCGGTCGCGTGCACCGCGGCGAGCGTCAGGGTGACTCGGGCGGACCGGTGCAGCCCGACCGCGAACAGGGCGATCGGGGTCGCACCCATCGGCATGGCGAACAGGATGCCGAACGGGATGAGCACCGCGGTCAACGCCACCGGGTGGCTCCGCCGGAACAGCACCAGTCCGATCAGCGCCACGGCGCCCGTCACGATCTCCACGCCGAGCGGTGCGCCGGTGCCGTCGGAGATCGACTCGACCGCGAAGAAGATCCCGAGGACCGCAGCGACGAGCGCCAGGCCGGCCTCGATCAGCCAGGCCCGTACGGTCCGACGGCGCCACACAACCCCGACGGTACCGGGATGACGCCTGCCGGACAGTCGCCGGAAGTCGATCCCGGCGTCGACCTAAGTCGGCCCGGCGTCGCCGGTCCACCGTAGCGGGCGCATCGGGACGGGGCCGAGGCTGGACGCGTGCTCGAATCGACGACGACGGTGGCCACGCCGGTCTGGGCCCGCGCGGCGGTCTGGGCCGGGCTGCCGCTGCTCGGCGCGGCGCTGCTGCTCGGCGTGGACCGGTTCGCCGACGTGGTGGTGCGGTTGCCGTGGACGCCGCTGCGGGGCCCGTTCCGGCTGATCCAGGAGCTGCCGGAACCGCCGGCGACGTACGGGGCGCTGGCGCTGGGTACGGTGGCCGGGCTGGTGCTGGCCGGCTTCGTGGACGCCGAGTCGCTCACCGTCCGGCTGACCCGGACCGAGGTCCAGCTGAGCCGGCCGGGCGTCCGGCGGGCGGTCCCGCGGGCCGACGTGGCGGTGGCCTTCCGCGACGGCGACCACCTGGTCCTGCTCGGCCGGACCGGGCGCGAGCTGGCCCGGGAGCCCGCGCACCTGTCCGCCGCCCGGCTGGCGCGGGCCTTCACCGCGGGCGGCATCGCCTGGTCGGACGCCGACCCGTACGCCGACGCGTACCGGCGGTGGATTCCGGACTCGCCCGAGGTGCCGGCCGTGGCGAACGCGGTGTTCGCGGCCCGCCAGAAGGCGCTGCGCAGCGGGGACGAGCGAGACATCACCGAGCTCCGGGCGGAGCTGGCCCGGCTCGGTCTGGTCGTCCGCGACGATCGCAAACGCCAATACTGGCGCCCGGCCGAACCCGGCTAGACCGTGCCGGCGGCCACCCAGATGGTCAGCACGGCCAGGAACTCGCCGCGGGCCCCGGCCCGGTCCACCGCGGCCAGCCAGTCGTCCCGGATGCCGTCCGGGATCAGCCGGGCCTCCGGTGGCACGTTCGGGTTCACCATCGGCAGGACCACCCCGGCCGAGGTCGGCGTGTCGAAGCACAACGTCACCGGTTCGGCGGTGATCTCCCGCAGCCCGGCCCGGACCAGTCGGCGGCGCAGCGTCCGGCCCATGTTTCGCTGGCCGTCGGGCGAGTGGCCGTGCATGTGCTGGACCACGGCGGCCGCCCAGCCGGCCGGCATGCCGTCGAAGGCCAGCGACTCCCAGTCGGTGTCGATCAGGCAGACCCGCCCGCCCGGCCGGGTCACCCGGACGAACTCCCCGATCACCCGGTCGGCGTCCGCGACGTGCTGCAGCACCCGCTCGCACCAGACGCCGTCCACGCTGTCGCCGGGCAGGTCCAGCGCGGCCACGTCGCCGGTCACGTACACCACCGGGCTGCCGTCGTGCCGCCGGCGGGCGGCCTCGATGGTGTGCGCCGAGAAGTCCAGCGCCACCACCTCGCCGGCCGGACCGACCTCGGCGGCCAGCCACCGCGCCACGTCGCCGTTGCCGCAGCCGGCGTCCAGCAACCGCCGGCCCGGCGTCGGACGCAATGCACCGTGCGCCACCCGGCGGACCCGCTGGATCTCCGGATGCCGCGACATCGCCTCCAGCGCGGTCATCACCAGCGCCAGCATCGGCGGCGGCATCCGGTCCAGGTCGGCGAAGGGCGTGGTGGTCCTCGGGTCCATCGGGCCATTGTGCGGGGCCGGTCACCGGTGATCCGGACGCCCGTCGGTCATCCGACAAGCCGGGCCTGCTTAAATCTGCGGATGGCTGACGCGGTGCGGTACGGACTGGTCGGGTACGGGTCGGGCGGGCGGATCTTCCACGCCCCGCTGATCGCCTCGGCGCCGGGCATCGAGTTCGTGGGGGTGGTCACCCGGTCGCCGGAGCGGCGCGCCCAGCTGCCGGACGGGGTGGCGGCGTACGACAGCATCGCCGATCTGGCCGCCGCCGGGGCGCAGGCGGTGACCGTCAGCACCCCGGCCGCCACCCACGCCGCGCTGGCCCTCGAGGCGATTGCGCTCGGGCTCGCCGTGGTGGTGGACAAACCCTTCGCGCTGGACGCCGAGGCGGCCCGCGAAGTGGTCACCGCCGCGGCGGACGCCGGGGTGCTGCTGACCGCATATCAGAACCGGCGCTGGGACTCCGACTTCCGGACGGTGCAGAGGCTCATCGGCGAGGGTGCGATCGGCGAGGTCCGCCGGTTCGAGTCCCGGTTCGAGCGCTGGACGCCGCACCGCGAGGTGCGCGCGGCCGGCGGCGGCACCCTGCTCGACCTCGGCGCACACCTGGTGGATCAGGCGATCCTGCTGTCCGGCCCGGTCACCCGGGTGTACGCCGAGATGCACGGCGCCGAGCGGCTGGACGACGACACGTTCGTGGCGTTGCACCACGCCAGCGGTGTCGAGTCGCACCTGTGGGGCAGCCTGCGGCAGGCCGCGCCGGGACCTCGGTTCCGGGTCAGCGGCAGCACCGGAACGTACATCGTGGACGGTGTCGACCACATGGACACGCAGGAGGCGTTGCTCAAGGCCGGTCGTACGCCGGCCGGTCTGGGTGACCGCTGGGGTGTCGAGCCGGAACACGCCTGGGGCCGGCTGCACCGCGGCGCGACCGGCGCACCGGTCCCCTCCGAGCGCGGCCGGTGGGACCTGTTCTATCCGGCGGTGGCCCAGGCGGTCCGCGGCGAGGGGCCGATGCCGGTGGACCCGCAGGACGCGATCCGGACCATGGTGGTGCTGGACGCGGCTCGGGAGAGCGCCCGCACCGGCCGGACGGTCACCTTCTAACGCACGTCCACCAGCTCCGGGTTGTCGGTGACCAGCCGGACCAACTGGGCCCGGCTGGTGACGCCGAGCTTCGGGAACAGCTTGTAGAGGTGGTATTCCACCGTCCGCGGGCTGAGGAACAGCGCGGCGGCGATGTCCCGAGTGCTCTGGCCCTGCGCCACCGATTGCGCGATCCGCAATTCCTGCGGGGTGAGCGGCTCGGCCGCGGTCTCGTCGCGCCGGCGCGTCGTCTCGCCGGAGGCCCGCAGTTCAGCGCGGGCGCGAGCCGCCCACGGCTCGGCGCCGAGCCGTTCGAACTCCTCCATTGCGGCCCGCAGGTGCGCCCGCGAGCGGGTCCGGCGCCGGGTGCGGCGCAGCCGTTCGCCGAACAGCAGGTGGGTACGCGCCACCAACGGCACCGGCGCACCCGCCTTCGCCTGCAGCGCCAGCGCCTCGGTGAACAACGTGTCGGCCTCGTCGTCGCCGGCCAGCAGTGCCCGGCTGCAGAGCACCGCGGACCGGGCCGGGTCGTCGGCGTTGCCGGCCAGCGCCTCGAGGAGGACGAGCGTGTGACGCGCACGGTCCAGCTCGCCGGACCGGACCGACGCCTCGATCCACTCCGGCAGCACCGCCATCACCACTCCTGGGTGGCCGGCGCCGGGTGGGGCCTCGTACAGGGCGGCGAACCGGGCGGCCGCCTGCGGGTACCGGCCGGCACCCAGGTCCAGCAGCGCCAGCGCCAGGCCGGCCCGGGCGATCGGCAGGCCGAGGGCGCGCGGGGTGGCCAGGCCGGTGGCCCGGTCCGCCAGGTCCCGGCAGCCGGCCTCGTCGCCCTGGACAGCCGCGATCACCGCCAGCGTGGACAGGTGCATGCACCGGGCGCTGTGCTGGCCGGTCTCCTCGGCCAGCCGCAGGCCCTCCTCGCTGATCGCCCGGACGGTCGCGAACCGGCCCCGGGCCTGTTCCAGCGCGGCCAGGTTGACCAGCACGTACGGCAGGTCGCCGACCAGGCCGGCGGCCCGGGCGCGGCGGACCGCGGCCAGCAGCAGGGTCTCCACCGCGGCCCGGTCGCCCCGGTAGACCGCCGCCACCCCCGCCTGGTAGAGCATCCACGGATCGGTCAGCCGGTCGGCCGCCGCCACCACCGCCGCCAGCCGTGGCGCCGCCTGCTCCGGCCGGCCCTGCAGCATGTCGGCGACGCCGATGGTCAGGTCGCGCCAGAACTCGCCCACCGGATCGGTCGTCGGTGGCACCTCGGCGGCGGCCCGCCCGGCCGCGGCGATGCCCG
>DASSAL010000232.1:0-7960 GCA_035685405.1 Actinoplanes sp. | reverse complement strand
CAACCTGCATTCAACCGGTCGTCGCAACACCTCGTCGGGAAGGTGAAGCGATGGGCTATGGGCCGGAGCAGAAGCGGGTTCGGCTGTATCGGGGTCAGATTCCCTCGCCGGGCCGGCCGACGGTGGCGTGGCGTGAGGATCGGGTCAGGTTCTGGGCTGCGATCAGTCGCGGGGTGATGACCGAGGACGCCGCCACGGCGGCGGGCGTGTCGTCGCCGGTCGGGTTCCGATGGTTCCGGCACGCTGGCGGCGTGAATCCTGCGGTGCCCGCGACGGTGTCTGGCCGGTATCTGTCGTTCAGCGAGCGTGAGGACATCGCGCTGTCACGGGCGCAGGGCATGGGTGTTCGCGAGATCGCACGCCTGCTCGGTCGGGATCCGTCGACGATCTCGCGGGAGTTACGCCGTAACGCTTCGACCAGGACGTACCGGCTGGACTACAAGGCGTCGACCGCGCAGTGGCACGCCGAGCGTCGAGCCCGCCGGCCCAAGGTCGCGAAGCTGCTGACCAACGACCGGCTGCGTGAGTACGTCCAGCAACGGCTCGCCGGCGAGATCCGCACCAAGGATGGTCTGCCGGTCGCCGGGCCGCGAGGCCCACAATGGAAGGGCCGCAACAAGCCTCATCGGGGCGATCGGACATGGACGACGGGGTGGAGCCCGGAGCAGATCTCCCGCAGGCTCCGCGTCGATCACCCCGAGGATCAGGGGATGCGTATCAGTCACGAGGCGATCTACCAAGCGCTCTACGTCCAGAGCCGTGGCGCGCTTAAGCGTGAACTCGTCTCCTGCCTGCGGACCGGGCGGGCACTTCGCGTTCCCCGGGCACGCGCGAAGCAACGCGCGTGGGCGCACGTCACCAGTGAAACGCTGATCAGCGAACGCCCGGCCGAGGCCGCGGACCGCGCCGTGCCCGGACATTGGGAGGGGGACCTGATCATCGGTTTGCAGCGGTCCGCGATCGGGACGCTGGTCGAACGCACGACCAGGTTCACCATGTTGATCCACCTGCCACGAGAGGACGGCTGGGGGGTGACCGCGCGGACCAAGAACGGGCCCGCGCTGGCCGGATACGGGGCAGTCACGATGAGCAGAGCCCTCGCCGCGGCGATCACCACACTGCCCGAGCAACTGCGCAGATCGCTGACCTGGGACCGCGGGAAAGAGCTCTCCGCGCACGCACGATTCACGGTCGAGACCGGCGTCCCGGTGTTCTTCGCCGACCCGCACAGCCCGTGGCAACGCGGCACCAACGAGAACACCAACGGCCTATTACGGCAGTACTTCCCCAAAGGCACCGACCTGTCCAGGTGGAACGCCGAAGACATCAACGCCGTCGCTCACGCCCTCAACAGCAGGCCCCGGAAAACACTCGGCTGGAAGACTCCAGCCGAAGCCCTCGACGAACACCTACGATCGCTCCAACAACTCGGTGTTGCGACAACCGGTTGAATGCAGGCAGTACCCCGCGCAGCCGGGCGGCGAAGTCGGTCTCGTCGCGCAGCACCGGGTCGGCGGCCGCTCGGTGGGCCTGCTGGTTGCCGTCGTAGAACCCCTGGATCAGGTGTTCCTTGGAGTCGAAGTAGTAGTACGCGTTACCGACCGCGACCCCGGCCTCCCTGGCGATCGCGCGCATGGTCGTCTCGGCGTACCCCCGCTCGCGGAACAGCCGCAGCGCCGTCTCCAGGATCAGCTGCCGAGTGTGCTCACCCCGGCCCCGGCGCGGGGCCGCGGCGGCGTCATCGGCGGCGGTCGGCACAGACGTCACCGTAGTCGGCCGGCCGGACACGCCGGCCCACGGCGGCGGTGGACGTCAGCGGGCGGTCAGCCCGAGAGCTTCCGCCGCCGCGCGGCCGTTGGCGTGGCTGGCGCCGTACGTGGTGACGAACGCTCGCGCGTGCGCCGGGCGCCAGGTGGACGGCCAGCCCATCTCCACCACGGCCACCGTGTGCCGGGCGGCCAGCCGCTCGATCAGCGTGCGCGCCGCCCCGGTGCGGTGGGTGTGCCGGCCGACCACCACGATCGGCCGGCCGGCGGCCCGGTCGGCCAGCGCCTCGGCGGAGACATCGGCCGGCGCCACGGTGACCTGCTCGGTGCCGTTGAGGTGTGGCTGCAGTCCCCACGGGACCCGGCCTTCGGCGATCGACCAGCCGGACTCCAGCTGCACCACCAGCGGGCCGCCGCACTCGACCAGCGAGCCCTCAACCCGGACGGCCCGCCGGGCGGCCGCGTACCCGACGTTGCGGTTCGGGCGGGCCGGTGCCGGCTGTGCCCCCGTCCAGGCGGCCAGCCGTGCGGTCCGCTCGGCGGCGTCCTCGAGCCGGGCCTGGTCCAGCCGCCCGTCCCGGACGCCCGCGACGATCTCTGCGACCACCGTCTCGACCAGGTGCTCGTCCACCTCGGCGCCGATGCAGAGCAGGTCGGCGCCAGCGGCCAGGGCCCGGACCGCCCCGGGTGCGATGCCGCCGGCGACCTCGGCGGCGCCCCGCATCTCCAGGGCATCGGTGATCACCGCGCCGCGGAAGCCGTACTCGCCGCGCAGCAGGTCGACCAGCGCCGCCCGGCAGAACGTGGCCGGGTCGTCGCCGGTCAACTCGGGTACGCGGATGTGGGCCGTCATGATCGCCTGCGCGCCGGCCGCCACCGCCGCGGCGAACGGCGGCAGGTCGCGCCGGCGCAGCACGTCCGGGGCGGCGTCGACGGTGGGCAGCTCCAGGTGCGAGTCGGCGACCGTGGCGCCGTGGCCGGGGAAGTGCTTGGCGCAGGCGGCCACCCCGGACGACTGGAGGCCGGTCACCGCGGCGGCGGAGTGCCGGGCGACCAGCAGCGGGTCGGCGCCGAACGACCGGGTCCCGATGATCGGGTTGTCGGCGGTGGTGTTGACGTCCACGGTCGGCGCCAGGTTGAGGGTGATTCCGGCGCCGGCCAGGTCGGCGCCCATCGCGGCGTACATCGCCCGGGTGAGATCGGTGTCGTCGACCACGCCCAGGGCGGCGTTCCCGGGGTACGGGCTGCCGGTGCGGTGGGCCAGCCGGGTCACGTCACCGCCCTCCTCGTCGATGGCGATCAGGACGTCCGGCCGGGCAGCGCGCAGGGCGCCGGTCAGGGTGGACACCTGAACCGGTTCGGCTATGTTGAACCCGAACAGCGTGTGCCCCGCCAGCCCCTCGCTGAGCAGCCGTGATACCCATTCCGGTGCCGCCGTTCCGGCGAATGCCGCGAGCAGCGTCCGCAGGGCCAGGCGGCGGAGGCCCGGGTCGATCGGCATGGTTTCCTTCCCGGTGGCGGCTCCGGTCCGGCCGGCCCGTGAGCCGCCATGATCGGGATGTCGCCGTGTGCGGCGGCTACGCTGCCACCTGGTCAGTGATCACAACTAATCGGAAACAATCCTAAATGGCAGGGGAGCCAGGATGGCCGCCACCCGTCTGCCGGGTACCCCCCGGCTGCTTCGCGCACTCAATGATCGCGCGGCGCTGGAGTTGCTGCTCGCCCGCGGTCCGCTGACCCGAGCCCAGCTCGGCGAGATGACCGGCCTCAGCAAGGTCACCGCCTCGCAGCTGGTCGAGCGGCTCGAGGAACGCGGTCTGGTGCGGCGGGTGGGCGAGCAGGCCGGCGGGCGGGGACCCAATGCGCAGCTGTACGCGGTGACTCCCGGTAGTGCCCACGTGATCGGCGTGGACGTCGGCCCGGATCTGGTGGTGGCCGCGTGCGCCGACATCACCGGTGCGGTGATCGGCCGGGTGGAGCAGTCCACCAAGGACACCGACGACCCGGTGGGCGTGGTGCACAACGCGGTGGTCCAGGCGGCGGCCCGGGCCGGCGCCGACATGGCTTCGGTGCGCCGGGTGGTGCTCGGCACACCGGGCGTGGTCGATCCGGAGAGCGGCGAGATCTCCTTCGCGTACGACCTGCCGCGCTGGCACCGCGGCCTGCTCGACGACCTGCGGCGCGACCTGAGCACCCCGGTGCAGTTCGGCAACGACGTCAACCTGGTGGCGATCGCCGAGGCACACAGCGGCGCGGCCGCCGGGGTGAACAACTTCGCGCTGATCTGGATCGGCCGCGGCGTCGGCCTGGCCATGATGATCGACGGGCGGCTGCATCACGGCGCCACCGGCGCGGCCGGTGAGATCGGCTGGCTTCCGGTGCCCGGCGCGGAGGTCCCGCGCAACGTCTCCCGCCGCAACGTCTCGCGGCGCGGCGTCCAGGGGGCGTTCCAGGAGCTGGCCGGCGCCGAGGCGGCGAAGGCGATCGGCCGCAAGCACGGCTTCCGCGGTACGGAGGCGGCCGATGTGATCCGGGCCGCGGTGGCGGCCGGCGAGGCGGGGGCACCGGTGCTGGACGAGCTGGCCGGACGGCTCGCCCTCGGCGTGGCCGCCACCAGCGTCATCCTGGATCCGCCGCTGGTGGTGCTGGCCGGCGAGGTGAGCCAGGCCGGCGGCCCCGCGCTGGCCGAGCGCGTGGAGCGGGAGGTCGCCGCGATCACCCTCGTTCACCCCAAAGTGGTGATCACCGAGGTGGCCGTGGAGCCGATCCTGCACGGCGCGTTGCGGATGGCCCTGGAGACGGTCCGCGATGAGGTGTTCGGCTCGACCACCGGCTGACCGGCTGAGGGCTTACGCGGCGGCGTACGCCCTGCGTGGTTGGATGGACGCGTGCCCGAGGCTGCCGTTCCCACCCCACCTGACGACGACACCGTCATCGCCTTCGACAAGGTGAGCGTCATCCGCAGTGGCAACCACCTGCTGCGCGGTGTCTCCTGGCAGGTCGAGCTGGACGAGCGGTGGGTGGTGCTGGGTCCGAACGGCGCCGGCAAGACGACGCTGCTCAATCTCGCGTCGGCCCGGATGCACCCGTCGCGGGGCACCGCGTACGTGCTCGGCGAACGGCTCGGCCGCACCGACGTCACCGAGCTGCGCACCCGGATCGGCATCACCACCGGGCAGTTCGCCGACCGGGTGCCGCCCGAGGAGCGGGTGCTCGACGTGGTGGTCACCGCCGCCTGGTCGGTGGTCGGCCGCTGGCGGGAGAGTTACGACCCGCAGGACGCCGCGCGGGCCCGGTCGCTGCTCACCCAGCTCGGCATGGGCGCGTTGCTGGACCGGCAGTTCGGCACGCTGTCCGAGGGCGAGCGCAAGCGCACCCAGATCGCCCGGGCGCTGATGACCGATCCGGAGCTGATGCTGCTGGACGAACCGGCCGCCGGGCTCGACCTGGGCGGCCGGGAGGATCTGCTGGCCCGGCTCACCCGGCTGGCCGAGGATCCGGACGCGCCGGCCATGGTGCTGGTCACCCACCACGTCGAGGAGATACCGCCCGGTTTCACCCACGCCATGCTGGTGCGCGAGGGCACGGTGGTGGCGGCCGGCCTGCTCGGCGAGACGATGACCGCGGAGAACCTCACCAAGACCTTCGGCCTGCCGCTGGTGGTGCACCGCACCGGCGACCGGTACACCGCCCGGGCCGCCTAGGAGAAGCATGGCACCGCGCATCGTCGTCGTGGGTTCGGCCAACATGGATCTGGTCGGGCTGGCCGAACACCTGCCCGCACCCGGCGAGACGGTGCTCGGCGACGACTTCGTGATGACCCCCGGCGGCAAGGGTGCCAACCAGGCGATCGCGGCGGTCCGGGCGGGCGGCGAGTGCGCGTTCCTCGGTGCCATCGGCTCGGACTCGTTCGGCGTGACGATCACCGCCCGGCTCCGGGCGGCCGGGGTGGACACCGCGAACCTGCGCACCAGTTACGGCGCCTCCGGCGTCGCGGTGATCATGGTGGACCGGCGCGGCGAGAACTCGATCCTGGTCAGCCCCGGCGCGAACCGCACCTTCACCGGCTTGACCGAGGCGGAGAAGGCCGTGATCGCTGCCGGCGACGTGCTGATCTGCCAGCAGGAGATCCCGGCCGCGACGGTGATCGAGGCGGCCCGGGCGGCGCGCGCCGGTAACACCCGGACGGTGCTGAACGCCGCACCGGCCCGCGACATGTCCGGCGAGCTCCTCGAGCTCATCGACCTGCTGGTGGTGAACGAGGGGGAGGCCCGGGCGATCACCGGCTCCGCCGAGCGGGACATCGATGCCCTGGTGGCGGTGGTACCCCGGGTGGTGCTCACGCTGGGCAGCGCGGGCGCCTGGTACGCCGACCGGGACGGCCGGGCCGAGCGGGTACCGGCCTTCCCGGTGGAGTCGGTGGACAGCACCGCGGCCGGGGACGCGTTCACCGGCGCGCTGGCGGTGGCGTGGGGTGAGGGCCGGGACATCGTGGCGGCGGTGCGCTGGGCGTGCGCGGCCGGCGCGGCCTGTGTGCAGAAGGTCGGCGCCTATCCCTCCCTGCCGGCCCGGTCGGAGATCGACCGTCTGTACCACGCCGCCTGATGGCCTCCGGCCACCGGACCGCCGTCGAGCGCACGCTGCAGCGCCCGGTAGATCCGGCCGAAGCGCTGCGCGTCGGCGGTGTGCAGCAGCAGCACGTCGGAGCCCCGGACCCGGCCCCAGATCTCCAGGCTCCGGCTGCCCCGGTCGTACGAGCGGTCAACGAACTCCAGCAGCACGTCGGCCAGCGGCGCGGCGGCCAGCCCGGCTAGCAGACCGCCGCCGGCCAGCGCGAGCGTGGTGCTGGTCGAGGCGTCGATCACCAGCGCGACCAGCACACCCAGCGCGCCGACCAGGATGGGAATCAGGATGGCCAGCGCGAGCGCACCCCGTCCGGCCACCGTGCTCCAGGACCGCCGGCCGCGTTTGTGCCAGACCTGGATCAGCTCGTCCAGCCGGTAGTCCCGTCCGCCCATCCGGACCCCGGCCGAGGTGACCAGCACGTCCGGGTCGCGGTAATACGTGATCATCCCGCCTCCCTCGACCCACCCTACTTACCCGGCCGTAGGCTGACCGGAACCGTCAAGGAGGAGGGCCACGTGGGCGAGTTCGTACGGCTGGAGATCACGGAGCACATCGGCACCATCCGACTCGACCGGCCCAAGATGAACGCGCTGAACACCCAGGTGCAGGAGGATCTGCGGGCGGCCGCGCACGCGGCGACCACCGACGAGGCGGTCCGCGCGGTGGTGGTCTACGGCGGCGAGCAGGTGTTCGCCGCGGGCGCCGACATCAAGGAGTTCACCGAGACGACGTACGCCCAGATGGCGGTGCGCGCCGGAGCGCTGTCCAGCGCGTTCGACGCGGTCGCCCGGATACCGAAACCGACCGTGGCGGCGATCACCGGCTACGCCCTGGGCGGTGGCTGCGAGCTGGCCCTGGCCTGTGACTGGCGGGTGGTCGCCGACGACGCCAAGCTGGGCCAGCCGGAGATCAAGCTGGGCATCATCCCGGGCGCCGGTGGCACGCAGCGGCTGGCCCGCCTGATCGGACCGGCGCGGGCCAAGGACCTGATCTTCTCCGGCCGGATGGTGGACGCCGCGGAGGCGCTGCGGATCGGCCTGGCCGACCGGGTGGTGCCGGCCGCCGAGGTGTACGCCACCGCGGTGGGGCTGGTCCGCCCGTACACCACCGGGCCGACGCTCGCCCTGCGGGCCGCCAAACTGGCCATCGACGGCGGCCTGGACCGGGATCTGGCGGCCGGGTTGGCCTGGGAAAGTGAGCTCTTCGCCGGGTTGTTCGCCACCGAGGACCGGGTGGCGGGTACGACCGCGTTTGTCGAAAAGCGCAAACCGGCGTTCCGCGGCCGGTAGGGCCTCGCGGAGATCGATGGTTTGCCATACAGTTCGCCGTTGTGACGGAACCGGCTGCGGTACCGGCCTCACCGCGGCGCACCGTGCGGGTCGCGGTGGCCCTGGTGGCGGGCCAGGCCGCGCTGTGTGCGGTGATCGGCTGGCTCACCTTCGGGCCGGCGCCGGCCCCGTCCCGGCCGTCGGCAGCGGTCGATCCACCCGCCCCGCCACCGCTCGCGATGCCCTCGATCACCATCGCTCCGCCGCCCACCTCGGCGCCGCCCACCTCGGCGCCGCCCA
>DASSAL010000231.1:0-49660 GCA_035685405.1 Actinoplanes sp. | reverse complement strand
CCGGCCGACGTGGCCCTGTGCAGCGGCCGCGGCCCAGGCGGCCACATCCGGAACGATGCCGTCGCGGCGCACCAGCACCGCGGCCACCGCCTCCGCGGACGGCTGCCGCAGCGGCACCACGCGGCAGCGGGAGCGGATCGTGACCGAGATGTCGTCCGGGTGGGTGGACGGGGTACAGAGCAGGAAGACGGTTCGCGGCGGCGGTTCCTCGATCGCCTTGAGCAACGCGTTGCCGGCCTGCTCGGTGAGCCGGTCGGCGTCCTCGATCACCACCGCCTGCCAGCGTCCACCGGACGGCGCGGTGCCGGCCCGCAGCACCAGCGCACGCATCTCACCGACTCCGATGGACAAGCCTTCGGGTACGACGAACCGCACGTCAGCGTGGGTGCCACCGAGTGCGGTGTGACAACCGTGGCACTCGCCGCAGCCGATCCCGTCGCGTTCGCACTGCAGGGCGGCCGCAAAAGCGCGCGCCGCGACCGAACGACCGGATCCGGGTGGACCGGTGAAGATCCAGGCGTGCGTCATGGCGCCGTTGCCGGTGGCGTTGCCGGCAACGATCCGGGCGGCCGACGCAGCGGCGAGCCGGAGCACGTCCACCGCTTCGTCCTGGCCCACCAGATCGGAGAAGACGTCGGTCACGGCAGCCATTCTTGCGCGGGCCGAGCCGGGGCCCCAACCCGCGGGTCAGCGCCGGCCGATGTGGTGGTCGTTCTCGTCGACGACCGGGTCCACGCCGGGCGGGTCGGCAAGGTCACCCATGACCTCGAACGCGGTCTCGGCGCCGCGCGGCACGAGCCCGCCCGGATCCGGCGATACCGGCGTCCCGCCACCGGGCGGCACGAGCCCGGCCGGATCCGGCGAAGCCGACACCGGCAGATCGCCACCGTGCGGGGCGAGGTGTGCCATGGTGGGCGGGCGTTCGGCCGGCGCGGTGAGGTCGGGCGCACCGACATCCGGACCGGCCGGTACCGCCGTCGGGGCGTCCGCGGGGGGCGACTCGTCGGCATGCAGCATGGTGGCCACCCGGGTAACCACGATCTCGGCGATCTCATCGACCGACCGGGCCGCGTCCAGCACCAGATATCGCTTCGGGTCGGCGGCGGCGAGGTCGAGGAACGCGTACCGCACCCGGTCGTGGAACGAACGCGCCTCGCTCTCCAGGCGGTCGGTGCCCTCGCCACGGGCGTCCACCCGGGACAGGCCGACGCTCGGGTCCACGTCGAGCAGGACCACCAGGTCGGGCTTGAGGCCACCGGTCGCCCAGGAGGAGAGCCAGGAGATCTCCGGCACCGGCAGGGTGCGGCCGGCGCCCTGGTACGCCAGCGACGAGTCCACGTACCGGTCGCTGACTACCACCGCGCCGCGGGCCAGGGCCGGCCGGACCACGGTGGCCACGTGGTGGGCGCGGTCAGCCGCGTACAGCAGGGCCTCGGCGCGCGGCGACGGGGATTCCGACTTGTCCAGCACCAGACCGCGGATCCGGGCGCCGACGTCGGTCGCGCCCGGCTCGCGGGTCACCACCACATCGCGGCCCATCGCCCGCAGCTTCTCGGCGAGGCGGGTGACCTGCGTCGACTTGCCCGCTCCCTCACCGCCCTCGAACACCACGAAAACGCCCTGCCGCAGGAACGGCTCGGCCGGCGAGAGCGGGCGCCCGCGGATCGAGCCCCACAGGTCGGCCAGCACCGGTACGCCGTGCTTGTCGTCCATCTGCCGGAACGCGCTGATCCCGGTCCAGACGCCGACGATGCCGGCCACGAGCAGCAGCAGGCGGGTGGACGACACGTCGATCGAGAGGTCGCCGACATCGACGCGCCGAGAGCTGCCGAGGCCGACCAGCACGCCGGACAGGCTGATCGCGAGCAGCAGGACCAGCCGGGTGCCGATCTGCACCACCGCGAAGACCCGGCCGCGCACCTCGTCGCTCACCTGCCCGCCGAGCAGCGTGGTGCCGGCCAGGAACGCCATGCCGGCGCCGGCGCCGACCAACAGCGCACCGAGCAGGGCCATGGACAGGTGGATGGCCACCGCCAGGAACATCACCGAACCGCTGGCCAGCACGATGCTCATGCCGAACCCGCGCCGCCGGCTCAGCTCACGGACCACCATCGGGCCCAGGCCGATGCCGACCGCGAGACCGATGAACAGGGTGGCGAACAGCAGCGAGAACGCGGCGTCGCCGGCGCCCAGCGACGCGGTGAAGAAGCGCGCGGTGCCGATCACGATGCCGCCGCCGGCGAAGGCGCCGAAGATGCCCAGCACCAGGCCGCGGACCAGCGGGGTACCGCCGATGTACTTCCAGCCGTCCAGGAACTGCCGCAGCATGCTCTGGTCGGCGTTCTTCTCCCGGCGCTCCCGGCGGCCGGCGCTGATCTCCTTGATCCCGAACAGCACCACCAGCGCGGTGGCCAGGCGGGACAGCGCATTGATATAGAGCGCGATCTGCACCGGCTCGGCCCAGTCGGGCAGGCTGCTGAACGGGCCGCGGACGATCCGGTCCAGTGCAGCCAGGCTCAGTGCGGCGAGGACCGGGGTGAGGCCGTACGTGGTGATCAGCGTCAGCTGGTTGGAGACCTCCAGCCGGCTACGCGGGATCAGGTTGGGTACCGCGGCCTCCTTGGCCGGGATCCACATCAGGGTGACCGTCTCACCGATGAAGGTGGCGATCACCGCCCAGCCCACCACCACCGCGCCGTTGTCACTGAACAGCGCGACCACCGGGATCGAGCCGTACACCAGGAACCGGATCAGGTCGCAGATGACCATGGTGTAGCGGCGGTCGAACCGGTCCGCCATGACCCCGGCGATCGGACCGAACACCAACGCCGGCACCAGCCGGATGGCGATCGTGCCGCTGAACGCGCCGCCCTGCGCCACGCTGCCCTCGACCTGCTGGGAGGCGAACAGCGCGGTGGCGAGCAGGCCCAGCCAGTCACCGAACGAGGCCACGCTGAGCACCAGCCAGAGCCGGCGGAACGGCCGGATGCGCAGCACCGAGCGGAGGGCCGCCACCCCGGACAGATCGACCGGGGCGGCCGCTTCCTTGCGCGCGTCGGTGCTGATCGCCCTACCTCCCGTGGTGACTATCCGGTGCACTGTAACCGGCGGGCGCTGCTCATCCGTGTTGCCCACGTTCGAGTGGAGCAGAGATGAAGGTGTTTCGCATTGCTTGCCGAGGCGATATCTTCCTCGCGTGACGTCCGCACGCTCCGACCTGCGCCAGCGCCTGGATCACGCGGTCGCCCACCTGGAGACGCCGATCGCGGTCGTCGACCTGGCCGCGTTCGACGCCAACGCCGCGGCGCTCGAGCACCGGGCGGCCGGCAAGCCGATCCGGGTGGCCAGCAAATCGGTGCGCTGCCGGGCCTTGCTCGACCGGGTGCTGGCCCGGCCCGGGTGGCACGGCGTGATGGCGTACACGCTGCCGGAGGCGATCTGGCTGGTGCGCTCGGGTGTGGCCGGCGACGTGCTGGTGGCGTATCCCAGCGTAGACCGGTCGGCGATCGCCGAGCTGGCCAAGGACGCCGAGCTGGCCACCGCCATCACGCTGATGGTCGACCACCCGTCGCATCTGGACGTGGTGGATCAGGTCTGTCCGCCGGGCCACCGGCCGGACGTGCGGCTCTGCCTGGAACTGGACGCGTCCTGGCGACCGGCGGGTGCGTGGCATGTCGGGGTACGCCGATCGCCAGTGCACAGCGCGGGGCAGGCCGGCACGCTGGCCCGGCGGATCGCCACCCGGCCCGGGTTCCGGCTGGTCGGCCTGATGTCGTACGAGGCACACATCGCCGGTGTCGGGGACGCACCCCCCGGGCAGGTCGTGCGTGCGAGGGCGATCCGGATGATGCAGCGCCGCTCGTACGCCGAGCTGCTGGACCGCCGGGCCGCCGCGGTCGCGGCCGTGCGCGAGCACGCCGAGCTGGAGTTCGTCAACGGCGGCGGCACCGGCAGTCTGGCCCGGACCGCGGCCGACCCGGCGGTCACCGAGGTCACCGCCGGTTCCGGGTTGTACGGGCCGACGCTGTTCGACCAGTACACGACGTGGCGACCGGAACCGGCCGCGCTCTTCGCGCTGTCCGTGGTCCGGCGTCCGGCAGCGCGGATCGCGACCGTGCTCGGCGGCGGCTGGATCGCCTCCGGTCCGGCCCACCCGTCCCGGCTGCCCTCACCGTATCTGCCCGCTGGGCTGCGCTTCCGCGGTGACGAGGGCGCCGGCGAAGTGCAGACGCCGCTGGTCGGCGCGGCAGCGGCGACGCTGCGGCCGGGTGACCGGGTGTGGTTCCGTCACGCCAAGGCCGGCGAGCTGTGCGAGCACGTCAACGAGCTCCAGCTCATCGACGGTGACACGGCGACGCCGGCCGCGACGTACCGGGGAGAAGGTTTTGCCTTCCTCGGATGACGCCGCCGGATCAGGCGGTGACGTGCCGGTGCAGGTACTCCCGGATCAGCGCCTTGGCCTCGTTGATCACCGCTTCGTCGCCGGTGACCTCGCGCCGGAAGGCCATCTTGATGAGGGCGTCCGCGGCCTCGACGGCGATCTGCAACGCGAACCGCAGGCGGGCCCGGTCCATCAACTGGAACTGCTCGACCAGCAGCTCGGCGATGCGCTCGGCGATCACCGCGTTGTTGTCCCGCTCGGCGTCCAGCAGGTGCAGGTCCACCACGTCGCCGAAGTGGAGGGTGCGGAACCCGGGAACGCTGCGGTGCATCGTGATGTACACGTCGATCGCCGCGTCGACGCCGTCCCACCAGTGGTCGAACGTCTCGTTGGCGAACCGGGCGGACAGGCCCTGCAGATAGGCATCCATGTTTCGCATCGCCAGCGCCTGCACGATCGCCCGCTTGTCCGGGAAGAACTGGTAGACCGAACCGATCGCGACCTCGGCGCGCTCGGCCAGCAGAGTTGTCGTCAGGCCCTCGTACCCGACCTCATCGACCAGCTCGGCACAGGCGTCGAGCATGCGCTGGACCCGGGCAACGCTTCTGCCCTGCACCGGGACCCGACGCAGCGGCCCGGTGGTGACGGTTGGTGTCGACACGCGTCGCCACTCCCTCTCAGCGGTGATAACGAGAATCATTCGCGACGGTGGAGAGGCCGTCGTTGGCCTGCGCCAACGCGGGGTCAAGGAAGGTCGCGAATGGCCCTCAATCGGAACGTTACTCGGATCAACGAGCGAGAAGCATCGACGGGACGCCGGGGATGCATGGCATTCCCGGTTTTGTGCGACTGTCCGCTCGGTGGAGGGACAAGTCAGTCGGTGGGCTTCGCCGCACGGCACGGGAAACTCGCGAAGGAGCCGTCATGACCTCTCCGGTGTTCGCCGCCGGCTGGCGCAACTGGGGCCGCAATCAGCAGGCCGTCGCCGCCCAGGTGCTCGCTCCGGGCACGGTCGAGGAGGTCGCGGCCGCCGTCAAGGACGCGTCGGCGGCGGGACGCCGGATCAAGGTGGTCGGCAGCGGGCATTCGTTCGCCGCCATCGCGGTGGCCGACGACATCCGGATGTCGCTGCACCGCCTGGCGGCACCCGTCTCGGTCGACGGACGGTCCGTCACCGTGCAGGCGGGTATGCCGATGTACGGGCTCAACGCGTGGCTCGCCACCCACGGCCTGGCGATGCCGAATCTCGGTGACATCGACGCCCAGACGGTGGCCGGGGCGATGTCCACCGGTACGCACGGCACCGGGCTGGCGTACTCGACGCTGGCGTCCTGCATGGCCGCGGCCACCGTGGTGACCGGCACCGGCGACGTGATCCGGGTGGACCGGTCGGACGTGTCCTTCCCGGCATTCCAGCTGGGCCTCGGCGCGCTCGGCGTGCTGGTCGAGGTGACGCTCGAGTGCGTGGACGCGTTCACGCTGCGTGCCGACGAGCGGCCGATACCGCTGGCCGACGTGCTGGCCGGCCTGGACGAGCACCTCGCGACGAACCAGCACTGCGAGTTCTACTGGTACCCGTACACCGACCGCGCGCAGCTCAAGCGCAACAACCCGGTGCCGGCCGACGACCGGCCGCTGTCCCGCCTGCGCGGCTGGCTGGACGACGACCTGCTGGCCAACCGGGTCTTCGGGGCGGCCTGCCGGCTCGGCCAGAGGGTGCCGGCGGTGGTGCCGGCGGTCAGCGCCGTGGCCGCGCGGGCGCTGACCGTCCGGACCTACACGGGCCGCTCGGATCGGGTCTTCTGCACGCCGCGGCGGGTGCGGTTCACCGAGATGGAGTACGAGGTGCCACGCGCCGCCATGCCGACCGTGCTGGCCGAGTTACCGCGGATCATCGACCGGCTGCCGTTCCGGGTGCAGTTCCCGGTCGAGGTGCGGTTCACCGGTCCGGACGACATATGGCTCTCCCATGGATACGGGCGGGAGTCCGCGTACATCGCCGTGCACCAGTTCAGTGGCAGCCCGGACGAGCCGTACTTCCGCGCCGTCGAGGCGGTGTGCGAGCCGCTCGGCGGGCGCCCGCACTGGGGCAAGCTGCACTACCGGGACGCGGACTCGCTGCGCCGGGCGTACCCGAGGTTCGACGACTTCCTGGCCGTACGCGACCGGGTCGACCCGAACCGGACCTTCACCAACGCCTACCTCGACCGGGTCCTCGGGATCTAGTCGGCGGCTGCGGTCGCCTTCCGGGGAGCCGCCTTCTTGGCCGGCGCCTTCTTGGCCGCCGGCGACGCGTTCGTCGCCTTCTTCGCCGTGCCGGTCTTCTTGGCCGGCTTCTTCTCCGCCGGGGCGGCCTTCTTGGCGGCCGCCTTCTTGCGCGGCGCCGGACCCTTGGCGCGCTTCTCGACCAGCATCTCGGACGCCTGCTCGACGGTCAGCTCCTCCGGCGTCTGCCCGCGCCGCAGCGACGCGTTCACTTCGCCGTCGGTCACGTACGGCCCGAACCGGCCATCCTTGATCACCATCGGCCGTTCGGTGACCGGGTCGGGACCCATCTCGCGCAACGGCGGCGCGGCGGCGCGGCGCTGGCGGGTCTTCGGTTGGGCCAGCAACGCCAGAGCATCGTCCAGCGTGACCGTGAACAACTTGTCCTCGGAGTCCAGCGACCGGAAGTCGTCGGCCCGCTTGACGTAGGGCCCGTACCGTCCGTTCGACGCGATGATCTCCTTGCCGTCCGGGTCGGCGCCGAGGGTCCGGGGCAGTTCCAGCAACCGGAGCGCCTGCTCCAGGGTGAGCGTGTCCGGCGACTGCGACCGGAACAGCGACGACCGGCGGTCCCCGGCCTGCACGTACGGGCCGAACCGGCCGGACTTCAGCTGCACCGGCTCGCCGCTCACCGGGTCGTCGCCGAGCGTGCGCTCACCACCGCCGCCGAGGAACAGCTCGTCGACCTTCTCCGCGGTCAGCTCGTCCGGCGCGACGCCCTCCGGAATGGACACCCGATCGTCCGACTCCTCGGTCGCATCCGGCAGCTGGCGCTGTAGGTACGGCCCGAACCGGCCGACCCGGACCACCACCTCGCGGCCCTGCTCGTCGATGAACAGCGGAATCGAGTTCACCGAGCGGGCGTCGATGTCGCTGAGGTTTTCGGTGACCATCTTCTTCAGGCCGCCGGCCTTGGCGATGGTGTTGTCGCCGGCCACCTCGCTGCCGAAGTAGAAGGAGGTCAGGAAGTCCAGTGCCGCCCGGTCGCCGTCGGCGATGTCGTCGAGCTGGGTCTCCATGGCCGCGGTGAAGTTGTAGTCGACCAGCCGCGGATAGTGTCCCTCGAGCAGGCCGACCACGGCGAAGGCGAGGAACGACGGGATCAGCGCCTGGCCGCGCTTGAACACGTACCCGCGGTCCTGGATGGTCCGCATGATCGACTCGTAGGTCGACGGGCGGCCGATACCCAGTTCCTCCAGCGCCTTGACCAGCGACGCCTCGGTGTAGCGGGCGGGCGGCGTCGTGTGGTGGCCGACCGCGGCCAGCTCCTCGGCGGTCAGCGGCTGGTCCTTGACCAGGGTGGGCAGGCGCCGCTCGGCGTCCTCGGCCTCGGCGTTCTCGTCGTCGGACGACTCCACGTACGCCCGCAGGAACCCAGGGTCGGTGATCGTCTTGCCGGTCGCGGCGAAGTCCACCTCTTCGTTGGCGGTGGAAATGGCGCGGATCCGCACCGAGATCGAGTTGCCGATCGCGTCGGTCATCTGTGAGGCGATGGTCCGCCGCCAGATCAGCTCGTACAGCCGGAACTCGTCACCGGACAGCTCGTTGGCCACCTCGCCCGGGGTCCGGAAGTTGTCGCCGGCCGGGCGGATCGCCTCGTGCGCCTCCTGCGCGTTCTTCACCTTGCCGGTGTACCGGCGCGGCTGCGGCGGGACGCTGCCCTGGCCGTAGAGTTCGGCGATCTGCCGGCGGGCCGCGGCCAGTGCGGTCTCGGACAGGTTCACCGAGTCGGTACGCATGTAGGTGATGTAGCCGTTCTCATACAGCCGCTGCGCGGTGCGCATCGTCTGCGAGGCGGAAAAGCGCAGCTTGCGGGCCGCCTCCTGCTGCAACGTCGAGGTGATGAACGGCGCGTACGGCCGGCGGCGGTACGGCTTCTCCTCGACCCGGGTGACGGTGAACGGCCGGTCCGCCAACCGGGCGGCCAGCCCGCGGGCACCGTCGGCGTCCAGGTGCACCACGGCGGCGCCCGGCTTGACCCGGCCGGTGGTCGGCTCGAAGTCCTTGCCGGTGGCGATCCGGTCACCGTCCAGCGCGATCAGCGTCGCGTTGAACGACCGGGGTCCGTCCTTGACGTCGCCCTGCACCGCCAGCAGGGCGTTGATGTCCCAGTATTCCGCCGACCGGAACGCCATCCGCTGGCGCTCGCGCTCGACCACGATGCGCGTCGCCACCGACTGCACCCGCCCGGCGGACAGGCGGGGCATCACCTTCTTCCACAGCACCGGGCTGACCTCGTACCCGTACAGGCGGTCCAGGATCCGGCGGGCCTCCTGCGCGTCCACGAGGTCACGGTCGATGTCCCGGGGGTTGGCCACGGCGGCCTGGATGGCCGGCCGGGTGATCTCGTGGAAGACCATCCGCTTGACCGGAACCTTGGGCTTGATCGTCTCGACCAGGTGCCAGGCGATGGCCTCGCCCTCGCGGTCCTCATCGGTGGCGAGGAAGATCTCGTCGACCTCCTTCGCCAGCTTGGTCAGCTTGGCGATCTGCGCCTTGCGGTCGGAGGAGACGACGTAGAGCGCGTTGAAGCCGTTGTCGACGTCGACACCCAGCCGCGCCCACGGCTCGCCCTTGTATTTGGCGGGCACGTCGGCGGCGTTACGCGGCAGGTCGCGGACATGGCCGAAGGAGGCCTCGACGAAATAGTCGGGCCCCAGGTAACCGGCGATCGTCTTGGCCTTCG
This sequence comes from Actinoplanes sp., assembly GCA_035685405.1. Lineage (GTDB taxonomy): Bacteria > Actinomycetota > Actinomycetes > Mycobacteriales > Micromonosporaceae > Actinoplanes. The sequence goes on along the minus strand of DASSAL010000231.1, from coordinate 40,328 downwards.
ACGGGGACTCGACGATGACCAGACGGGTCGTCCTGGTGTCACTCGGCACGGCACTCCCACACTTCTGACTGTTGCTGCACTCAGACGTTCAACGTAACGCGCCGGAAAGGCGGGCATTCCCCGGGCGTCCGGGAATCGGATGGTAACGGTCCGGCCACCGCACGCGTCCGCCCGCGACACCGTACACCGCGAACCGGCTGTCGTGTCGCACACAATTCCTGAAGGTCATGCCGGAGCGCCGCCTGGCCAGCATCCCTCCGGCGCCGCCTGCGGACGGTCTCCGACCAGCTCAGCCAGACGATGCAGGCGCCGGCGGCCGGAGATCAGATAGTCGCGTCCATGATCTGACACCACACCCGCCAGCCCGGCCCGTCGCAGGGCCGCATCGACCGGGCTGACTGGATCATCGGCGTCGAGGCCGAGCGCGTAACCACCGTCCACCGGGCGGCCCGCCGCCGCCACCCACAGGCGCAGCCGCGGTCCGCTCAGAAAGAGCTGATCGGCGACCGCCGGCCAGGCGCGGGCCAGGGCGTTCAACCGGCTGGAGTACGCGGTGCGCACCTCGAACAGCAACGGCCGGGCGACCTGGCCCGCACTCCCGAGCTCCGCACCGGACGGCTCGGATGGGGGACCGTAATCCTGGGTGGGGTTGCCGTCCCCGGCACCGGGATCGGCCGGGGCGGCGGACTCCGGCGGGGACGATTCGCCGCGTACCCCTGCCTCCGGGTTGGAAAGCGGACGCCAGGTCACCACCAGGCCGCGGGTGACCAGCTCGGCGACCAGGACGTGCACCCGCCAGGCCGCGTCCACCCGCACCGACACCCGGGCCGTGCCGCCCATCCGATCCAGCCGCCCGGGACCGGCCAGCAGCCCGGCCAGGTCGAGCGGCGAGGGTTCGGTGGTCTCGGCTCCGAAGATCGACAGTTGCCGACCAGCGTCGACCGAGGGCACCGGCACCCGCCGCACGCCCTTCGCAGCCAGCGGCGCCGCCGCGCCGGGCAGCGCGTCGCGCGGAATCAGCGGCCAGCCGGTCTCGACCATGGTCAGCGGCACTCCGGCACTTCGTCGAACGCCTTCGTCAACTCCCGCGACTCGAGGCGGCTGGTGTCCAGCGAGCTCTCCTCGTAGTCCCGGTTGAGCTGGTCGACCACCGCGGCGACCTGGGCGTAGAACGCCTTCTGCGGGCTGGTGGCGAGCGCCGCAATGCCCGCCTTCGCCCGGCCGTACGCGTCGCGCACGGCGCTCAGCGAGGCGACGAAGCCGGCCGCGACCTGCTCGCCGCGGTCGACGTCGGGCACGCCGGCCCGGGCCACGCCGGCGCGCGCCTGCTCGCTGGCCGCCTCGGCGCCGCCGAACAACCGCATCAGGTTTTCCTTCGCCTGGGCGGGTGTGGTGGCGGCGGTCATCTGCTGCTGGGTGCGGGTGGTCAGGGTGCCGATCTCGGCGCGCCACGGGGCGAGCGCGGTGCACACCGAGGCCGCCCAGACCCGCGGGCCGGACGCCGTCGAGCAGGCGGCGAGCCCCGTGCACAGAACGACCGCGATCACCAGCAGGGTCCGAGCCGGACGCATGGCAAGGAGCGTACGGGTTGGGTCCGACAGGTTTCACGAAGAAGGGGCACCCGGCCGGATGCCCCTTCTTCGCTCATGTTCCCGCGGGTCAGGCGCTGATCCGCTCCGACGGGGACGACGCGTCAGCCTGGTCACCCATCGAGATCGGCTTGCGCTTGCTGAACACCACGGCCGCGACGATGACCAGCGCCGCCACGACGGCGATGGTCACGCGCAGGGCGGTGTTCTCCTCGGTGCCGATGCTCCAGGCCACGACGGCCGGGGCGATCAGCAGCGAGACCAGGTTCATCACCTTGAGCAGCGGGTTGATGGCCGGGCCGGCGGTGTCCTTGAACGGGTCGCCCACGGTGTCACCGATGACCGTGGCGGCGTGGGCGTCCGAGCCCTTGCCGCCGAAGTTGCCGTCCTCCACCAGCTTCTTCGCGTTGTCCCAGGCACCACCGGAGTTGGCCAGGAAGACCGCCATCAGCGTGCCGGTGGCGATCGCACCGGCCAGGTACGCGGCCAGCGCTCCCGCACCCAGGCCGAAGCCCACCGCGATCGGCGCCAGCACCGCCAGCAGACCCGGGGTGAGCAGCTCGCGCTGGGCGTCGCGGGTGCAGATGTCGACCACCCGGCCGTACTCCGGCCGCTGGGTGCCGTCCATGATGCCGGGGAACTCGCGGAACTGCCGGCGGACCTCCATCACGACCGCGCCCGCGGACCGCGAGACGGCGTTGATGGCCAGGCCGGAGAAGAGGAACACCACAGCGGCGCCGATCAGCATGCCGACCAGGTTGCGCGGGTTGGCCACGTTCAGCAGGTTCAGGATCTCCGTGCCGATCGTCTCGGCCGTGACACCGGCCTCGGCCAGCGAGGTGCGCAACGTGTTGATGTACGAGCCGAACAGCGCCGTGGCGGCGAGCACGGCCGTCGCGATCGCGATGCCCTTGGTGATCGCCTTGGTGGTGTTGCCGACCGCGTCCAGCTCGGTGAGGATCTGCGCGCCGCGCTCGTCGACGTCGCCGGACATCTCGGCGATGCCCTGCGCGTTGTCCGAGATCGGGCCGAAGGTGTCCATCGCGACGATGACGCCCACCGTGGTCAGCAGGCCGGTGCCGGCCAGCGCGACCGCGAACAGCGACAGCGTCAGCGACGTGCCGCCCAGCAGGTACGCGCCGAAGACGCCGGCGCCGATCAGCAGCGCCGAGTAGACCGCCGACTCCAGCCCGACGCTGACGCCGGCCAGCACCACCGTCGCCGGACCGGTCTGGGAGGACTTGCCGATGTCCCGCACCGGGCGCCGGTTGGGCTCGGTGAAGTAGCCGGTCAGCGCCTGGATGGCGGCGGCCAGCACGATGCCGATGACGACCGCGCCGATGGCGACCCACCGCGGGTCGGCGCCGCTGTTGAGCACGTCCGGGTCGATCGAGTCGTCGTTGAAGCCGGCGAAGGTCGACGGCAGGTAGAGGAAGCTGGCGATGGCCACGAGCACCGCGGACAGCACGGCGGAGATGTAGAACGCCCGGTTGATCGCGGTCAGGCCGGTCTTGTCGGACGCCCGCAGCCGGGTGATGAACACCCCGACGATCGCGATCACCACGCCGACGGTGGAGACGACCAGCGGGAAGATCAGGCCGTCCTGGCCGAACGCCGCCTGGCCGAGGATCAGCGCGGCGACCAGGGTGACCGCGTACGACTCGAACAGGTCGGCGGCCATGCCGGCGCAGTCGCCGACGTTGTCGCCCACGTTGTCGGCGATGGTCGCGGCGTTGCGCGGGTCGTCCTCCGGAATGCCCTGCTCCACCTTGCCGACCAGGTCGGCGCCGACGTCCGCGGCCTTGGTGAAGATGCCGCCGCCGACCCGCATGAACATGGCCAGCAGCGCGGCGCCGAAGCCGAAGCCCTCCAGCACGGTGGGTGCGTCGCCGCGGAAGATCAGCACCACCAGCGCGGCGCCGAACAGGCCCAGGCCGACGGTGAGGAAGCCGACCACGCCGCCGGTGCGGAACGCGATCGCCATCGCCTTCTCGCGGCCCCCGTCCTCGCCGGCTGCCGCTGCCACGCGTACGTTCGCGCGGGTCGCCAGGGCCATGCCCCAGCCGCCGATCAGCGAGCTGAACACTGCGCCGACGACGAAGAACAGCGACCGGCCGATCTTCACCCAGGTCTCGTTGTCGGTGGCGTGCACCGGCAACAGGAACAGCAGCACGACCGCGATGACGACGAAGATCGCCAGCGTCTTGAACTGGCGGAGCAGGTACGCCTTCGCGCCCTCCTGCACGGCGCCGGCGATTTCCTGCATGTTGGTGGTGCCGCGACCAGCGGCCAGCACCGACTTGACGAACGCGGCGGCGAAGCCCAGCGCCACCAGCGCGAAGACCACCGCGACGATGACGTATGTGACGTTCGAACTGCTGAGGGACACCCCGCCGCCTTCGGCAGCCAGGGTTATGGAGGTCCCGGACATCAATGTCCTCCTGATGGCGCAACCAACGGGGCCCCGCGGACGCGGGACCGGAAGCGGTAGCTGATAACCCGGGTACTGTATAGGTCGCTCGTGGTGGTGGTCACACCCGGCTCCGGTCGTGTCGCGGTGATGTTCACCGCTGTGTTAGCCGGCGGGCTGCCGGGTACCCGTGCTCCTCGATGTCTAACGCCGGTGCACCGGCCACACCATCCGGACCTCGGTGCCGGCGCCGTCGTCCACCGGACGCACCTGCAGGTCGTCGACGAAGCCCGCGAGCAGAGCGAAGCCGACGCCGGTGGTGAGCGCCTCGTCGGTGAGCGACTCGTCGGCCAGTTCGTCCGGCGGCAGCTTGGCCAGGCCGATGCTGGCGTCGATCGGGGCATGGTCGATCACCCGCACCGCGTACGACTCCGCATCGGACATCTCCACCGTGACCAGATCGGGCAGGCCGTACTGGCGGTGCAGGGCGACGGCACGCGTGCACGCCTCACCGATGGCCAGCCGGACCTCGTCGAGCAGTTCCTCGGCGACCCCCGCCCGCCGAGCCACCGCGACGCCGACCAGCCGTGCGGTGCGGACGTGCACCGGAGCCGGTGAGAAGGACAGTCGGACCGTGGCCATCACGCCGTCGGACCGCTGCCGTCGCGTCCGTTGCCTTCGCCGTCCCCCGTGGCCGCTTCGATCGAGGGGTAGATCGGGAACACCTGGTCCAGGGCGGTGATCCGGAAAATCTTGAGAAGTGGTTCCTTGGCGCACACCAGCCCGAACGTGCCCTCCGCGGCGCGCAGCCGCTTCAAGGCGCCGACCAGCACGCCCAGACCGGTGGAGTCGAGGAAATCGACGCGGCCGAGATCCACCACGACGTTGCGGGCGCCGGCATCGACCAGCTCGATCAGGCGTTCGCGCAGTCGCGGAGCGGTGTACACGTCGACCTCGCCGCCGACCTCCAGCACCGTATGGTCGGCGACGGTGCGGGTCGCCAGCGACAGCTCCATCGTTCCTCCTATGCCGATCTCCCAGCGAATCTAACCACCGTCGCGCATCCGGCGACGCGTGGCACCCACCGTCCTACCCGTTTGGGGATGACCGCACTCCGTGCCAGAGTGCACGACGTGACGTCCACGCTGCCCGTTTCGACCGCCGCCGTCACCCATGTCGAGAAGATGCCGGCCCGCACCGGCCGGCCCGCACCGTGGCCCGCCTGGGTCGCTCCGGAGTTGATCACCGCACTGGCCGGGCACGGCATCTCGGCGCCATGGGCGCACCAGGCCGAGGCCGCGTCGCTGGCCTGGGGTGGTGAACACGTCGTGCTGGCCACCGGCACCGCCTCCGGCAAGTCGCTCGGATACCAGCTGCCGGTGCTCAGCCGCCTGCTGGCCGACCCGCGCGCCACCGCGCTCTACCTGGCACCGACCAAGGCGCTGGCCGCCGATCAGGTGCGAGCCGCGGCGCGGCTGGGCCGGACGGACGTACGGCCGGCCACATACGACGGTGACACGGTCCGCGAGGAACGGGAGTGGGTGCGGCAGTTCTCCCGGTTCGTGCTCACCAACCCGGACATGCTGCACCACTCGCTGCTGCCCGGGCACGCCAAGTGGGCGACCTTCCTGCGCCGGTTGTCGTACGTGGTGATCGACGAGTGCCACGCCTACCGCGGGGTGTTCGGCTCGCACGTGTCGCACGTGCTGCGCCGGCTGCGCCGGCTGGCGGCCATGTACGGCGCCGACCCCACATTCGTGCTGGCATCGGCGACGTCGGGTGACCCGGCCGGCACCGCGTCCCGCCTGACCGGGCTGCCGGTACGGGCGGTCACCGAGGACGGGTCGCCCCGCGGTGCGGTGACGTTCGTGCTGCGGGAGCCGCCGCTGATCGAGGACGGCGACCGGGCACCGGTTCGTCGCTCGGCGCTCAGCGAGACCGCCGACCTGCTCGCCGACCTGGTCGTCTCGGGCACCCGCACGCTGGCCGTCGTCCGGTCCCGGCGCGGCGCCGAGGTGGTCGCCGCGATGACCCGGCGGGCGCTGGACGAGGCGGTGCCCGGCCTGGGCGCGCGGGTGGCCGCCTACCGCGGCGGTTACCTGCGGGAGGATCGGCGGGCCCTGGAGCGGGCGCTGCACTCCGGGGAGCTGGTCGCCTTGGCCTCGACCAATGCGCTGGAGCTGGGTGTCGACCTGGTCGGGCTGGACGCCGTGCTGATCTGCGGGTATCCGGGTACCCGGGCGTCGCTGTGGCAGCAGGCCGGGCGGGCCGGCCGGGCCGGCGGCGAGGCGCTGGCGATGCTGGTGGCCCGTGACGATCCGCTGGACACCTACCTGGTGCACCACCCGGAGGCGCTGTTCGGCCGCCCGGTGGAGGCCACCGTGCTGGACCCGGCGAACCCGTACGTGCTGGGACCGCAGCTGTGTTCCGCGGCCGCCGAGAAGGCCCTCACCCCGGCGGACCTGGCGCTGTTCGGCGGCCCGCCGGCACAGGACGCGGTCCGGCAGCTGGCCGCCGACGGGGTGTTGCGGCAGCGTCCGTCCGGCTGGTACTGGACCCATCCCGGCCGGCCCGAAGTGGACCTGCGCGGCACCGGCGGTGCACCGGTGTTGGTGGTGGAGTCGGCCACCGGGCGGCTGCTCGGCACGGTCGATCCCGCGTCGTCGCACGTGATGCTGCATCCCGGCGCGGTCTATCTGCACCAGGGCGCGTCGTACCTGGTGGACGAGCTGGACCTGGCCGACGCGGTGGCACTGGTGCACGCCGAGGAGCCGGACTGGTCCACGCACGCCCGCGACGTCACCGACCTGTCCGTGGTGGACGTCCGCGCCTACCGGGACGCCGGCCCGGTCGGCCTGTTCCTCGGCGAGGTGCACGTGACCAACCAGGTGGTGTCGTACCAGCGCCGGCGGCTCGGCACCGGCGAGGTGATCGACACCCGGCCACTGGACCTGCCGGTACGCGAACTCCGTACGGTCGCGGTCTGGTTCACCGTCGCGCCGGGCGCGCTGGACCGGGCCGGAGTGCACTTCGCAGACGTGCCCGGCGCACTGCACGCCGCCGAGCACGCCGCGATCGGCCTGCTGCCGCTGGTGGCCACCTGCGACCGGTGGGACATCGGCGGTCTGTCCACCGCGAACCATCCGGACACCGGGGCGCCGACGGTCTTCGTCTACGACGGACACCCGGGCGGCGCCGGCTTCGCCGAGCGGGCATACCGGGTGGCCGCCGACTGGCTCGCCGCCACCCGCGAAGCGATCGTGGCGTGTGCCTGCGAATCCGGCTGCCCGTCCTGCGTCCAGTCCCCGAAGTGCGGCAACGGCAACAACCCGCTGGACAAGGACGGTGCCGTGGCGGTCCTCGGCGCTGTCCTGGCCGCGCTCACATCGGCCCGGCCGGAGCGCCGGTCCGGCTGATCCCGGGGGCAACCGGACCGGCCCGGGCCGCCGCCAGGCCACCGGCACCGGTCCGGCTGATCCCGGCGGGAACGACCGGACCAGCCCGAGCCGCCGCCCGCGCCGACCGGCCCACCACCGGCATCGCCACCCGCACGACGATCTCCCAGTCCTGCACCGTGCAGGAGGTCAACACCGCGCCGTTGGCGGTGACGAAGCGGGCCGCCGCCGCACACGCCACCGGCTGTCCTTCCACCGCCCGCTGCGCACCGGCCAGGGCACCCAGATCGGCCGCGGTGCGGGCTTCGTGCCGGCCGACCCGTGCCGCACCCACCGCCGCGCCGGCCACCCCGGCCGCGACCAGCACCAGCCCGATCGCCAGCACGAGAATGGACGCCGCACCCCGATCCCGCCTTCCCCCACCGCCCAGGCCGGCACCGGAGCCGCCGCTCTGACCGGGACAGCGGCCGCCCAGGCCGGCACAGCGGCCCCTCTGTCCGGCGCACAGGCCGCCACGGCCGGTACAGACGCCGCCACGGCCGGCGCAGAATCCGGCCCGGCTGGCACGAAGACCGCCCTGGCCGGGGCAGAGATCGCTGGTCATGCCACCGGCTCCACGACCGCGACCGCCCTGGCCGGGGCAGAGATCGCTGGTCATGCCACCGGCTCCACGGCCGCGACCGCCCTGGCCTGCACAGTGATCACCGGGAGACCACCGCCGAGCATCCGGATCGGCGCCCGCACCACCACGGTGACCGTCTCGGCGTCCTGCGCCACCTCGATCCCGGCGCCGGGCGGCGCCACCCGGGCCGCCGCGGCCGGTCCCGGCTCACCCCGGGCGGCCGCCACCGCCCCTTCCCGGGCGGCGTCGACGCACTGCCCTTTGGTGGTGACCGCGCCCACCGCGGTCAGCCCGGCGAACAACAGCAGCATGAGCGCCGGCAGCCCGGCCGCGAGCTCGGCGGTGAACGATCCCCGGTCCCGGCCGGGCCACCGGCGCCCGGTCAATTCAGTGCCTTCTCGATGATCTGCGACAGCTCGCTCTGCACCTTGGGGCTGGTGACCACCTTGAACAGCACCCCGGCGAAGGCGACCGCGGCCAGGCCGGTGACCGCGTACTCGGCCGTGCTCATGCCGGCGTCCCCGGCCTCACTGCGCAATCGCGCGAACCGCGCCCAGAGTCTGCGCACTCGATATCTCCTCACTGCGATGGGTTTTCACAACACGTCGCCGAGCACGGCGACCAACACCGGCACCAGACCGGCGAGCACAAAGGCGGGCAGGAAGCACAGACCCAGCGGCAGCACGATCAGCACGCCGGCTCGCCGCGCCGCCGCCTCGGCCGCCACCGACCGGTCCGCCCTCAGGTCGTCGGCGAGCCGGGTGAACGCGCCGGCCAGCGCGCCGCCACTGGCACTGGACCGGACCGCGGCCGCGATCAGCCGCTGCGCCCCGGTCACGTCGGCCAGGTGCGCCCAGGCCTCGGCCGGTTCCGCGCCGAGCCGCAGCGACCGGGCGGTCCGGTCCAGCCGTTCGCCGAGCGGACCGTCGAGCGCGTCGGCCACCGCCGATGCCGCCCGGTCCACCGGCGCACCGGCCCGCAGCGCCGCCGCCAGCAGGTCCGCGCACAGTGGCAGGTCGGCACCGGCACGCTCGCGGGCCGCGCGCACGTCGGCGGGTTCCGACCGGCGCAGGAACCGGTCGACCGCCACCCCGACGGCGATCCCCACCGGTACGCCCCACCACCGGCCGAGAAGCAGGGCCACTCCCACGGCCACCGCTGCGGGAATCAGCGGCCTTTTCACTCCGGGGCTCCGGCGATCGCCGGCTCGGGTCGCGTGGCCGCTCCGGCCGGTTGCGTCGCGGGGCAGATGACCGGTGCGTCGGAGTCGCCGGCCGGCAGCAGCACGGCCACGCAACAAAGCCGGAACGGGACCACGCACGGCCCGCCGGAGCGCCAGAACTCCTCAGCCGCACAGTGATTCATCGCCGTCGCACCAGACGGTCGCACCAGGCCAGGCCCGCGCACTGCAGCAGCACCGCACCGACCGCACAGGTGGCGCCGAACGGAGTGTGCAACAGGACCTGGAGCGGGTCCACGCCGATGCTGAGCCCGAGGCCGATCCCGCCCAGCGGGAGCGCCGCCAGCAACAGCGCCGTGGCCTGCGCGCCGGCGGCCTGAGCAGCGGCCGAGAGGTGCGCCCGGTCGGCGGCACGGGCGTCCGCCTCGATCCGCTCGACCAGGTCGGCGGCGGGCGCTCCGGTCCGTTCGGCCAGCCGCCAGACCGCCGCCGTCAAGGCGGCGACGCGGCCCTGATCACCGGTGGCACCTTGGCCGGCGGCGACCCGGCCCTGATCGCCGGTGGTGCTCCGGCGAGCGGCGACCCGGCCCTGATCGGCGGTGGCACCCCGGCCGGCCGCGACCGCCGGCGGCAGACCGGCCCGCAGGTCGGCGGCCAGCGCGCACAGGTCGTCCAATCTCCGGGTGCGCTCCGCGGTGGCCCACCGGCGGCCGGCCCGGCCGTCCAGCGCGATCATGACCAGCGCCGCGTAGGCCATGCCCACCAGCGCCGCGACCGGACCACCGGACAACCAGCCGCCCGCCGTGGCGACACCCACCACGGCAAGGGCCTGGCGACGCGACGGCCGGGCCATCCGCAGGTGTGCCGGCACTCGCGTCCGTCCGCCCCGCAGCCTGCGCAGCGGGGTTCCGGACGGCCGGAACGAGAGCAGCAGAGCGCCGCACGACAGGCAGGCGGCCACCAGCCAGTCCGTCGTCATGCCGGGTTCCCTGCCACCGGCCCGGCTTCCACCAGGTCCGACCACGCGGAGGGAGCCGGGCGGTCGAGGATGGCCGGGACGCGGACTCCCCGGCCGGCGATCAGCCGGGCCAGCGCGCCGGCCGCCGGCCCCGGGCCGTGGCCGCGCCGCCAGGCCGGTACCACGGTCACCAGCCGCTCCGGGCCGGCCGGGTGCAGGACGCTGATCGACTCCAGCACCCGGTCCGCACCGGTCCGCCGGACCTGCAGCACCACCTGCAGCGCGGCCAGCACCTGCGCGTGCACGGCCGGCCGCGGCAAGCCGCCGAGCAGGCCGAGCGCCTCCAGCCGGGCCGGTACGTCCGCCGGTGTGTTGGCGTGCAACGTGCCCGCACCGCCGTCGTGGCCGGTGTTCAGCGCACCCAGCAGATCGACGATCTCGGCGCCCCGGCACTCACCGACCACCAGCCGGTCCGGGCGCATCCGCAGCGCCTGGCGCACCAGATCGGTGAGCCCGACCGCCCCGGCGCCCTCCACGTTGGCGGTGCGCGCCTGCAGCGCCACCACGTGCGGGTGCACCGGTCGCAGCTCGGCGGCGTCCTCGACCAGCACGATGCGCTCGGTCGGCGGCACCAGCCCGAGCAACGTGCCGAGCATGGTGGTCTTGCCGCTGCCGGTCCCACCGGTCACCAGATATGCCAAGCGGGCGGCCACCACGGCGGCGAGCACCGGCGCGACGGTCGGTGCCACCGCACCCCGGTGCACCAGGTCGTCGAGGGTGAACGGCCGCTGCCGGAAGGTCCGCAGGGACAGGTGCGGACCGCCGGTCGCCACCGGGGGCAGCACGGCGTGCAGCCGGGTGCCGTCGGGCAGGCGGGCATCGGCGTACGGCTGACCGTCGTCCAGCCGCCGCCCACACGCGGCCGCCAGGCGCTGGGCGAGCCGGCGCACCTCATCGGCGTCGCCGATCGGCACCGCGGCCCGCTCCAGCCCGGCCCCGCGATCCACCCAGACCTCGGTGCCGTTGACCAGCACGTCGGTGACCGCGGGATCGGCCAGCAGCGGCGCCAGCGGCCCGGCGCCGACGAGTTCGTCGTGCACCCGGCCGGCCAGCCGCCGCACCGTGGTTTCGCCCAGAACGGCCGCAGCGGGCTCCCGGCGCACCGCCGCGGCAACCGCGGCCGGGGTGGCCTCGACCCGGTCGGCCGCGAACTGCTGCCGCACCCGCCCGGCGATGGCCGACGCCGGACCGGCGGCGATTCGGGCCGCCGGGAACTCCGATGCCGCCCGGCTCATGCCACAGCCTCGGACGAGCGGGCGCCGGTCAAGTCGGCGATCACGCGCTTGCACAGCTCGGCGAGCGGACCTCGCCCGCTCCCGGCCGGCGGCTCACCGTGCTCCAGCGCCACGCACATCGCTTCCTCCGGGCGCAGCGACCCGGCCAGCGGCAGACCCAGCGCCTGCGCCACCTGACGCGCCCCGAGCCGTCCGGGCGCCGGCCCGCGGACCACCACGGCCACGTTGTCGCAGTGCATCGACACCGCCGCTGCGACCCGAGCGGCCGAGGCCGCGGCGCGCACTTCGGCCGGCACCACCAGGAGAGTCCTGTCCGCCGCCTGCAGGGCCACCGTGGCGGCATCGTCCAGCCGGCGTGGCAGGTCGGCGATCACCACGTCCCGACCACGGCGAGCGGCATCCATCGTTGCCGACATGGCCTCGGCCGGGATGGTCAGCATCTCGTCGCGAGCGAATGACAACAGCACCAGATCGCCCCGCTTGGGCAAAGCGTGCAGCAGCGCCTGCGGATCCACCGGGCCACCCGCGGCGGTCAGCGCGTCCCAGCGCAGACCCGCCACCTGCTCCCAACCCAGCAGCAGGTCGAGGCCACCGCCGAGCGGATCCGCGTCGATCAGCAGGGTCCGCAGGTCGGCAGCGACCGCGGTCACCGCAAGGCCGCCGGCCAGAATGCTCGCGCCGGCACCGCCCCGGCCGCCGATCACCGCCAGCACCCGGCCGCCCGGCGGCAGGCCAGGCGGCTCGGCGAACCGGTCGACGATCCACGGCTCCGCGGTCGGCAAGGTGGCGATGTGCTCGGCACCGAGCAGGTCGGCGACCTCCCAGATCGGCTCCACCGAACCGCTGCGACCGACGATCACCACCTTGGGCCGCCGCGGCAGTCGCGCCCGCAAGCAGGCCGCGGCCTGGTCCGCGCCGATCATCACGAGCGGGGCGGCCAGGTATCGGGCGCGGGCCGCCGGTGCGTCCGGCGCCACGTCGACCTCGGCGCCGCCGGCCGCGGCCAGGCGCAGCAGGTCGTCGAGCAGGTCGGGTTCGGCGGTGATCACCAGTGGTCGGGCGGACATCGGGGCGGCCTCCGTGGGGTGGGTCGGGCCCACACCGTCCGGGCACCGGCCACCGACCGGCAACGCGGTGACCACGTTTCTGTGGACAGCCGGACCGCCTGGGGACAACTCCCACCCGACGGGCTGATCTGCTATGGCGGGCTTAGCGACGGGCACCGCCGCGGACGCAGGCTCGCGATGCCCACGGCGGGCCTGGAGTGGGCACATTGGGTATGTTGTTGCCGACACGCACCGATGGAGTTGGCATGGAGACCCCGATCCTCGGCGAGCGCACCGACGACGGCACGGTGACCGTCACGGTGCAGGGTGAGATCGACTTCTCGAACGCCGACGAGGTCGCGCAGGGCATCCGCGAGGCGGTCGCCGAATGGTCGCCGGACACGGTCTGGGCGGACCTCAAGGACGCGACCTTCATCGACTCGACCGGCCTGGGCGCGCTGATCGAGCGCTACCGGGCGGCCACCGAGAGCTCGACCCGGTTCGTCGTGATCAACCCCACGCCCACGTTCCGCCGGGTCCTCACCGTGACCGGGCTCTGCGAGCTGTTCGGGCTTTCCGACAGCGCGGCCCTGGAGCCGTCCGAGGCCACCGGCGCCTGACCCGAAAGCAGACGACCCCCGTCGGGGGAGACGGGGGCCGTCCAGGATTCGGCTCCGGGGGGGTCGAGCCGAATCGACCCGGTGATCGCGGGGGGCGCAATCACCGAGAGTTTCGGAAAAAGGAGCGCGGCAGTCACGTCCGTACACCGAAACAACGTGAATCGCTGTCGCAACACAAGCATGCCTCAGTGGAGCGCGGTCGTCGAGTCCCTGAGGTGACTCAGTGCGACGATCTTGGCACATCCGCCGTGGAGGGTCGCCTACGGAGAGCCATGGTTGAGGCGACCGGAGCGGCTACACTTGCCGCCCGTGGGCCCCAGCGCCGCCTTTTTCGATCTCGACAAGACCGTCATCGCGAAGTCCAGCGCGCTGGCTTTCGGACGGCCCTTCTATCGTGACGGCCTGATCAGCCGGCGTGACGTGGTGAAGTCGGCCTACGCCCAGTTCATGTTCCGGCTGGGCGGCACCGACGAGCAGACCATGGCGCGCACCCGCGACTACCTGGCCGCCCTCTGCAAGGGCTGGAAGGTCGAGCAGGTCCGGCAGATCGTCGCCGAGGCGCTGGACGAGTTGATCAACCCGTACGTCTATGCCGAAGCCGCCACCCTGATCGGCGAACACCAGGCGGCGGGCCGCGACGTCGTCCTGGTGTCGGCATCCGGCGACGAGATCGTCCGCCCGATCGCCGCCCTGCTCGGCGTGACCGACGTGATCGCCACCCGGATGGGCATCGTCGACGGCCGGTACAGCGGCGAGGTCGAGTTCTACGCCGCCGGCGAGGCCAAGGCCGACGGCGTGCGGGACATGGCCGCCGAACGCGGCTACGACCTGGCCGAGTGTTACGCCTACTCGGATTCCAGCAGCGACCTGCCGTTGCTCAGCACGGTCGGCCACCCCACCGCGGTCAATCCGAGCCGCACGCTGCGGCGGGTGGCGCTGGAGAACGCGTGGCCGATCCTGGAGTTCCGTCACCCCGTACCGCTGGGCCGCCGCCTCCGCGACCGCCCCGCCGTCCCGATCACCGCGGCCGCGCTCGGCGTCGGCGTCGGCGTCGCGATCGGCATTGCCATCTACGGCCGCCACCGCAAGACGCGCGCCGCACTCACGTGAGTCAACACCTTTCGGCGTACGCGGGTTCGGACTCCCTCAACCGCAGCTTCCGAGTCCCTGCCGCTGAGCACACCAAGCGTCTGACTGATGCGGTTAAGTCCATCTTTGACCTGGGAACCCATTCCGATCAAGGACCGAGAAGCGTAGAAAGAAGGCGCGGAGTTCGAGTCATCGGATCCGTGCTCGGCCACCGGGAACCCACGCGCGATCAGCCACGGCAGGCACGTTGCGGCGGGACCTCAGCCGACGGCTCCGGCCTGAGGCAGCAGGACTGCCGACAACGACCCAGGTGCACGCTTGATAACCCGGTCCGGACGAGCAAAGAGCGGCGCCCCAGTCACGAGGCGCCGTTCTTTACGTGTTGACCGCGGCCAGATGCCGGTTGCGCAGCTCGTCATAGACCGCGCGGAAGACCTTCGGCCGGGAGTGGAAGTCGACCCCCTGAGCCCACAGCTCCGTGTTGACCGTGCTGCCGTCGCGCCGTTCGATCAGGACGGTCATGCCGCTCTCGATCTCCCAGGAGCCCACCCGGTGTGCGGCCTTGTGCAGGCGGACGTTCTCCACTTCCTGCCACCGCATCGTGCGTTGCCGTACGAGTCCCTGAATGCACACGCCACCCCGGCTCACGTACACGCCCATCTGCAGGATCCGCCAGCCGCCGACCACCCAGACCACCGCGAGCGCACTGGCCAGCACCCGGATGCCGTGCCAGTTGAGATCGAACTGTTCGATGCTCGTCCAGCCGAGCAGCGCCAGGGCCACCGCTTCCCAGCCGATCACGAGCCACCGCCCGGAGCCGGGCGTGTAGGGGCGGACCCACGTGTCGCTCACGCGAAGAATTATGCCGAACCGGTCCGGGACGAATGGTGCTTCTCTGGCATCGACGCAGAAGGCCTCCCACTGGGTGATGTCTACCTGGGCCCTGAGGTCCAGCTCGCCGGCTCCGCGCCGCGGTCACGCCGAAGCGAGGACGGAATCACCGATCGCCACGATCTGCTCCGCCCCCACGGTCACCGCCGCCGCATAGTGCCGCAGCCACGAGCGAATCCCGTCCGGCGTGCCGGTGGCGTACGCTCCGGACGCACCCACGTACTCCGGCTCCCGCTCGTGATGGCCCACCTCGGCAGCGAGCAACCCGCGCGGGTCCAGCCCGCGCCCGATCAGCGTGAGGCGAGCCGCGGCCCGGGCCACGACGCCGGCCGGACCGGCGAACGGGCGCAAGGCCAGCAGTTCGGCGTGCACGATGGCGGCCAGCAGCAAGGGTGGGGTCTGAACGTTGCCGGCCACCAGCGTGGCGAGCGCGTCGATGCGGTCCGCGCCGGAGGTCAGCCGGCCCAGGTCGTCCGGCGGCACCACGCCGCGGGCAGCCAGCACGTGCAGCCGGGCCAGCACCTGGCGCGGCGCCCGTGGCCACACCTCCACCAGGGCACCGACGCCCTCGGCGACCCGGAGCGCACCCTGCACCACGGGATCGGTCACCGTGCCGCTGCGGACGTCCGCCAGGTCGTACGCGTGACCCGCCAAGGCCGCGCTCGCCACCGCGGCCCGCAGGCTGCTTTCGGCCGCAACCCGGCCGCCGTGCCGGCGCAGCGCACGGTGCCGCAGCGCGGCGTCGACACGGGCGCGCGCGTCGTCGAAAGCGGGCGCGATGCCGGGCAGATCCAACAGTGGGGCAAGCGGGTCAGCAGCGGGCACGGCCCCACGGTATCCGCGCCGAGGCGAGCGATGCGGGGCGGTGCTCAGAGCAAGGCCGCCGGGCGCCGGTGATGCGCGGAGGTACTCAGAGCAAAGTGCGGCGCCGGTGATGTCCGGAGGTACTCAGAGCAAAGCCGGACGCGGTGATGCACGGAGGTACTCAGAGCAAAGCGGGAACAAGCCCCACCACGGGATGCGCGAAGCGACGCGGCAGTGGCAAGATTCGCGCAACAGTAAGCAACGGGACGTCAGCCAGCGCGGCCAGCCGACCACAGGGCGCGCTACCTGGCGCAACCCTCGCCGGGCCCTCCCGGCGCCACTAGTGTGCAGATGAACCCGGCTATCTGGCAGAGGAGCCGCCCTCATGAGCGAAACCCTGGAGAACCTGTACTCGGAGACGCGGCAGTTCCCGCCGCCGGAGGCACTCGCGGCCGACGCCAACGTCAAGGCTGATGCGTACGAGCAGGCAAAGGCCGACCGGATCGGCTTCTGGGAACAGCAGGCTCGCCGGCTCACCTGGGCCAAGGACTGGGACCAGGCGGTGGACTGGTCGAATCCGCCGTTCGCCAAGTGGTTCCTCGGCGGCGAGCTGAACGTCGCGTACAACTGCGTGGACCGGCACGTCGAGGCGGGCAAGGGTGACAAGGTCGCCATCCACTGGGAAGGCGAACCCGGCGACACCCGCACGATCACCTACAACGACCTGCTGACCGGCGTCAGCCAGGCGGCCAACACGCTGACCGAGCTCGGTGTCGGGGCCGGTGACCGGGTGGCCATCTATCTGCCGATGATCCCGGAGGCCGCGGTCGCGATGCTGGCCTGCGCCCGGGTGGGTGCCACGCACAGCGTGGTGTTCGGCGGCTTCTCGGTGGACGCGCTGTCCACCCGGATCCAGGACGCCGACGCCAAGCTGGTCATCACCGCCGACGGCGGATACCGGCGTGGCAAGCCGTCGGCGCTCAAGCCGACCGTGGACGAGGCGGTGGCCAACTGCCCGAGCGTCGAGCACGTGCTGGTGGTCCGGCGCACCGGTGAGGACGTGCCGTGGAACGACGACAAGGACCTCTGGTGGCAAGACACCGTGGAGCAGGCCAGTGCGGAGCACACCCCGCAGCCGTTCGACTCCGAGCACCCGCTGTTCATTCTCTACACCTCCGGCACCACCGGTAAGCCGAAGGGCATCCTGCACACCACGGGCGGCTACCTGACCCAGGTGTCGTACACCCATCACGCGGTGTTCGACCTCAAGCCGGAGACCGATGTGTACTGGTGCACGGCTGACATCGGCTGGGTGACCGGGCACTCGTACATCGTCTACGGGCCGCTCTCCAACGGCGCCACCCAGGTGATGTACGAGGGCACGCCGGATACTCCCCACAAGGGACGGTTCTGGGAGATCGTCGACAAGTACCGGGTGTCGGTGCTTTACACCGCCCCGACGCTGATCCGCACCATGATGAAGTGGGGCGACGACATCCCGGCCAAGGCCGACCTGTCCTCGCTGCGCATCCTCGGCAGCGTCGGCGAGCCGATCAACCCCGAGGCCTGGATGTGGTACCGGAAGAACGTCGGCCGGGAGCGTACGCCCGTTGTGGACACCTGGTGGCAGACTGAGACCGGCGCCATCATGATCTCGCCGCTGCCCGGTGTGACCTCGACGAAGCCCGGTTCCGCGATGACGCCACTGCCGGGCATCTCCGCTGACGTGGTGGACGACCAGGCGCAGTCGGTGCCGAACGGTGGTGGCGGCTTCCTGGTGCTGACCGAGCCGTTCCCGTCGATGCTGCGCACCATCTGGGGCGACGACCAGCGGTTCATCGACACGTACTGGACGCGGTTCGGGGCCGGCGCGGGCCAGGGCGACGAATGGGTCTACTTCGCCGGCGACGGCGCCAAGAAGGACGAGGACGGTGCGATCTGGCTGCTCGGCCGGGTGGACGACGTCATGCTGGTCTCCGGGCACAACATCTCCACCACCGAGGTGGAGTCGGCGCTGGTGTCGCACCCGTCGGTGGCCGAGGCCGCGGTGGTCGGCGCGACCGACCCGACCACCGGTCAGGCGATCGTGGCGTTCACCATTCCTCGCGCCAATGTGGACACCGATGGCGACGCCGGCGAGGAGCTCATCAAGGAACTGCGCAACCACGTCGCGAGAACCCTCGGGCCGATCGCGAAACCGCGGCAGATCATGCTGGTGCCGGAGCTACCGAAGACCCGGTCCGGCAAGATCATGCGGCGACTGCTCAAGGACGTGGCCGAGCACCGTTCGCTGGGTGACGTCACGACGCTGCAGGACTCGGCGGTGATGGACATGATCTCGGCGGGGATGCAGAGCCGGAAGTCCGAGGACTGAGACGTTCGTCTATATAGCGGCGCACCCGCCATGGTGGTGGGTGCGCCGCTGCTTGCCCGAAAGCCCGGGACGCGGGTGCTGCGGTTGTGGAAGGTGCACTCTCGTACGATTCATGCTTTTTGCCGATCCTCGCAGTATGCCCGAGCCATAGCGTGTAACTAACAGCTATCAATTCAGCAGACGTCTTTCACACATTTCTCTGTTTGCATACGTTCTCCTTCGGCCCCGATCCCCCGGGGCTGACACCGCCGTCCCGCTGCACCCAGCGCTTCGGCGTATGCCAACGGAGGTATGTAGTGCGCAAAGTAGTCGCAGGACTGCTTGGCGCCGCGATGGTCACGAGTTTCGGGACGATGCTCCCCGCCGTGGCCCAAGCGGCACCGCCCGCCGAGCCGGCGGCGAAGACCAGCAAGCGGACCGTGGACGAACTGCCCAACCCGCTTGAGGACAAGCGCCGGGAGCTGCGCGAGCAAGCCGTCGCGGACGTGCTCAAGGGCGAGGCCAAGGCGGAGAAGCGCGGCGCCAGCACGGTGGTCAAGGTCGGCAAGACCAACGGTCGTACGCAGAGCGACAAGGCGGCCGCCCGTGGTGGCCGCGACCAGTATGTGGAGCTCGCTCGCGACAAGACCGACAAGATCTTTGTGATCCTCGCCGAGTTCGGCAACGAGCGGCACCCGAACTTCCCGGACGTGGACAGCGAGCCGGACGTTCCCGGCCCGGCCACCTTCGACGGCCCGCTGCACAACGCGATCCCGCAGCCCGACCGGACGGTCAACAACCGCACCATCTGGCAGCCGGACTACAACCAGGAGCACTACCAGCAGCTCTACTTCGGCAAGGGCAGGGGCGTCGAGTCGCTCAAGACCTACTACGAGAAGCAGTCCTCCGGCCGGTACAGCGTGGACGGTCAGGTCAGCGACTGGGTCAAGGTCCGCTACAACGAGGCCCGCTACGGCCGCAACTGCGACATCAACGGCCTCTGCACCGACGCCTTCACCTGGGAACTGGTCCGCGACGCGGCCAACCAGTGGGTGGCCGACCAGCGTGCCGCCGGCCGCACCGACGCGCAGATCACGGCGGACCTGGCGGAGTACGACACGTGGGACCGGTACGACTTCGACGGTGACGGCAACTTCAACGAGGGCGACGGCTACATCGACCACTTCCAGATCGTGCACGCCGGCGGCGACGAGGCCGACGGCGACCCGTGGCAGGGTGAGGACGCCATCTGGTCGCACCGCTGGTACGCCTTCAACACCTCGTTCGGCGCCACCGGACCGGCCAACAACCAGGCCGGCGGCACCCAGATCGGCGACACCGGCGTCTGGATCGGCGACTACACCATCCAGCCGGAGAACGGCGGCCTGAGCGTGTTCGCCCACGAGTACGGCCACGACCTGGGCCTGCCAGACGACTACGACACCAGCGGCGCGCTGAACAACAACAACGAGTTCTGGACGCTGATGGCGCAGAGCCGGCTCAGCGGTGCCGGCGAGCCGGTCGGCACCCGGCCCGGCGATCTGGGCGCCTGGAACAAGCTGCAGCTCGGCTGGCTGGACTACGAGACCGTGGTGGCCGGCCAGAAGAAGACCATCGAACTGGGCCCGCAGGAGTACAACAGCGCCAAGGCGCAGGGCGTGGTCGTCGTGCTGCCGGACCTCGAGAAGACGACCGAGGTGGGCGCGCCGTTCGCCGGGGAGAACCAGTACTTCTCCGGCAACGCCGACGACCTGGACAACACGCTGACCAAGGCGGTCGACCTGACCGGTGCCACCACGGCGTCGCTGGACCTTCAGGGCCGGTACAGCATCGAAGAAGACTACGACTACATGTACTTCGAGGCCTCGACCGACGGCACCACCTGGACGCCGCTGCCGGGCACGGTCAACGGCGTGCCGATCGAGACCGACGGCGCCGAGCCGCCGCGTCCGGCGCTGGACGGCTCCAGCGACGGCGCGTGGGTGCCGATCTCCATCCCGCTGAACGACTACACGGGACAGAAGATCAGCGTGCGGCTGCACTACAAGACCGATGGTGGCCTGTCGGCCGGCGGCTTCTTCGGTGACGACCTGACCATCGTCAAGGACGGCACCGCGGCCGACGTCGACGGTGCCGAGGACGTACCGACCTGGACCGCGGACGGGTTCAGCGTCGTCGGTGCCTCGATCACCGACTGGTACGACAATTTCTACATCGCGGGCAACCGCACCTACGCGTCGTACGACAAGTACCTGAAGACCGGCCCGTACAACTACGGCGACCCGGCGCGGCCGAACTGGGCGGAGCACTTCCCGTATCAGAACGGTCTGTTGATCTCGTACGCCAACTCGTACTGGAACGACAACAACACCAACGTGCACCCGGGTGAGGGCCGCAACCTGATCATCGACGCGCACCCGGCGCCGTTCTACAACCTGGACGGCCAGCTCTGGCGCGGCCGCGTCATGCTGTACGACGCCACCTTCGGGCTGGAGAAGGCGGATTCGTTCACGCTCACCGCGAACGGCAAGCCGTCGTACGTCCGGGGTCAGGCGGCGGTGCCGCTGTTCGACGACACCCGGGACTACTTCGACGAGCGGCTGCCGTGGGCCAGCGCCAAGCTGCCCGCGGTCGGCGTGAAGATCCGGGTGGTCTCGCAGTCCGGCACCTCCATGAAAATCCGCATCTCCTGATCCGCATTTCTGGACGCCCGGGGACTTCGGTCCCCGGGCGTTCGTGGGTACCGCGTAGCGTGTGCGGCATGGATGAGACCTGCGTGCTGGTCGACGGGCCGTGGACGCACCGCTTCGTCGGCGCCAACGGCAGCCGCTTCCACGTGGTCGAGGTGGGCACCGGGCCACTGGTGCTGTTCCTGCACGGTTTCCCCGAGTTCTGGTGGGCGTGGCACGACATCCTCCCGCGCGTTGCCGACGCCGGCTTCCGAGCGGTCGCGATCGACCTGCGCGGGTACGGCGCGAGCGACAAACCGCCGCGGGGGTACGACGGTTACACCCTCGCCGCCGACGTCACCGGCCTGATCCGGGCCCTGGGTGGACGCTCCGCCATGATCGTCGGCTCGGGTGCGGGCGGGATGGTCGGCTGGGCGGCGGCCGCGTTCCACCCCACCATGGTGAGCCGGCTGGTGGTGCTGGGCGCGGCGCATCCGCTGCGGCTGCGGGCGGCGTTGTTCTCCGACCCGCGCGGCCAGACCGCCGCGACCGCGCCGATGCTGCGGTTCCAGGTGCCGCGGTACGAGCATGTGCTCACCAGGGACGACGCGGCGATGGTGGGCGAGCTGATCGAGCGGTGGAGCGGCCCGGCGTGGACGCTGGCGCCGGGGTTCGCCGACTACGTGGCCCGGTGCCGGCAGGCGATCCAGATCCCGCAGGCGGCGTTCTGCGCGCTGGAGGCCTACCGGTGGGCGTTCCGGTCGGTGCTGCGGCTGCAGGGATACCGGTTCGTCAAGCTGATGCAGCAGCCGTTGACCACACCGACGCTGCACCTGCACGGGGCCCTGGACACGGCGGTGTTGCCCCGGACGGCGCAGGGATCGGGGCGGTACGTGATCGCGCCGTACGAGTGGCGGCTGATCGACGAGGCCGGGCACTTCCTGCACCGGGAGGCCACGGACGTGGTGACCGGGGAAGTCCTGCGCTGGCTGAAGACCGCCTAAACCCGGTGCTCGTACAGGTCTCTGACCTCGTGGGCCGGAGCCCAGCCCTGGTAGACGCCGAAGTCGAACTCCTCGAGACCCATCTGCCGGGCGATCGGCGCGCGGCCACCGGTGTACTCGACCCGCAACCAGCTCTCCGATTCGGCGAGCACGATGAACGGCTGCCCGCGCCAGGTGCAGGTGGTGCGGACGTACACCAGATCGTCGAACTCGTCGGGTTGGAGCACCCGCACGTACCGGCCCGGCCGCACCTCCTCGAACCCGTCGCCGGGCTCGGGCGCGTAGATCCGCACCGCATCCCCGTCCGGGGCGGCGTCATACTCCTGACCGCGCCAGGTCGCCACGTACCCGTCACGCATCCGGCTCGCCGACCTTTCGCCAGATCGGGGTGTCACTGTCCAGGACGGCGACCATCTTCTCGTTGCCGTCCGCGTCCATCCGCCACAGTTGCGCGCCGTGCGGCAGCCGCACGCTGTCCACCTTGAACTCGGCGATCACGTCGCGGCCCTCCCCCGGCGCGAACCCGTTGCCCCGGAACGGCGGCCGCTCGATCACCCAGCCGTCCATCGCGCGCAGCGCCTGCTCGCTCTGCCCGCCGTACGGGATCCGGTACAGGCTGGGGCGGTACGCGGGCCAGCGCAGCACGTACGCTTCCTTGGCGTCCGCGGTGTACGACGTTCCGGCATGCACCAGACCCAACGCCGCGAACAGTTCACCCGGCGTGTGCAGGTGTTCCACCTCGTTGGCCCGGTGCACGAACCCGGCCACCCGGTCGTATCCCCGCTCCAGGTAGTAGTCGACCTGCTCGGGCGGCACCGTCTTCTGCATCACGGTGGCATGCTGCGCGGCGTCGCTGACCCGCTGCGGCAGCGGCGCCGGCTTCTCCTCGCGCTCCTCACGGTCGGCGCCCAGCCCCGCCTCGGTCGCCCAGTTCGCCAGGGCGATGACCTGCGGACCCGGGTACTTGGCACCGACCGGGGTGCCCGGGTTGACGGCGAACGACCACGCCGGGTCCGGCCAGTTGCGGATCAGCTCGAGGAACTTCACCCCGACCGTACGGGCGGGTTCGCTGTAGTGCTCCGCCAGCCGGTCGCGGCTGGTGAAGACCACGAGGAACCGCTCCCCGTCGATCTCCTCGGTCCGGAACGCGAAGCCGGACTCACCGGGCGAGCTGCCCGGCCGCGAGCTGTCGGCAACCGGCACCAGCACGGTGGCCAGCAGCAGCGTGGAGAGGAAGGCGTCGGTGCTGCCGTCGTCGGCCGCGCTGAGCAGGTCGCGTTCGACGGCGTTGGCCGGTTCGATATCTTCGTCGTCGGTACGGCCGGTCCGGGCGGGGGCGCCGGTTGCCGTACCGCCAGCTCGTGCGGCGCCGGTCGTGGTTGCGCCGGCTGCTGCCGCTCCGGTCGCGGTCCCGGCTGCCGCTGCGCCGGTCGCTGGGCCGCCTGGTGGTGCGCCGATCGCCGTGGCGCCGGCTCGTCCTGCCCCGGTCGCGGTCCCGGCTCCGGCTGCGCCGGAGGTCGCGTCGGCTTCTCCTGCGCCGGTGGTCGCGTCGGCTTCTCCTGCGCCGGTGGTCGCGGCCGTCGCGGCCGCATGTGTCCTGGCCGCGTCGGCCGTCGCCGCGCCGGTTGTGGCTTCGCCCGTCGTCGCTGCGCCTGCCGCGGCCGTGCCAGTCGTCGCTGGGCTGGTCGGCGACGCGCCGGTTCTTGTCGCGCCGGCACTCGTCGCACCGGCACTGGTCGCGCCCGCGGGTGCGCTGGTCGCCGCCGCACCGGCACTGGTCGCGCCCGCGGGTGCGCTGGTCGGCGCAGTTGCCGGTGAGCCGGCCGGGCTGCCGGGCCACACGCCGGTCGAGGACGAGCCGGCCGAGGTGCTCATCGGCGCGCGGTCCGGCGAGTCCGCGGTGGCGGTTCCCCTTGCCGGGCCGGCCGCCGCGACGTCCGGGCGCTCGGCCGCCGCGGGGGCGAACGAGGTCCGGCCCGGTCGGTCGCTGCCCGGCGCACCCGGAATGACCGGCGGCACGGTCGTGGCGCCGGAGGTCTGGCTGTCCGGTGCCCGGTTGCCCGCCATGGCTCGAGCGGCCGCTGCCATGGACGGCGGTCGGTCGCCCGGCGAAGCCGGCTGACGCCGCGGCAGCGCCCCGCCGGGCGACATCGGGGTGGGTGTGCCGCTCGCCTCCTCGTGCGCGGTCCGCGATGCGGGCTGGTCCGTGTCCGGCGGCGGGATGTGGCTGGGCAGCGGCGGCGTCTGCGCCATCGGCGTCCGGGTGGGCAGCGGCCCGTGCGGGTTCTGCGGGCGGGCGGGGTCACCGCTGGTCGGCGCCGGCCCGGAACCGCTTGCCGGCGGGACCGGCGGCGGCTGATAGGCCGCGGGGACGGCTACTCCGTAACCGGACGAGCCGCCCGCATCGGGACTCGCCGGGACGCGCGACGGCAGCCCGCTGGGCAACACCGATCCCGGCGTCCGAATCGGCAGCCCACCGGGGCCGACCTGGCCACGGGACGCACCCGAGTACATACCGCCCTGCCGTCCGGCGGTGCCGGCATAGTCGCTGCCCTGCCCACCGGCGGCCCCGGCATAGTCGCCGCCCTGCCGTCCGGCAGCGCCGGCATGGTCGGCGCCCTGCCCACCGGCAGCGCCGGCATAGTCGCTGCCCTGCCCACCGGCCGCCTCGGCATAGTCGCCGCCCTGCACGCCCGCGGCGCCGGCATAGTCGCCCTGGCTGGGGGCGGCACCGGGCTGGGCCGATCCCGCGCCGGGTGGCAGCGGCCCACCGACGTCGCCGGCCGCAGCCGCGTTCGCCGCCATCGCGGCCGCCTGCATGGCCTGCGGGCTGTGCGGTCGGCCCGGCTCCCGCGCCGGTCCCCGGGTCGGCAACCGCAGGTCACCGCGGGACAGCTGAGCCACGAACCAGGCCGGAAGGTATCCCTCGATCGGCAGACCCGGGTTGACCGCCAGCCACCATTCCAGGTTGGGCCAGGTGTCGGCCAGCTCCCCGTAGGCCACCCGCCGAGCGGATCCGGTGTAATCGGCGAGACAGGCCTGGAGAGCGGACGGCGAGGTGAAGGCCAGCACGTGCGTGCGGCCCCCGGTGCTCCAGGTGCCCCAACCCAGCGGCGCCAGGCCGGCCAACGCGTCGGCCGACACCGGAAGCAGCAGGTCGATGCCGGCGAGGATGCGGAAGTAGGACTCCTGATCGTCGGTGCGCAGTGCGTCGCGCATCGCCCGTTCGGCGTCCGTCGCCGGCTCCCACTCGGACACGTCCACCTCTCCCAACGCGCGCGAACGAGACCTTCTCAACCCGTACAACCTACAAGGTCAGGCGGCGATCACAATGGGCGGCATTGGGCAGACAACCAAGTTGGGTGTATAACCACGCTGCCGGGAACCGGCAGCGTCCGAGCGGACCTCTTTGCGATCGCTCTCCGACGTCGATCAACAACGCTGGGTGTGGGACGACGTGGTCTCGGTGGCGTCACTGGAAGCGATTCGTCGCTTTGCGCTCGGTGTCCCGGTAGTCCGCCGCTGACTGGTCGACCGCGACCTTGACGTTGCGCAGGATCTCGGACAGTTCGCCGGCCGCACTCTGCCATCGGGCCTGCCGTTCCCGGTACGCCGCCTGCGCCGGACCGGCCCAGGTGGCGACCAGCGGACCGGCGTCGCGGTCCAGTTGGTCCAGCTGGTTCGTCAGCTCGTTGAGGGCCTTCTGGATGTCGGCGCTGGCCTGCTGGAGCGCCGCGAAGTTGACAAGCAGCAGTCCGTCGTTCATCTGATCTCCTCGCCTGGGCTCAGAGCGGCAGGGTGTAGCTGCCGCCGGACTTCGACACGCGCGACGCCGCCGCACTGTCGGACGCGTCGTAGCTGACACCGGACGTACGAATGGCCTCGGCGGTTTCCAGCAACGCGCGGTTGAGGTTGGACAGGTCCTTCGCGTACTGCGCCTTGACCCGCTCGAACTCGCCCGCAGCCAGGCCCTTCCAGGCCCCGCTGAGCATCGACAGTTCGGACATCAGGCTGTTCAACATGGACGTCAGCGAGCCGTTGACCGCTTCGAACTTCGCAGCGGTATTCGCCATCACCGCGGATTCTGCCTGCGTCTGGGACACCCCAGCGTCACCCCGCTTCCTCATCAGGGTCGGTCCATCGTGGACAGGACCACCAGCGAACATATCGACGGAGATGGCCAGGCTATCCCTTCCCGGACCAGCCGTGGGGGCGTCGCCGACCAGCCGTCGTTCGATTTCGTCGCCGACCGTAGCGGTGCCGAAGCGGCCACGAAAGTCCCGGCCCTGAATCTGTGGACAACGCTGTTGCCTGTGGATAACTGCCAGATCCGCAGCGGCCCCCTGCCAGAATGCCGTTGGCCATACGATGATGCGCCGACGGCGAGCGGAGGGGTGGTGTGCGATGACGGCGAGCGTGGCGAATGATCGCCGCTACCTCGGGCCGGGCGGTGATGCGCCGGCTGCGACACGATCACCCGTACGGCCGTTCCGGCGTGGAGGCCTTTTCGGCATCCGCACCGGCCAACTCCTCTGCACCCAGGTGGCCGCCGTCCTGCTGCTGGCCGGGGCGGTCTACGGCACCGTTGCGTTCGCGGCCGCTGCGTTCACCGTGGTGGTCCTGCTCGCGGTGACGTGGGTGCGATTGCGCGGCCGCTGGGCGTTCGAGTGGCTCAGCATCGCCATCCGGTACGCCGGTCGCCGCCGCACCGCTGCCATCGACGCGGCCCCGACCGCCGTGCTGGAGTTCGCCGTGCCGGGTGCCCGCGTCGTTGGCGCCGACCTGGCGATCGACCGGACCGGCGACCAGGCCGGCGACCAGGCCGCAGTGATCTCCGACGGGCACGGCTTCACCGCGGTCCTCGAGCTCGGCGATCCGACCGGGCTGCTGGCCGAGGAACAGTACGTCCTCCCGTCGCCGGCCGCTCTCCTGCCCGCGGGCGCAGACCATCCGCCGTGCCGCATCCAACTGCTGCTGACCGGAGTGCCGGCGCCCGCGGTCCGGACCGGCAACAGCACGCCGGCCAACTCGTACCGCCAGCTCACCGAAGGGCGCCTGCGAGGGCACAGCCGCGTCCTGCTCGCCGTCCGGGTGGGGTACGCCGAAGGCTGGTCGGGCGCTGACCTGCGACGCAGTCTGTCCGGTCTGGTTCGCAAGATCCCGCGACGGCTCCGTGGCGTACCGGTCCGGCCGCTCGGTGAGGTGGCTGCCCTGCGGGCGATCGCCGAACTCGCTCGGGGCGACGGACCGGGCATCGCCGCCGAGACCTGGGCGGGTCTGCGCGTCGGGAACACCATTCAGGCGACGTACCGGCTGCAGCGGTGGCCCGACCTGCGGGTGGAGACGTCCCGGCGGATCGTCGACCGGATCCTTTCGGTGCCGGCAGCCGCGATCACGGTCGCGGTGACAGCAGAGGTCCCCGACGCCGCGGCAACCACGGTGGTCCCGTCGCCCGGCCGGGACGCGGCCCGAGCAAGCTCGTCGACCGGCGTGGGCGCGGCCACGGCGATGCCGTCGACCCCCGGATACGCGCCCCCGCCGGACAGTGCGCCGGACAGCGCGGTCGCCGAAGTCCATCGGGTTACCGCCAGTCGTTCCGGGGCCCGGGCCGACGTCACGATCCGCTTGGTCGCGCCGGATCCGGTCCAGCTGAGCACCGCCTCCCTGGCCTTGCGCAAGGTGCTGGCCGCGGAGCACGCCCAGGCCCGGCGGCTCGACGGTGCACACCTGGACGGGCTGGCCGCAACGCTTCCGCTGGGCGTCGCATCGAACGCCGAGATGCCGGCCGGCGCGCTGGACGGACTAGAGCTGACCGTCGGCGCAGCCGGCCTGATGATCGGTCGCAACCGGACCGGCGACCCGGTGGTAGCGCGGCTGTTCCGGCCCGAGCCGACCCGCGCCCTGCTGGTCGGCGGCGTGCGGTGCGCCCAGTTGCTCACGCTGCGCGCGATGGCGCTGGGCGCTCGGGTGGTGGTGCAGACGGCTCGTCCGCAGGCGTGGGAACCGTTTGCCCGGGGCGCCGCCGTGACGGGCGAATCGATCACGGTAGTGCCGCCCGCCCGGGCGGTCGAGATCCCGGCCGGCTCGGCGTTGCGTCCGCTGCTGGTCGTGGTGGACATCGGCCCGGTCGGCGCCGACACCCGGGCCGGGCCGGGCTGGCATGCGACGGTGGTGGTCCGGGATGACTTCAGCGCTGCCGATGTGGACGTCGCCTCGCGCGCCGATCTGCTGGTCCTGCAACCGCTGCGTGCGGATGAGGCCGAGCTGGTCGGTGCGGCGATCGGACTGGGTGAGACCGCCGCGTGGCTCACCCGGATCCGCGCGGACATGGTCGGCCTGGTCAACCGGCGAGCGGTTCGCTGGGCGGCGCTGGCGCAGACGCCGATCGAAGCGCAACTGATTGGTCCGGCCGGCCGCGGCTGAGTCTGACGGCCCGGCCGGGGATTGGATATCGATCTCAGCAAGATCGCGGAGTGTCGCTCACCGTAGTGGCGGGACCGTGACACCATCCGGTGCCATGGGCATCATCATCCGGCTGGTGATCACCGCGCTGTCGCTGTGGATCGCGACCTTGGTGATCGACGGCATCGAGCTGACCACTGATTCGGTACCGGCGAAGATCGGCACGCTGCTCGCGGTGGCGGTGATTTTCGGCATCGTGAACGCCATTCTGCGGCCGATCATCAAGGTCATCGGGTGCGGACTGTACGTGCTGACGCTCGGCCTGATCGCGGTTGTGGTCAACGGGCTGCTGTTCATGCTCACCAGCTGGATCGCCGGTCAGGTCGACCTGCCGTTCCACGTCGACGAATTCTGGCCGTCAGCGGTTCTCGGTGCGCTCCTGGTCGGCATCGTCAGCTGGGTGCTCAACCTGGTGGTCCCCGACTCCCGCGACTGACCACGCCCGCGAGCTGGTGACGTCGGACATATGCAAGGACCGTCCGGCGGCTGCGGCCTTACCGTGGGGAGATGGGCGAGGAACAAAAGGGCTACCTGTACGGCTTCATGGCGTACGCACTATGGGGTTTCTTCCCGATTTACTTCAAATTGCTCGAGCCCGCTTCGCCCTTCGAGATCCTGGCCCAGCGCATTCTCTGGTCCCTCGCATTCGTGGCGCTGCTGCTGACCGTCCTGCGTGGCTGGCGCTTCGTCCGCCGGCTGCGTGAGGACCGCCGGTTGCTCGGCGGCATCACCCTGGCCGGGCTGCTGATCTGCGTGAACTGGGCGACCTACATCGTCGGCGTCAACAGCGAACGGGTGGTGGAGACGGCACTCGGCTACTTCATCACGCCGCTGGTGATGGTTGTACTGGGCGTGACGGTGCAGCGGGAGCGGCTGCGGATCTGGCAGTGGATCGCGGTCGGCATCGGCGCGCTGGCCGTCGGCGTGCTGACTGTGGATTACCAGCATCTGCCCTACATCGCGCTGCTGCTGGCCGGCAGTTTCGGCTCGTACGGCCTGATCAAGAAGCGGCTGCCGCTGCGGCCCGCCGAAGGCCTGCTCCTCGAGTCCGGCGTGCTGGCCCTGCCCGCCTTCGTCTTCCTCACCTGGCTGAACCTGTCCGGTGACGCCTGGTTCGGCCACGTCTCCGGCTGGCACACCACCCTGATGGTGCTGTCCGGAGTGGCGACCGCCGTGCCGTTGCTGCTGTTCGCCTCGGCAGCCGGGCGGGTGCCGATGGTCGGCCTCGGCATCCTGCAGTACGTCGCCCCGATCCTGCAGCTGGCGCTGGGCGTGCTGCTCTACCACGAGCCGATGCCGCCGGCCCGGCTGGCCGGGTTCGCGCTGGTGTGGCTGGCACTGATCGTCTTCACGGTGGACGCCGTCCGCAGCGGGCGGCGGACGGCCCGGGCGAAGAAAAGAGCGGCGGCCGGGCCGGCAGCCGCCACTGCCGAACCAGCCACCGCCCTTTCGCCACGCTGATCCCGGGAAGGACCAGGGGACGTCGAGGACGATGGCCGACCCGGCGGCCGCCACCGCCGAGCCGACCACCGCCCTCCGGCAGAACCGGCCTCACGCCGGAGACCGACCGGGCCAGCTCCCCGAGGAACCGACCGAGCCGGCCCCGCGAGGGACCAGCACACCGGCCCCGGGAAGGGCCGGCCACCCCTGAGGCTCAGGGGACGTCGTAGGACAGCAGAACCTCACCGTCGTTGCGCACCAGCGCAAGCCGGTTCACCGTGCCGAGCGCGAAATGCGTGACCCCGGACATGCTGAACTCCTTGCCCGGAGCGGCGATCCAGGAGCCCAGCTGCTCGTACTCGTCGTCCGGCCCGTACGCCATCAGCCGCACCGTGTACGACTTGCGGGACGTCGAGTTCTTTACGTACGAGCAGGTCAGATCCACCTTGGTGCCGCCGTTGGCACCGGCCAGGGTGACCCGCGCGGAGATCGGCACCGAACCGTCCACCGGGGTCATCGCCACCGTCGGTCCCTGCCGCGCGTGCTCCGAGCCGGTGTCCAGCAAGAACATCGCCCCGACGCCGGCGATCAGCGCGACGACGGCGGCCGCGAGTGCCGTGGTCAGGATCCGGATCCGGGTGTGCTTGCGTCGGCGGCTGGCCGGAATCTCCAAGGTGGGTCGCGGCGTGAACGTCGGTGCGGGTGGCGGCGACAGCGTCGGGTCGAGCAACTTGGCGAAGTCGGCCGCGTCGAGCCGGCCCAGCAGGCCGGGCAGCACGGCCACCTCGGCGACCGCCGCGCGGCAGAAGGAGCACGAGCCAAGGTGGCGTTCGTATGCGGCGCGCTCGGCGGGCGACAGGGCACCGAGGACGTACGCGCCATCGTCGTGCTCGTGTTCGCACCTCATCCCGTCACCCCCATTCCGCTCAGCACTGTTCGCAACGAGCGCAGCGCGTAGTGCGCCCGCGCCTTCACCGTGCCCGGCGGTATGCCCAGCCGGGCAGCTGTTTCAGCGACCGATCTGCCCTGGTAGAAGCATTCGGTCAGAACCTGGCGATGGGCGGACGACAACCGCTGGAGCGCCTCCCCGACCGTCCACGCCTCCACGTAGCGATCAGCCGCTTCCGCGTCAGCGTCCGGCGCGAAGTCTGGCTCCTCCACGGCCCCGACCTCCCTCGCTTCCCCACCGTGCAGTACGGGTAGGAAAGGCAGTCGGTTCAACAAAGCGAACGCGGCCGGCCCGGCGAAATGAGTCTGAAGCGAGGTCAACGCAACGGCTGCGGTGCAGCGGCGGCGAAGCGGGGAACGCGGCGGCGGAACAGGGAACGGCGCGGCGGCCGTCAACGCGAGGCCGCCAAGGCGACGGGGCCGCCAAGCAACGGCGTACCGAGGACGGGATGTCAGGCGGTTGCCGCGTCCCCGCCCGCCGAAAGCGCCTCCGCGACATTGCGCGCCGCAGCGGTCAGCTTGGCCCGGACCACCCGCGCCGAGGTCAGCATCTCGGCGGCCGGCAGCGCGCACGCCAGCACGAGCCGGCGTTCCATGTCCCGGTCCGCGACCACGGTCACCGCCGCGCAGGCCACGCCCTGACGGAACTGGCCCATCTCTAGCTGCATGCCCCGCCGTTCGCCGGCGGCGAGGTCGGCCTCGAGGGCATCCGGCGACGTCAGGGTGGCCGGGGTGAACGGCCGCATCCCGTAGTCGCGCAGATATCGCGCGCGCTGGTCGGCGGTCAACGTGGCGAGCAGCGCCTTGCCGAGCGCGGTGGCGTGGCTGCCCTCGTCGAAGCCGGGCGTCATGTCGTCGAGGTACGGCGAGCGGGCGCCATCGGCCGCCGCGGTCACCGCTATCCGGCCGCCGACGAACCGGCCGAGGTAATGGCTGTACCCGGTGTCCACCGCGGCCCGCCGCAGCGCCTCACCGACCGACGGCGGGCCGCGGAAGGCCGAGACCAGTTCGCGGTACCGGTCGGCGATTTCCAGCCCGACGATGTACGTGCCGTCCTCGCGACGAATGACGTATCCCTCATACGCGAGTGTGCGGACAAGGTGATACGTCGTCGCGACAGTCAGCTCGCACCGTCGGGCGATCTGCTTCACGGTGAGTCCGCGCGGGGCCCGACCGACCGACTCGAGTACGCGCAGGGCGCGTGACACACTTCGGATCAGGTCTGACGGCTCCGCCAGGGGGTCACGCACTGCCACCTCCGACGCCGGGGACTTACACCATATGAATAATCTTCCGTCGACGGAATGCCAAACGGCTGTGGATCGTGGTCAATCTGCACGAGCCGTGTGGTCATTCCCACTCACCGTGCGGGGATGCATCACGCAGGCTTAGTCTGCGACGGATGGCCGATCCCGCGATCTCCGCCGCCGACGCATCTCCGAACAGCGCGGATGCCCGGCGACCGGTACGTGCCGTGATCGGCGCCCTGACCACCACGACCGCGGTGTCCATCCCGGTGTTCCTGGTCGGTGGTCTGGCCGTACAGATCGGCGACGAACTCGGCTTCTCACCGGCCGGCCTCGGCCTGGCGGTCTCGGCGTACTTCGGCGCCAGCGCCCTCGCCTCGGTGCCGGCGGGTGCGCTGGCCGAGCGGTACGGGCCAACCCTGGTCTCCCGGTGTGCCATCGGCTTGGCCGCCGCGTCGCTGCTGGGCATCGCGGCCGGCGCCCGGTCTCTGTGGAGCCTGGTGGCGATCCTGGTTCTCGGGGCGGCGGCCAACGCCCTCGGTCAACTGGCCAGCAACAGCAGCCTCGCGATACACGTGCCGCCGCGCCGGCAGGGCCTGTCGTTCGGCCTCAAACAGGCAGCCATCCCGGTGAGCACGCTGCTGGCCGGTGCAGCGGTGCCGGCGGTCGCGCTCACCCTGGGGTGGCGGTGGGCGTTCGGCCTGGCCGCACTGCTGGCGCTGGGGGCGGTGCCGCTGGTTCCGGCGGGCGAGACACGCACCCGCACGGCCCGCGCCAACCGCCGGAACCAGGCCACCGGCGCGCTGGTCGTCCTCGGCGTCGCGGCCACCCTGGCGGCCGGCGCGGCCAACGCCCTCGGGACGTTCCTGGTGGACTCGACGGTGGAGCGGGGCATCTCACCCGGCCCGGCCGGCCTGACGCTGACCCTGGGCGGCGCCGTCTGTGTGCTGTCCCGGATCATCGGCGGCTGGCAGGCCGACCGGCTCCCCAGCCGGCAGGTCGGGGTGATCGCCGGCCTGCTCGCCACCGGTGCGATCGGCCTGGCCCTGCTCGCCGTGCCCGGCACCCCGGCGCTGGTGGCCGGCGTGGTGCTGGGCTTCGGCCTGGGGTGGTCGTGGCCGGGGTTGATGAACTTCGCGGTGGTCCGGCTGCATCCGCAGGCGCCGGCCGCGGCCACCTCGATCACCCAGACCGGGGTGTACGCCGGCGGGTGCCTCGGCCCCCTCGGGCTGGGCGCGCTCGCCTCGGTGACCGGCTATCCGACCATGTGGGCGGTAGCGGCGGTGGCGATGGTCTCGGCCGCCAGCCTGATGATCGTCGGAAGCACGCTGCTCCGCCGGCACCCGGCCACCGCGGCCGGGCCGTAACCAGCCAGCAGGACAGGGCGATGCCGGCAAGGGCGGGAGGACGCCGGCACAGCCGGAAGCGACCGCCGAAGGAAGGCGCCCGGCGAAGGAAGGCGCTGGCCAAAGGAATGCGCCGGCGAAGGAAGGCGCCGGCCGAAGCGCCTTGCCCGAAGGAGGCGCCGGACCGAAGAAAAGCGCCGGGCCGAACGACGTGCGGGCCGAACGAAGCTCAGCTGTTCCGATCCGCGATGAAGTCGCACAACGACTCCATCGCCCGCCGCGCCGAGCCGCTGGGCAGCGGCACCAGCCGGGTGCGCGCCTCCTCGGCGTACGACCGGACGGTCTCCCGGGCCCGCTTCATCGCCGCCGACTCGCGCAGCAGGCCGAGCGCCTCGGCATGCAGCGCGTCATCGGTGATCGGCCCGGCCGCCAGCAACTCACGCAGCCGCACCGCGGACGCGTCGGTGTCGTCGCCGGCCAGCGCATAGAGCACCGGCAGCGTCGGCACCCCCTCGCGCAGGTCGGTGCCCGGCGTTTTGCCCGACTGCACCGACTCGGACGCGATGTCCAGCAGGTCGTCGGAGAGCTGGAAGGCCAGCCCGATGATCTCGCCGTAACCGGCCAGCGCCTCGACGTGCTGCGGCGCCGCGCCGGAGAACAGCCCGCCGAACCGCGCCGACGTCGCGATCAGCGACGCCGTCTTTTCGGCGATCACGTGCAGGTAGTGCTCGATCGGGTCGGTGCCGCGCGGCCCGACCGTCTCGGCGATCTGGCCATGCACCAGCCGCGCGAACGTGCGAGCCTGCAGGTGCACCGCCTCCGGCCCGAGCGACGCCGCGATGTCGGCGGCGCGGGCGAACAGGTAGTCGCCGACCAGGATCGCGACCGAATTGCCCCAGCGCGAGTTGGCGCTGGGCGCACCCCGCCGCACGGCCGCTTCGTCCATCACGTCGTCGTGGTACAGGGTCGCCAGGTGGGTCAGCTCGACCACCAGCGCGGCCGGCACGATCTCATCGCGGGACGGGTCGCCGAACTGGGCTCCCAGCGCCAGGATCAGCGGCCGGAACCGCTTGCCCCCGGCATCCATCAGGTGACGCGCCGCCTCGGCGACCAGCGGGTCCGCGCTGGCCACGTTGCTGCGTAGCGACTCCTCCACAACCGCCAGCGTCCTCGACACCGACGCGTCGACCGCTGGGTCGATGTCGAGGCCGAGCGACGTCAGCGCGCTGTCACCGGTGCTCACCACACATTCACGATGCCATACCCGTACGACAGATCCGGATGGAGGGGTGGGTCTATCAAGATCAACTTCGGTCGGGGTACGCAGCACCGACAGTCCCGTTGTCCCAGCCCGGGCCCGTCGGACGCGAGCCCGTCACGCCGCCGCCGGGCGGATTCGGTGGTCCGGGTGAGAAAGACCACTGGCCCCGCTCAGCGACCGACCCCGGTGACGAACGCCGCGTAGGTCGGGGTGCCGGGTTGCCGATCCAGGACGGCGAAGACCACCTCGTCGAACCACGGGCTGTCGAGCAGCGCCGCGGCGAACGCGTCGGCGACCACGGCCGGGTCGTTGCCGAACACGCCACATCCCCAGGCGCCGAGCACCAGCCGGCGATGGCCGTGCGCGGCCGCGACCCGCAGCACCCGGGCGGCCCGGCGGGCCAGGACGGCGGGCACCTCGGCGAGCAGGTCGGGCTGGTTGCGCTCGATCGCCCGCCGGTTCGGCGCGGCCGCGGTGAGGAAGGACACCGGATACGGCGCCGGCAGCAGGTCGCCCCGGTCGTCCCGGAACACCGGCACCGCTGGTGAGTAGATGACCCGGTCGGTGTAGGTCAGCTCGGGATGCGCCCGGTGGTACGCGTAGAAGTCGCCGGCCGCGGTCAGGCATGGATACAGGGCCGAACTGCGGGCCAGACTCTCCTCCTGCGCCTGGGCACCGTTGCGGAACCCGCCGCCGGGGGTACGCGCCGAGGCGAAGTTCAGGCAGGCCACGTCACCGCCCAGCCGGTACGTCGCGGCCAATGTGGTCTCGTTGGTCACGACCAGAGCGGGCGGGTCGGTCAGTGCCGCCGGCGCGGCGATCTCGTCGTCGGGCCGGTAGTGCCGGGTGCCGGCCACGGCCGCGGCCACCTGCGGGCCGATGTCGATGCCGTGGTAGCCGCCCCGGGCGATGATGTCGAGCGTCTCGGCGGCGAGGGCCTGCAATCGTTCTCGCACGCGACCATCCTCCTCAGCCCAGGAGAAAGCCCCGGCCGGACAGCACCGGCCGGGGCGAACAACTCATCGTCATCGGACGAACTGCGCCGCGTCGTTGGTCAGGTCGATGAGCGGCGCCGGTACCACGCCCAGCGCCAGCGTCGCGATCACGCCGATCGCCAGCGCCGCCGAGGTGAGCGCGCCGGGCACCGACACGGTGGGGGTGGCGTCGCTCGGCTCGGAGAGCCACATCATCACGACCACCCGCAGGTACGGGAAGGCCAGCACCATGCTGCTGATCACGCCGAAGATGACCAGCCAGGTCTGCCCACCTTCGATGGCCGCGCCGAACACCGCGAACTTGCTGGTGAAGCCGCTGGTCAGCGGGATGCCGGCGAAGGCCAGCAGGATGAACGCGAACACCGCGGCGAGCAGCGGCGACCGCCGGCCCAGGCCGGCCCACCGGGACAGGTGGGTGGCCTCGCCCTCGGCGTCGCGGACCAGGGTGACGACGCCGAACGCGGCCAGCACCGAGAAGCCGTACGCCACCAGATAGAACATCGTGCTGGACAAGCCGGACTTGTTCAGCGCGAGCACGCCGACCATCAGGTAGCCGGCGTTGGCGATGGACGAGTAGGCGAGCAGCCGCTTCATGTCGGTCTGGGTCACCGCGAGCACCGCACCGACCAGCATGGTGAGCACCGCGATGGCGCCCAGCACCGGCTGGAAGTCCCAGCGCACGCCCTCGAACGCCACGTACAGGATGCGCAGCAGCGCGCCGAAGGCGGCCACCTTGGTGCAGGCCGCCATCAGCGCGGTCACCGGGGTGGGCGCGCCCTGGTAGACGTCCGGCGTCCAGACGTGGAACGGTGCCAGCGCGCCCTTGAACAGCAGGCCGATCGCCACCAGTGCCAGCCCGCTGTAGAGCAGCACCTGGCTGCGCTGCGGGGCGGCGACGGCGTCGTGGATCTGGCTGAGCTGCACCCCGTTTGCGAAGCCGTACAGCAACGCCGCGCCGAACAGGAAGAACGCCGAGGCGTACGAACCCAGCAGGAAGTACTTCAGCGCCGCCTCCTGGCTGAGCAGGCGGCGCCGGCGGGCCAGGGCGCACATCAGGTAGAGCGGCAGCGACAGCACCTCGAGGGCGATGAACATGGTCAGCAGGTCGTTCGCGCTGACGAACAGCAGCATGCCGCCGAGCGCGAACATGGTCAGCGGGTATACCTCGGTGGCACCCGGGTCGCCACCGGCCTGCCGCAGATCCTTCTGCGAGCCCACGGTGATCGCCGCCTGGGAGACGAACGGCCCGCCCGGCTCGAGGCTGCGCTCGCCGATGAGCAGCACCGACACGGCACCCAGCACCAGCAGGGCGCCCTGCAGGAACAGCGTGGGCCCGTCGACCGCGACCGCACCGCCGATGGTCACGGTGCGGGCGCCGCGGACCAGGATCACCGCGACGAACGCCGCCCCGATGGCCAGCAGCGCGAGGACGAGTTGGAGCACGTGCCGGGACCGCTTGGGCACGAACGCATCGATGAGGACACCGACACAGGCCGCCCCGAAGAGGATCAACATCGGCGAGAGGGCGCCGTAGTCGATCGCGGGTAGTTTGAGGTCTCCCATGGCTACGGAGCCGTCCTTCCGTTCGCAACCGCCGTCGGCGCCGGATCGGTCGTCCCGACGTCCTGCATGGTCGCCTGGATCGCCGGATTGATCACATCGGTGACCGGCTTCGGATAGAAGCCGAAGAGGATCAGCAGCGCGACCAGCGGCGCGACGACGACCTTCTCGCGCAGGGAGATGTCCCGCTGCATGGCCGGCACCTCGGTCAGGGCGGGATTGAGCGTGCCCTGTGTGGTGCGCTGGACCATCCACAGCACGTACGCGGCGGCCAGGATGATGCCCAGGGTGGCCACCACCGCCCACGCCTTGTGCACGGTGAACGTGCCGATCAGCACCAGGAACTCACTGACGAACGGTGCCGTGCCGGGCAGCGCGAGCGAGGCCAGACCGGCGAAGAGCAGCACACCGGCCAGCACCGGGACCAGCTTGCCCGCCCCGCCGAAGTCGCTCACCAGGGCCGAGCCGCGCCGGGCCACGAACATGCCGACGACCAGGAACAGCAGGCCGGTGGCCAGGCCGTGGTTGACCATGTAGAGCACCGAGCCGGTGCCGGCCTGGGAGGTGAAGGCGAAGATGCCCATGCCGATGAAGCCGAAGTGTGCGATCGACGTGTACGACACCAGCCGCTTGAGGTCGTTCTGGCCGACCGCGAGCAGCGCCGCATACAGGATGCCGATCACCCCGAGCGCGATCGCGGCCGGGGCGAACCAGCGCGACGCCTCCGGGAACAGCGGCAGGCAGTACCGCAGGATGCCGAACGTGCCGACCTTGTCCAGCACGCCGACCAGCAGCGCGGCGGCACCGGCGGGTGCGGCGCTACCGGCGTCCGGCAGCCAGGTGTGGAACGGGAAGAACGGCGCCTTGACCGCGAACGCGATGAAGAACCCGAGGAACAGCCAGCGGGCCGTGGTGGTGTCGATGTCCGCGCCGACCAGCGTCTGCCAGTCGAAGGTGCGCCCGCCGACCACCCACAGGCCGATCACCGCGGCCAGCATGAACAGACCGCCGACCAGCGAGTAGAGGAAGAACTTCACCGCGGCGTACTGACGCTGGCCGGTGCCGTACGAGCCGATGATGAAGTACATCGGCACCAGCATGACCTCGAAGAACACGTAGAACAGGAAGACGTCCGCGGCGGCGAAGACGCCGATCATCGTGCACTCGAGGGAGAGCAGCAGGGCGAAGTACGTGGGCACGCTGCGCCGGCTCTGTTCCGCGTCGTGCCAGGAGGCGAGGATCACCAGCGGTACGAGCAGCGCGATCAGCATCAGCATGACCAGCGCGATGCCGTCCGCGGCGAAGGTGAACCGGGCGTCCCAGGACGGGATCCACTGGTACGACTCGCGGAACTGGAACCGCTCGCCGCCCACCTCGAAGGCGATCCACATCACGATGCTGAACGCCAGCACCACCAGCGACCAGCCCAGAGCGACCACCTTGGCAAGGTTGGCCTTGCCCCGCGGGATGAACGCCACCACCGCCGCACCCACCAGCGGGAGCAGCGTCAGGACGGAAAGGAACGGAAACTTGTTCACGCCAACCATCCCAGTTGGATAGCGAGGAAGGCACCGACGACCAGTACGGCGCCGGTGAGCATCGAGAGGGCGTACGAGCGGACGAAGCCGGTCTGCAGCCGCCGGAACCGGGCCGAGCTGCCCCCGATGGCGGCCGACAGGCCGTTGACCGCGCCGTCGATGCCCTTGTTGTCCAGGAACACCAGGAACCTGGTCAGATAGATGCCCGGCTTCTCGAACACCGCCTCGTTGAACGCGTCGGTGTAGAGGTTGCGGCGGGCCGCGGTGACCAGCGCACCGGCCGGCTGCTCCTGCTTCGCCGTACCGTTGCGGAACAGCGCCCAGGCCAGGCCCGCACCGATCAGCGTGACCAGGATCGACAGGATGGTGACCGCGTTGTGGCTCAGCACGCCGTGCGGCTCCTCCTGCTCGGCGCCGAACACCGGTTCCAGCCAGTTCGGCACGGTCGTCGACATCAGCCAGCCGGCCGCCACCGAGCCGACCGCCAGCAGGATCAGCGGGATGGTCATGATCGGCGGCGACTCGTGCGGATGCTCGATGTCGTCGGTCCAGCGGGCCGGCCCGTGGAACGTCAGCCAGAAGAGCCGGGTCATGTAGAAGGCGGTCAGCCCGGCGCCGAGCAGCGCCGCGCCGCCGAACAGCCAGGACGTCCAGTCACCGCGCTCGAAGGCCGCGGCGATGATCGGTTCCTTGGAGAAGAAGCCGGACAGCGGCGGGATGCCGATGATGGCGAGCCAGCCGGTACCGAAGGTGATCCAGGTGATCCGCATGTGCTTGGACAGCCCGCCGAAGCGGCGGATGTCCACCTGGTCCTTCATGCCGTGCATGACCGAGCCGGCGCCGAGGAACATGTTGGCCTTGAAGAAGCCGTGCGCCAGCAGGTGCACGATGGCCAGCGCGAACGCGGCACCGCCGAGACCGACGCCGAGGAACATGTAGCCGATCTGGCTGACCGTCGACCAGGCCAGGACCCGCTTGATGTCGTCCTTGGCGGCACCGATGATGCAGCCGATCAGCAGGGTGAGCGCGCCGACGCTGATCACGATCAGTTGCAGCGTGGCGTTGGCGGTGAAGATCGGGCTGGACCGGGCGATCAGATAGACGCCCGCGGTGACCATGGTCGCGGCATGGATCAGGGCGGAGACCGGGGTCGGGCCCTCCATCGCGTCCGGCAACCACGCCTGCAGCGGGAACTGGCCCGACTTGCCGGTCGCCCCGAGCAGCAGCAACAGCCCGAGGATCAGCAGTACGGTCGAGGACAGGTCGGCCACGCCGGCGACCACGCCGGTGAACTGCAGCGTGCCCAACTGGGCGAACATGAGGAAGATCGCGATGATGAACGAGGCGTCGCCGACCCGGTTCATCAGGAACGCCTTCTTGCCGGCGGTGGTGGCGCTGTTACGGCCGTACCAGAACGCGATCAGCAGGTACGAGGCGAGCCCGACCCCTTCCCAGCCCAGGTAGAGCAGCAGGTAGTTGTTGCCGAGCACCAGCAGCAGCATGGCGGCCACGAACAGGTTGAAGTAGCCGAAGAAACGCCGCCGGGCGGTAGCCGGCGGCTCGTCGCGCTGGTCTGGTGGCGCCTGCGCCATGTATCCGACCGCAT
>DASSAL010000230.1:0-1790 GCA_035685405.1 Actinoplanes sp. | reverse complement strand
GGTGAAGGGTGCCATCTCGCGGTCACGGGGCCCGTGGCTCTGGCTGGTCCGGCGGGAGACAGTGGGCGGGCGCGCCTTCGGACCGGCCGCCGCGACGGTTGGCGGTCGACGCGGAGTAGGCGGTCTGATCGCTTCCAGGGGTGGAGGGCGCTCTGGCGGGCCCGCTGCCTGTTCTCTGTTACCGGTTCAGGCCGCGTGGCGGTACTCGTGGATCAGCCCGCCGAGGACGTCGACGCGTTCGATCCGACCCGGCGGATCCGGCGCTACGACGGGCACCGGTCGGGGTTGCGGCACGGCGAGGCTGAGGCCGCGGTGCGGCCTGCCAGTGTTGTAATGCTGCAGGTAGGCGGTCAGCACGCGGTCCAGGTGCCGGTCGTTGAGAATCAGGACCCAGTCCAGGCACTCGGTCCGGACGGTGTGCACCCACCGCTCGGCGTACGCATTCGCCGTTGGGGTCCGCGGCGGGATCTTCACTACCTCGACGCTGGCCGCGGCGAACACCGCGTCGAAGCCCGCGGTGAACTTGGCGTCCCGGTCCCGGACCAAGAACCGGAACCGGTCCATCCGCTCGCCGAGGTCCATCGCCAGGTTACGGGCGGCCTGCACCACCCAGTCCCCGCTCGGGTGGGCGGTGATTTCGGCCAGATGGACTCGGCGGCGCTCCACCTCGACCACGAACAGCACATACAGCCGGCGCAGCCGCACGGTCTCCACCGTGAAGAAGTCCACCGCCAGCGTCCCGGCCGCCTGGGCGGGCAGGAACGCCACCCAGCTCGGCCCGGCACGCCGCGGCGCCGGGCCCAGCCG
Source organism: Actinoplanes sp. (assembly GCA_035685405.1). Lineage (GTDB taxonomy): Bacteria > Actinomycetota > Actinomycetes > Mycobacteriales > Micromonosporaceae > Actinoplanes. The sequence continues at coordinate 983 of DASSAL010000230.1, read as the reverse complement.
GTGCCGGCCAAGGATCCGGCGCACCGTCGTCGCGGACACCACCAGACCGAGCTTGCGGCACTCCCCCACGATCCGCACGTACCCCCACCGCGGATTCTCCCGCGCCAACCGCAGCACCACCTCCACCACTTCCAGGTCCAGACCGCGGCGGTGCTGGCCGGCGTGCGGGTAGGTCCAGCGGCGGGCCGCCAGCTCCCGGTGCCAGCGCAGCGGCGTGCCCGGGGTGACCAGGAAGACTGGCCACCGGTCACGCGGCAGCAGCCGCGCCAACATGGCCAGCACCATCCGATCCGACGGTGTGTACCGGGGGCGAGTGACCTGCCGCTGCAGCACCAACACCTGCTGGCGCAGTACCGCGATCTCCACATCCTTCGCGTCCGGCGCCGGACCCAGACCGGCCACATCCAGCAACCGCCGAAGCAGCAGGAACCCCACCGTGCGCATCACCACGACCGGCGATCATGCCAGCCCGCGTCGCCGCAGGTCACAGCCCCTGCCGCTGAGGTGGCACCCTTCACCCTAGAGCACGTCGGTGGCCGGAGGTTCACTCAGTTCACATGATGCGCGGGCGGGGGGCGGTCCGTGATCATGGAGGCCGTCGAACAGGTTGGCCGCCCTGACGATCGGCGTCGTGGTTGCAACTGTCCAGGGCGTGCTCGAGCAGACGGATCAGATCAGCGCGTCGGTCAACGCGGCAATCGACAACGCGGTCGACTCGACTGCGATCGACAAGGCCACACTGGATGAGGCCCGGGCGGCAATCCAGGACGCAGCTCCGATGACCGCCGAAGGCTTTGTCACCGAACTGGTAGCCGGCGTCAACGAACTGGTCGGCCTGGTCAGCGGCCTGATACTCGGCGCGCTGATCATGTACTACCTGCTCAAGGACGGCAGACGCTTGCGACGCTCCGTAGTCGCACAGATTGACCCCAGGCTCCGGAACGAGGTCGACGACTTCATCGGCGACTCCTGCCGAAGTCTGC
>DASSAL010000229.1:0-6695 GCA_035685405.1 Actinoplanes sp. | reverse complement strand
TTCGATCCTCGGATTCCGAGCCGCCGCCACGGCAAATGGCCCTGAATGAGGTGCACAGACATATTCGGTGATCAGTCCGCGGCAGGCAAGACCCGACCGGCTTTGTCCACACCGGAGGCTGCGCCCGGCGATCAGCCGCGGCCGCTGGCCGGCAGGTCGGCGGAGATGCGCGCCGCCGCGGCCAGCAGCGGCGGCACCAGGTCGCGGCGCATCGATTCCAGCGTGGTCCGGCTGGCCTGGGTGGACACGTTGACCGCGGCGACGGTCCGCCCGGCCCGGTCGCGGATCGGCGCGGCCACCGCCCGCAGTCCCTCCTCCAACTCCTGGTCCACCAGCGCCCAGCCCTGGGCCCGGACGCGCTGGAGCTCCGCCCGCAGCGCCTTGGGCGACGCCACCGTCCGAGGGGTGAGCCGCTGCGCCACCAGCCCGGCCAGATAGGCGTCCAGTTCCGGGTCCGGCAGCCCGGCGAGCAGCGCCCGCCCCATGGAGGTGGCGTACGCGGGAAAGCGGGTGCCCACGCTGATCGCCACCGTCATGATCCGGGACACCGGCACGCGGGCCACGTAGACGATGTCGCCGCCGTCCAGCACCGACACCGACGACGACTCCCCCACCTCGGCGGCCAGCGCCTCCAGGTGCGGCTCGGCGATCTCCGGCAGGGTCAGGCTGGACAGGTACGCGTAGCCGAGCTCGAGCACCCGCGGGCTGAGCGAGAAGAACCGGCCGTCGGTGCGCACGTACCCGAGGTCGGCCAGGGTGAGCAGGAACCGCCGGGCGGCCGCCCGGTTCACGCCGGTGGCGACGGCGACCTCGCTCAGGGTCAGCTCCGGCCGGCCCCGGTCGAACGCGCGCAGCACCGCGAGACCACGTTCGAGGGACTGGACGAAGTCCGGCGAACGTTCCGCTTTCGGCACCTGGTCACCGCCGATGTGTGCGCTATGCGAACGGATGTTCCTGTCTGCACCGTAGGAAGCGAACCGGGGACCGTCAACCGGTCGCGAGCCATTGACGCCGATCGGTCGGTCGATCTAGGTTCGGTGGATATTCTGTGCGCTCTCCGAACATCCCGCACCGATCCCCGAATCCCTCGGATGGATGGAGTTCCGATGCGAAGATCTCCCCTCGTTGCGGTCCTCGCTGCGGTGACCCTGGCCGTAGCCGCGTGCGGTGGCTCGGACGACGACGGCGCGGCGCCGGACACCGGGGGCCAGCCGGACAAGGTGAACGCCGGCGTCATCGCGATCGTCGACGTCGCCCCGATCTACCTCGGCAAGGAGAAGGGCTTCTTCAGCCAGCGCAAGATCGACCTCACGCTGACCACCGCGCAGGGCGGCGCGGCCATCCTGCCGGCCGTGCTGAGCGGGCAATACCAGTTCGGGTTCAGCAACACCATCTCGCTGTTGCTGGCCAAGTCGCAGAACGCGCCGGTGAAGGTGGTCTCCAACGGCAACAACTCGACCGGCGTGGACGGCGAGGACTTCGCCGGCCTGTTCGTCAAGGCGGACAGCCCGATCCTGTCGCCCAAGGACCTGGTCGGCAAGACGGTCGCGGCCAACACGCTGAAGAACATCGTCGAGACCAGCGTGCGGGCGTCGGTGCGCAAGGACGGCGGCGACGCGGCGGCGGTCAAGTTCACCGAGTTGCCGTTCCCGGAGCAGGTGCCCGCCCTGGAGGCCGGCCGGGTGGACGCCATCTTCGTCGTCGAGCCGTTCCAGCAGGCGGCGGTCGGCGCAAAGGCCCGCAAGATCGCGTCCAGCTATGTCGACGCGGCACCTGACCTCACCGTCGCGATGTACTTCACGTCGCAACAGCTGATCAGCAGCAACGCCGATCTGGTCAACCGCTTCACCGAGGCGATGAAGGAGTCGCTGGCGTACGCCGACGCGCATCCCGACGAGGTGCGCACCGTGCTCGGCACGTACACCCAGATCCCGCCCGAGGTCCGCGACGCCCTGGTGCTGCCCAAGTTCCCGGCCGAGGTGAACCGCCAGTCCGTGGAGACGCTCGCCGACCTGGCGGTGACCGACGGCCTGTTGCAGCAGAAGCCGGACATCGCCGCGCTGCTGCCATGACGACCGGACGGGCATGACGTTCTCCTCTGGGGTACTCCGCCGCGGGTCGGCTCAGCCGGCCGTCGGGGGCACCGTACCCCGGCGAGCGACGCCCGTCGTCCTGGGTGTGCTGGGCCTGCTCAGCTTCGCGCTGGTGCCCGAGGTGGCGCCGCGGCTCGGCCTGCTGCCGGCCGAGTACGCGCCGCCGACCACCCGGGTCCTCGCCGCGCTGGCCGGCGAGGCGGGGCGGCCGGCGTTCTGGACCGCCCTGTCCGACACCCTGGTCACCTGGGCAATTGGCCTCGGCATCGCCGTCGCCGCCGGGCTGGTCGCCGGGCTGGTGATCGGCACCCTGCCGTTCCTGCGCGCGGCCACGGCGACCACCATCGAATTCCTCCGCCCGATCCCGTCGGTCGCGCTCATCCCGCTGGTCATCGTGCTCTACGGCTCGACCATCCGGTCCACCGTGGTGCTGGTGGTCTACGCGGCGTTCTGGCAGGTGCTGGTTCAGGTGCTGTACGGCGTGGCGGACGTCGATCCGGTGGCCCGCGACACCGCCCGCTCGTACGGCCTGGACGCCCGGCACCGGCTGCGGTTCCTGGTCTGGCCGACCGCGCTGCCGTACGTGGTGACCGGGGTGCGGCTGGCCGCCTCCGTGGCGCTGATCCTGACCGTCACCGGCGAGCTGGTGATCGGCTCGCCCGGGCTCGGCAAGGAGATCGACCTGGCCCAGCAGGGCGGCGCGGTGCCCACCGTGTACGCGCTGATCCTCGTCACCGGCCTGCTCGGGGTGCTCGCCAACGTCGGCACCCGGCTGGTGGAGCGGCGGGTGCTGGCCTGGCACCAGTCCACCCGCCGGGAGGTGACACCCTCGTGACGGTGCTGCGCCGGACGCTGCTCGCGGTCGGGCTCCCGGCGCTGCTGGTGGCCGTCTGGTGGCTGGCCAGCGCGGGCAGCACCGACTTCTACCGGCCGCCGCTGTCCACGATCCTCACCGCGTTCACCGACACCTGGACGTGGGACCGGATCCGCGCCGACGTGCTGCCGAGCCTCGCCCGCCTGGCGGTGGGCTACCTGCTCGCGCTGGTCGCCGGCATCGGGCTGGGCGTGCTGGTCGGCAGCAACCGGTACGTGCGGGCGTACCTCGAACCGCTGCTGGAGTTCCTCCGTGCCATCCCGCCGCCGGTGCTGGTCCCGGTCTTCATCCTGCTGTTCGGGCTGGGTGACCGCACCAAGGTGCTGGTGATCGCGTTCGGCTGTGTCTGGCCGGTCCTGCTGAACACGGTCGAGGGCGTCCGCGGCCGGGACGAGGTGCTCAGCGACACCTGCCGGACGTACGGCATCCGCGGCGTGCTGTGGCTGTGGCACCTGGTGCTGCGCTCGGCCAGCCCGCGGATCGTCACCGGCGCCCGGCAGGCGCTGGCGATCGCCATCATCGTGATGGTGATCAGTGAGATGATCGCCGCCAACAACGGCCTGGGCTTCACCGTCCTGCAGTTCCAGCGCAGCTTCCAGATCCCGGCCATGTGGAGCGGCGTCCTGCTGCTCGGCCTGATCGGGGTGCTGTTGGCCTGGGGCTTCCGGTGGGCGGAGGGGCGGATACTCGGCTGGTACCACGGCCAGCGGGCCGGGCGACGGGAGTGGTGATGCTCGAGGTCGAGCACCTGAACAAGGTCTACGACTCGCACGGCCGGCGGGTCGAGGCGATCGGTGACCTGACGTTCGCCGTACCGGAGGGGCAGTTCGCCTGCGTGGTGGGCCCGTCCGGGTGCGGCAAGACAACGCTGTTGCGGGTGATCGCGGGTCTGCTGCCGGCCACCTCCGGGGGCGTCCGGGTGCAGGGCCGGGCGGTCACCGCGCCGCCGCCCGGGCTGGCCGTGGTGTTCCAGGAGTACGGCCGCAGCCTGTTCCCCTGGTTGCGGGTCCGGGACAACGTCGAGCTCCCGCTGCGGGCCCAGGGGATCGCCAAGGCGCGGCGCCGTGCGGTGGCCGACGAGGCGCTCGCCGCGGTCGGCCTGGCCGGCACCGACTCGGCCTACCCGTGGCAGCTGTCCGGCGGTATGCAGCAGCGGGTCGCGATCGCGCGGGCCATCGCCTACCAGCCGCGTGTGCTGCTGATGGACGAGCCGTTCGCGGCGGTCGACGCGCAGACCCGCGCCGACCTCGAGGACCTGATCCGGGTGGTGTGGCAGCGCCTCGGCGTGACCCTGCTGTTCGTCACCCACGACATCGACGAGGCGGTGTACCTGGGGCAGCGGGTGATCGTGCTGTCGTCCGCGCCGACCCACGTGGCCGAGGAGCTCGACATCGACCTGCCCGGCGACCGCGACCAGCTCACCACCCGTGCCGACCCGCGGTTCACCGAACTGCGCGGCCGGGTGTACGCGCGCATCCAGAAGGTGAAGACTGCCGGCTGAAGGAGGACCACCGATGACACTTCGCGACCTGCCGCCGTTCCGCGCCGACCACGTCGGCAGCCTGTTGCGCCCGGCGCACCTGCTCGCCGCCCGGGAGCAGCGGGCGGCCGGCGAGATCGACGCCGGCGCGCTGCGCGCCGTCGAGGACGAGGCAATCCGCGACGTGGTGCGGATGCAGCGCGACGTGGGCCTGCGGTCGGCGACCGACGGCGAGTTCCGCCGGACGTCCTGGCACATGGACTTCATCTACCGGCTCGGTGGCATCCACGGCACCGACGAGAAGATCCAGGTGCATTTCCGCAACGCCGAGGGCGAGCTGGACTTCGAATCCGCGGCGCTGGCGGTCGACGCCCCGATCCGGCTCACCGAGACCATCTTCGGCGACGACTTCACCTTCCTCAACTCCACTGTGGACTCCGGTGTCACGGCCAAGCTGACCATCCCCTCGCCCAGCATGGTGCACTACCGCGGCGGGCGGGCGGCCATCGATCCGGCGGTGTATCCGGACGAGGAGGGGTTCTGGGCCGATCTCAGCGCGGCCTATGCCGAGCAGGTGCGCCGGGTGGCCGACCTCGGCTGCCGGTACCTGCAACTGGACGACACCAGCCTGGCCTACCTCAACGACCCGGATCAGCACCGGCTGCTGACCGAGCGCGGCGACGACGCCGAGCACCAGCACCTGCGGTACATCCGCCAGATCAACGCGGCGATCCGGGACCGGCCGGAGGGGCTGCGAGTCACCACCCACATGTGCCGGGGAAACTTCCGGTCGTCCTGGGCGGCCGAGGGCGGCTACGACTTCGTCGCCGAGGCGCTGTTCAATGAGCTGGCGGTGGACGGCTTCTTCCTGGAGTACGACGACGAGCGATCGGGTGGTTTCGCGCCGCTGCGGTTCGTGCCACCCGGCAAGCTGGTGGTGCTCGGCCTGGTCACCACGAAACGCGGGCAGCTGGAGTCGAAGGACACGCTCAAGCGGCGCATCGACGAGGCGAGCCGGTACGTGCCGCTGGACCAGCTTTGCCTGTCGCCGCAGTGCGGGTTCTCCTCGACCGTGGAGGGCAACGTGCTGTCCTACGACGACGAGGTGGCCAAGCTCCGGCTGATCGTGGAGACGGCCGAAGAGGTGTGGGGATAAGCGGTCCGGCGCGGCGGTCGGCCGCCGGCTGGATCGCCGCGGTGGTGCTGGTGTCGCTCAACATGCGGCCGGTCATCGCCTCGGTGCCGCCGATCGTCGACGAGGTGCGCACGGCGTACGGCCTGTCCGCCGGCGCCGCCGGAGCGCTCACCGCGGCACCGGTGATCTGCATGGGCCTGTTCGCCCCGGTGGCCGGATGGGTCGCGGCCCGCTGGAGCACCGGCCGCGCGGTGGCCGGGGCGCTGGCGCTGCTCACCGTCGCCGCGGCGGTCCGCCCGCTGGGTGGCCCGGCGCTGTTGTTCACCGGCACGGTGGCGGCCGGGGTGAGCGTGGCGGTCGGCGGCGCGCTGTGGCCGGCGCTGGTCCGGGCCCGGTTCCCGGACCGGGTCGGCCCGATGACCGGGGTCTACACGACCGCGCTGATCGGCGGGGCGCTGATCGGCGCCGGTCTCACCGAGCCGCTGCGGAGCGTGTTGCCCGGCGGGTGGCGCGGCGCGCTGGCGGTCTGGGCGGCGCCGGCCGCCGCCGCGCTCGCCGTCTGGTGGGTGGTCCGCCCGGCGCCGCCCGGTCCCGGACCGGCCGCCGGTGCGGCGCCGGCCCGCGGCCGCTGGTCACCGTGGCGCAGCCGGACCGCGTGGCTGGCCACCGCGTACATGGGCGGGCAGTCGCTGCTCTACTACGCGGCGCTGGCCTGGCTGTCCGCCCGGTACACCGAGCTGGGCTGGTCGTTGCGCGCCGCCGCCGGTCTGCTGGCCCTGTTCAGCGCGGCGCAACTGGTGACCGCGCTCGGGCTGCCGCTGCTCGCCCGGCGCGATCCCCGACCGGCGATCGTGGCTGCGCTGGTCACGACGATGGCCAGCCTCGCCCTGATCGCCCTGGTGCCGCTGGCCGCTCCGGCGGTGTGGGCGACGGTGCTCGGCCTCGGTGTGGGCGGCAGCTTCGCGCTCGCGCTGACCGTGGTGGGCCAGGTGGCGCCGACGCCGGCGGACACCCCGCGGGCCGCGGGCATGGCGTTCTTCGTGGGGTATCTGCTGGCTGCGGCCGGTCCGGTAGTGGTGGGGCTGCTGCACGACCTGACCGGCGACTACCGCT
>DASSAL010000228.1:0-7603 GCA_035685405.1 Actinoplanes sp. | reverse complement strand
GGCCGCGCGACGACCGGGGCCGCCGGCCGCAGCGCCCGGCGCCGGCCGCCGGTGGCGGGGCGATGGCGGACGCGCTGCGCCGGGCCGGCCTCACCAGGGAATAGTTCTATCGGGTAGCCGTCCGGAGGACTGCTCCGGCGGTGCGGCTGGTGTAGACCCGTTCGCATGGCGATTTTCCAAGTCCCTCCCCCGTTGGTCGAGCCCACCGCGCGCCGCATCCGGGTGCGCCTCGGCGGGCGGATCGTGGCCGACAGCGAGCGTGCCCTGCTGCTCATCCAGTTCGGCGGGAAGGACTACCTGCCGACCTACTACCTGCCGATGGACGACGTCCGCCCGGGCGTGCTGGTGGATGAGCGGGACGGCCGGTGGTCGGTCACCACCGGCCGGCACCGGGTCGACGGCGCGGCCTGGACCAACGACGAGTTCCCGGAGCTCAAGGGGCACGTCACGTTCTCCTGGAAGCTGCTCGACTGGTACGAGGAGGACGAGCAGGTCTTCGAGCACGCGCGCAGCCCGTACCACCGGGTGGACACGCTGCGCAGCTCCCGGCGGGTCGAGGTGTTCGTCGGCGGCGACCGGGTGGCGAACAGCATCCGGCCGTTGCTGCTGTTCGAGACCAGCCTGCCGGTCCGGTATTACCTGCCGGCCGACGACGTGCGGATGGATCTGCTCAGCGCCAGCGACACGGTCAGCCGCTGCCCGTGGAAGGGCGTGGCGCGGTACTGGTCGCACCCGGACGTCGCGGACGTGGCGTGGAGCTACCCGGATCCGATTCCGGAGAACCCGAAGATCAAGGACCTGATCGCGTTCTACAACGAGCGGGTGGACATCGTCCTCGACGGTGTGCCGCAGGAACGCCCGGTGTCACCGTTCAGCTGAGCTTCGCCGGGTACGGCAGACTTCCGGGTATGACGCCGGAGGACCGATTCGACGCGCTCGTCACCGAGCTGTCCACCGTGGACGGCGTGTCCCGGCCGGCCGGTGGCCGGCGGTTCGGCGCCCGGGCCTTGCGCCGGCACGGCCGCATCGTCGCCATGCTCGACGGCGGCCGGCTGGTGGTCAAACTGCCCCGGGCCCGGGTGGACGAGTTGGTCGCCACCGGTGCGGGGAGCCGCTTCGACGCGCATCGGGGCACGCCGCTGAAGGAGTGGTTCGTGCTGGCCGCCGACTCGCCGCTGTCCTGGACCGAGCTGGCCGGCGAGGCGCTGGCGCACGCCCAGCGCTGACCCGCCGCCGAGTCACGGCCACCGCGATCAGCACCAGCACGAGCAGCAGCGCCAGCGGCCCGCCGGCGCCCGCAGCAGCGCGAACCCGCACGCGTTGACCGCGCCCAGCATGCCCGCGGACACCGCCAGGGCGAGCACCGGCTCAGCCCACCAGGGACTTGACCTTGGTGGTCAGTTGCCGGTCGTCGAGGTAGCCGGTGCTGACCACCGTGCCGGCGCGGTCGACCAGCACGTACGTGCTCTGCTCGGTGACGCCGAACCGCTTCCACAGCACGCCGGCCTGGTCGTCGAGGTTGCGGATGCCGCCCACCTCGAGATCGGTGACGAACTCGCGCATCTCGGCGGTGCTGCCCATGCCGGCCACGCCCAGCACGGCGAGCCGGTCGCCGTACTCCTGCGCCACGTTGGTCACCGACCCGGCCTGCGCCGCGCAGGTGGCGCACCACGGCGCCCAGAACCACAGCAGGGCCGGCTTGCCGGCCATCGCCGCCGCGTCGAACGGCGTCCCGTCGATGGTCGTGCCGGTGAAGGAGAGCGCGGTCGTCGCCGCGGCCGGCGTCGCCGCCGGGGTGGTGCAGCCGGTGACCGCCAGCAGCAGGCCGGCCAGCACGGCGACGAGCCACTTCACCGGGTCGCCTCGGTCAGGCGCAGCGCGGGCGCCGGGCTTCACCGGGTCGCCTCGGTCAGGCGCAGCGCCAGCGCCGGGCAGACGTTGACCGCCTTGCGGGCGCCGTTCTCCAGCCACGGCGGCAGCGGGGTCTGCGGGAACGCCGGGAACCCGTTGGCGTCCAGCCGGATGATCTCCGGCGCCACCGCGGAGCAGAGGCCGTGCCCGTCGCAGCGGGACCAGTCCACGGCCAGCTTCCGCGCGCCCTGGTCGGCGGTGTACGGCAACGGCAGGATGCCGCGTACCTGTTTGCCGCAGCCCTCGCCGGTGGAGTGTGCCTCCACGTCCCGGGCGAACACCTCCAGCGCGGACAGCGCGAACCGGGAGGTGCCGTCCGGGTGGCTGCACGCCCCGCGGCCCTTGACCACGCCGGCCGCCGCACGCACGTTCTCCAGGGCGCTGCCGCCCAGCGAGACCAGGGTGACCGCCCGGGCCAGGTCGGGCAGGCCCAGCCGGCACGGGCCGCACTGGCCCGCCGACTCCCCGGCCAGGTACTGGGTGACCTGGGCGACCTCACCCAGCGGGCAGGTGTTGGAGCCGATCGGGATGAGGATGCCGGCGCCCAGGGTGCCGCCCACCGCGGCGAACCCCATGCGGGAGATCCGGACGGTCTGTGCCGCCTCGGCGCTGATCCACTTGCCGTGGTAGCCGCCGACCAGCACACCCGGGCCGAGGTCCGCGCCGCACATGGTGAGGATGTCGATCAGCGGCGTGCCGGTGGGCGCCTCGACGACGGCCGGCGCGGTGGCCGACCCGCCCACGGTGAGCATGACGGTGCCGGGCTCCTCCGGGATGCCGACCGAGTTGTACTCCCACGGGCCGAGCCGGGCGGCGATCGCCAGCTGCGCGTACGTCTCGGCGTTGGACAGCAGGGTGGGCAGGCCCAGGACGCCGTTGTCGCTGGACCGGACCTTGCGGCCGGGCGGGATGTGCGCCTCGCCGTTGATGCCCCGGACCAGCGCGCCGCCCTCGCCGGAGATGAACCGGTGCGGCACCGCGACGATCCGGGTCGGCACCGGCATCCGGCGCTCGGTCAGCGCCGCGGCCAGCGACCGCTGCCCGATGCCGTCGTCGGCGATGCCGACCACGATCTCCTCGGCGTCCAGCGCCGCGGCGGCCAGCGCGGCGCCGTCCAGGATCAGGTGCGGGCCCCGGGTCAGGACGGCCTTGTCCTTCCAGGACGCCGGTTCCCCCTCGGTGGCGTTGACCACGACCACCGGCGGCAGGTCCTGGCGCCGGCAGGAATCGAGCACGGCGCGCACCTTGCGGGCGAACGGGAAACCGGCGCCGCCGCGCCCGCGCAGCTCGATCCGGTCGGCCAGCCCGATCAGCTCGCCGGACGACAACGCCGCGAAACCCCCGTGCACCTCCTGATGAGCGATCAGGTCGAGGCGGCCGTACTCGTCGAACCCCGCGGTGATCCGCGGAATGCCGATGCTGGTCACCGGCGGGACTTGCTGAGCACTCACTTACTGAGCCTCTCCCCTGAGCTGGCGCCAGTAGTTCGGGTCGTCCAGGTCGTCGACGGCCGCCGCCCGGCCGGCTCCCCGGCGGGCCCCCCGGCCCGCGGACCGGCCGCCGACCGGCCGCTCCTGGCGGCGGGCCCGGCGGACGGCCATGTCCACCAGGGTCGGTGTCTCGTCCGGCTCCATGTAGTTGGGGTCGGCCTGGCCGCGCCACGGGTCGGCGGGCGGCGCCAGGTCCACGAACTCGCTGCGGCTGTGCCGGCCCGAGTCGGCGCGGTCGATGTCGGCGCCCCGGCCGCGCCGGCTCCGGGGCGCCTCGTCGTCCTCGGCGTACCGGGACGTGCGGCGCGACCGCGGCGCGGGCGGCTCCTCGGACCAGCCGCGGTAGTCGCCGGTCCGGAACTCCCCGGTGGTCCGGGCGTCCGGCTCCCGGTAGCCACGCCGGCGCGGCGCCTCGTCGTACCGCGCCTCCTCGGCGTACCGGCGGCCGCGCGGCGCGTCGTCGTAGCGCTCCTCGTCCGCGTACCGGCGGCCGCGCGGCGCCTCGTCGTACGGGTCCTCGGCCCGGCGCCGGCCCCGGGGCATCGGCGTCTCGGCGGTGGTGTCGTAGCGCGGGTCGTCGCGTGGCCCCTCGAGTGCGCGGCGCGACATCGGGCCGGTCCGTTCGTCGTACCGGTCCCGGCCGGGCCGGCGCAGCCCCACCTGGGTCTCGTCGGTGGCGTACCCCCGGCCGCGCGGGTCCTCCTCCAGGTAGCGGGCGTACGGCGTCGGGTCCGCCGGTGCACCGCTGACCGGTGCGGCGGCGCTGCGCGGCATGCCGGCCGGCACCCACGGTTCGGCCGCGACCTGCTCCGGCGCGGCCCGGCGCGACGGCCGCTTCTTCGGCGCCGGCGCCTGGGTCGCCACCAGCGAGCCGACCGGCTTCATCGCCCCGGTCGAGGTGGAGGCGAAGTCCTTGCGCCGGTTCAGGCTGACCGACAGCCGGACGGCCAGGCCGACCAGCACCAGCAGCACACAGATCACGTAGCTGACGATCACCCAGGCCGCCGCCCGGCGACCGGCGGCCAGGCCGTGCACCAGCGCCAGCGGCCACATCAGGTACGCGACGGCGTGGATCGACCGCCACATCCACGGCTTGCCGCGGCCGACGAACTTGGCCCGGGCCAGGCCGGTCCACATCACCAGCATCATGATCCAGCCGGACAGCGTGCCGAGGCCGACGTACACCGTGTTGTACGGCGCGGCGAACGGGATGAGGATGTCGATCGCCCGGATGTGCTCGGCGATGAACTTGGTCCAGATGTGCGCCACGAGCGACGTCACGGCGATGACGCCGGCGGTGCGGTGCGCGGACTGCAGCAGCACCCGCTGGCGGATGGACAACACCAGCCGGTCGGTGGCGACCAGTCCCACCATGATGGTGATGGACAGCGACACCAGCGTGATCACGCCCATGTAGTACTCGGCGTAGGCGAACACGTAGGCGTATCCGACCCGCCCGAACGGCGTGAGCATGGCAGCGGCCCAGATGGCCGTGAGGATCGAGAGGACCAGCACCGCGATCGAGATCTTCGACGGCGGGCGGCCACCCGTGGCACCCATGGGGACGTCCACACGATTGGCGGATCGTTGGTTGAGCTTCGTCCGGGCCATTGACTCCTCGTTCTCCGCAGCGGTTCGCGTCCGTCGATGGGCGGTCGGGACGCGGCACCCGTGGGGGGTGCCCCGCGCTCGTTGTGTCGGGCCGAGCCGCCGTCCTTACCCTTCTCACCGTCCGTTGCGGCCTGTTCGTGCCCTCTCCCATCTACGTAGGCCGCGCCGGTTCGGATGAACCTTCCGGCAGTTCTTTCTCCGGCCGTGCGGGCAGCCCTCCAAGTTGACTCCCGGTGAAGGGGACTGAGCTGGGAAGACATGAAGCCGAAACCCTCGGCTAAGGCAAAAATAAAGTGGCCCGCGGGGCTCCGCCGGAGCGCCCGGTGAACCTTTCCGGCCGGTGGCGCGAACTACCCCATGAGCGAGTGTGCTGACGACTCTGCGTAAGGAGATGATCGCCGTGCGGGTTCGCGTTGCTGCTCTGCTCGCCAGCTCCCTGGTGGTGTCCGCCATCGTGGCTGCGCCCGCACCGGCGCGGGCGGCGGCGGCGGGCGTCGAGGTGACCATCACCGAGCTGCCGGACGAGTTCGAGGCCGGCGCCGAACCCCGTACCGTCGAGGTGGTCGCCTCCACCGAACGGGAGCGCGGCCGGCAACGATGCCGCAAGATCCGCTGGTCGCTGGTCCTGCGAGTGACCGGGGCCGATCTCGACCAGGTGCAAGTGGACCGGATCGAGGAGAACGGCTCGTTCCCGGTGCGGGTGCAGACCCGGGGTGACACCGCCCGGCTGACCGACATCCGGCTCGACCCCGGCCGGTTGTGCCCGGACCGGACGGTGACCGCCCGGTACCGGGTGGCGTTCGACGACGACACGCCGACCGGAGAGGTGAGCTTCCGAGCCCAGGCGTTCGGGACCGACAACCGGTTGCTGCAGAGCGCGTCCGGGGCCAGCCGGGTGACCGGCGAGAACGCCGAACCGTCGCCGTCGCCGTCGGACGACGCCCCGTCGGAGGTGGCCGCCGCACCGCCGGCCCCGGACACCGGCGATCCCGAGCTGTCCGCCTCGGCCGGCGGCGGCACGCCCAGCCTGCTCGGTCCCGGGTTGATCATCGGTGCGGTGCTGGTCTTCCTGGGCGTCGGCCTGCTGCTGCGGATCCGGCTGCGCAACCGCGGCGCCCAGCACCGCCACCGGCCGGTGCCGCGGTCGGTCTATCCGGCGCCGTGACCCGCCGCCGCCGTCCGCGGCCTCAGGACCCTTCTCGTGACATGGTGTGCGGCACGACCATCGTCGGCCGGTGGGCCTGGCGCAGGGTCGCCGTGGCCACGCTGCCCAGCAGCATCTCCCGCACCGCGGATCCTCCGCGCGAGCCCACCACCACCAGCGCCGCCGCACTGCGGCGCGCGTGGACGGCGAGGGCATCGCCCACCGAGCGTGCGGTCGGCTGGTTCCCGCCGGCCAACGTGACCATCTCGTAGCCGTCCCCGGCCGCCGTGTCCCCGGCGCCCTGACCGACGCCGGCCAGCTGCAGCTTTCGCGCCGGGAACAGCCGGGCCGCCGCCGCGAGGGCCGCCTGCGCACCGGCGGAGCCGTCCCATCCGACGATCACCGGCCCGTCGGCCAGGGCCGCCCGCTCCGCGATCAGCAACGGGTGCGGGACGACCAGCACCGGGCAGGGCGCGTAGTGCACGACCATGTCCGAGACGCTTCCCAGGACCGCTTTCGCGCCGCCGAGCCCGCGGGAACCGACGAGCACCAGGTCCGGTTCGAGGCGCTGGGCGAGCTGGGTGAGCTGCAGACCCTCGCTGCCGTAGGTGCGTTCGACCAGGGCCTCGGCCTGCCACCCGGCGGCGGCGGCGAGGTTCACACCCATGGTGGCCAGCCGGTTCGCCTCCGCTGCGCCCTCCCGCTCGATGGCGTCGATGAACTCGTTGACGGCGGCGGTGCCTCGCCACAGCCGTCGCCGCAGTGCCTCACTGGCGAACGGCGGTGTCCAGAGGTGGCTGATCCAGGCCCGCGCCCCGGGCAGCAGGGACGCGCCGGCCTCGATCGCTGCGCTGGCCTCCAGCGATCCGTCATAGCCGACGATGACCCGGGCGGTGGGCCGCCCATCTGCCGGCCCTGCGTTCGGTCCACCTGAGCCGGTCATCGGACTCCTCTCCCGGGGTGAACGACCAGTATCGGGCAGTCGGCATGGTGGAGCAGCTGCTGGCCGACCGAGCCGAACAGGCTGCCGACGAGTGTGCCGTAGCCGCGGCTGCCGACGATCAGCAGGCTGGCGTCGCCGGACACGGTGCGGAGGTTCTTCGCCGGGCTGCCCGGCCGGGTGAGGGCGTCCACCGGCACCGTGGGGTATTTGTCCCGCCACGGCGCCAGGATCGCGTCCAGGTCGCGGGCCGCGTCCCACCAGACCGCGTCCGGGTCGTAGGGCAGGGCCGGCATGTCCATTCCGTACGGCGGCATCGGCATCGGACAGCAGTGCACGGCGAGCAGCCCGCAACCGCGCAGGTGTGCCTCGTCGAACCCGAGGGCCAGCGTGTGCTGCGCCGAGGCGGCGTCGTCCACGCCGACCACGACGGGGCCGGACCGGTGGACGGCCCGGCCGCGGACGACGACGACCGGACCGGTCGCGTGGGTGACGACGTGCTGGCTC
>DASSAL010000227.1:0-13636 GCA_035685405.1 Actinoplanes sp. | reverse complement strand
GTGACCCAGCACATGCCACCGGTGTTCACCCGGATGTTCGCCGAGCGGCTGGACCGCAGCACGCCGCTGACCGTGGTCGAGGCCGCCGACGGGATGGAGGTGATCGCCGGCACCGTCTACATCGCACCCGGCGACCGGCACCTGGTGGTGTTGCGGCGTGGCACGGCGACGGTGACCCAGCTCAGCAGCGCGCCGCCGGAGAACTCCTGCCGGCCGGCGGTGGACGTGATGTTCCGGTCGGTGGCCCAGTTGTACGGCGCGGCGGCGTACGCGGCCGTGCTCACCGGCATGGGACAGGACGGACGGCGTGGTGCGAAGGTGCTGCGTGACGCGGGCGCCGAGGTGCTGGCACAGGACGAGCAGAGCTCGGTGGTGTGGGGCATGCCCGGTGCGGTGGTCGCGGCCGGGCTGGCCGCCGAGATCCTGCCGCTGGACCGGATCGCGGTTGCCCTGCTCGGCCGGCTCAAGGTGGGCCGATCCGCAGCGGTGGTGCGATGAGCCTGTCGCACGGCGACTTCGCGTTCGTGTCCCAGCTGGTCCGGCGGGAGACGTCGATCGTGCTGGCGCCCGGTAAGGAATACCTGGTCGAGGCCCGGCTGGTCCCGGTCGCCCGGCAGACCGGTGCGGCCAGTGTCACGGATTTCCTGGCCGACCTGCAACGCCGGCCCAACCCGGCCTACCAGCAGAAGATCGTCGACGCCCTGACCACCAACGAGACGTCTTGGTTCCGGGACCGGGAACCGTTCACCGCGCTCAGCGACGTGGTGCTGCCGGACCTGATCCCATCGCGCGGCGCCACCCGCAAGCTGCGGCTCTGGTCGGCGGCCAGCTCCAGCGGGCAGGAGGCGTACAGCCTGGCCATCACGCTGCAGGAGGACCTGCCGCCGGGCTGGTCGTACGAGATCCTCGGCAGCGACATCTCCACCGAGATGATCAAGCGGGCCCAGCAGGGTGAGTACAGCCAGGTCGAGGTGAACCGCGGCCTGCCGGCCAGCCAGCTGGTGCAGTACTTCGAGCGGGCCGGTGCGCACTGGCGGGTCACCCCGTCCCTGCGCCGCAACGTCACGTTCAAGCTGATGAACCTGACCGCGCCACTGCCCCCGATGCCGCCGTTCGACGTGATCTTCCTGCGCAACGTGCTCATCTACTTCGACGTCGCGACCAAGAAGACGGTGCTGCGCAACGTCGCCCGGCTGCTGCGGCCGGACGGCTGGCTGTTCCTCGGTGCGGCCGAGACGACGATCGGCATCGACAACAGCTACGAACGGGTGGCGGCCGGCCGGACCTCCGCCTATCGGATCCGGAGCGCGGTGCCCACCGGGGCCGCGAAGAGGGGGTGAGACTTCAGATGCGCGCGATGGTTATCGACGACTCCCGCGCGATGCGCATGATTCTCAAGCGCATCGTCACCAAGCTCAACTTCGAGGCGACCGAGGCGGGTGACGGCCAGGAGGCTCTGGACCTGCTCGCCACCATGCCGGAGGTGCCCGAGCTGGCACTCATCGACTGGAACATGCCGAACATGAACGGGCTCGAGTTCGTGACCAAGGTGCGGGCAGATCCGCGGCTGCGGGAGATGACGCTGGTCATGGTCACCACCGAGAGCGAACAGAGCCAGATCGTCCGGGCGCTCGCCGCCGGGGCCCACGAGTACGTGATCAAGCCCTTCACCGAGGGCGCGATGATCGAGAAGCTGGCCTTGCTGGGCCTCGTCCCGACCGGAGCCAACTCATGAGTACCGAGGTGATGGTCAACCAGGACGACCTGGCCGAGATGGTGGAGCAGGTCTGGGTGTCCTACCTGGACCCGGACGGGGTCAGCCCGCTGACCCCGTCCGGCGACCCCGGCCAGCCCTGCGAGGTGCACTCGTCGGTGTCGATCAGCGGCGCCTGGACCGGCCACGTGGTGTTCGCCTCGTCCACCGCGGCCGCCCGCATGGCCGCGGCGGCGTTCCTGGCCGTGGACCGCGGCGAGGTCACCCAGGAGGACCTGTCCGACGTGCTGGGTGAACTGGCCAACATCGTCGGCGGCAACGTCAAGGCGATGCTTCCGCCCGGCTGTTTCCTGTCCCTGCCGCAGGTCGTGCTGGCACCCGAGTCGGCGACAAAATACCCGAACGCCGAGCGGGTCAGCGGCCTCTACGGGATCTGGGCCGGCGAGCCGGTGTCGATCTCCATGTGGAAGAGCCGTGCGGAGATGGCAGAGAACAACAAGGAGGGGAACGCATGAAGATCCTGATCGCGGACGACAGCCGCGTCATGCGTCAGATCGTCACCCGGACGCTGCGTCAGGCCGGCTTCGGCGATCACGACCTGGTCGAGGCGGCGGACGGCCGGGATGCCCTGCAGAAGGCCACCGCGGAGGCGCCCGACCTGGTCATCTCCGATTGGAACATGCCGGAGATGACCGGCGTCGAGGTGCTCCGCCAGCTCCGGTCGGCCGGCAACGACGTCAAGTTCGGCTTCGTCACCTCCGAGTGCACCCCGGAGATGCAGCAGCAGGCGGAGGCGGCCGGAGCGGCCTTCTTCATCGTGAAGCCGTTTACTGCTGAACGGTTCGACGAAGTATTCTCACCGATTTTAGGATGATTTGATCATGTCTGATACCTCGGTTCTCCCCGGTCCGCTGACCGTCCGTAACCTCTTCGAGGATCTTCTCGGCCGGGACTGCAACGTCGCTTCCGGTGACCCGGTCACCGCCGACGATCTCCCCACCGCCACCGTCGCCGTCTACACCGACGACCAGCAGCAGATCTACGGCGTGCTGGCGATGCAACTGACCCTGGCGGCGAACGCGGGCGCCGCCCTGGGCCTCCTCCCGGCCGGCGCGGCCGAGGACAGCATCGACGAGAAGAAGCTCACGCCCAACCTGGCCGAGAACGTGTTCGAGCTGTGCAACGTGCTGACCAGCCTGCTGAACCGGGACGGCGGCCCGCACGTGAAGCTCTACCAGGTGGTCTGCCCCGGCATGCCGTTGCCCGGTGACGCCCGCGCCCATCTGCTCGCCCTGGGCCGCCGGCTGGACCTGACCATCGAGGTGGCCCGGTACGGCAAGGGCAAGTTCTCGCTTTCCCTCGCACCCTGAGCGCCGGTCCAGCGGGCCGGTCAGCCGCCGGTCAGCTGGATCACCGCGGAGACCGCCATCTCCACCAGCCGGTCGAGGGCCTGCGGCAGCAGCGCGATCGCCGTGCCGGACAACGTCAGCACCAGCGCGATCTTCGCCGGGAAGCCCAGCTGGAATGCGTTCAGCGCGGGCGCCACCCGGTTCAGCAGGCCGAACGCGACGTCGGTGAGGAACAGCACGGCGATCAGCGGGCCGGCGATCTGCAGGGCGGCCAGGAACATCTCGCCGATGCCGGAGATCAGCAGCCGGCTGAACGTCTCCAGGGACAGCGAGGCGTTCAGCGGCAGCGCTTCGTACGACTGCATGAAGCCGCGCAACACAAGCTGGTGTCCGTCGCTGGCGAACAGCAACGTGACCGCCATCAGGTTGTAGAACCGGCCGAAGACCGAACTCTGGCTCTGCGACAGCGGGTCGAACGCCATCGCCAGGGTGAACCCGCCGAACACGTCGATCAGGTCGCCGGCGGCCTGGATGGCGGCGAACAGCAGCGCGGTGATGAAGCCCAGCGCGGCGCCGACGAACACCTGCAAAGCCGCGCAGGCGATCAGGTCCGCGGTTTCCAGGGACGGGATCGAGGTGCGCAGGTACGGCGTCATCGGCAGCGCTATGCCCACCGATAGCAGCGCCTTGACCGGGGCCGGGATCAGCCGACTGTGGAACGGCGGGCAGATGACCAGCCACGCGCCGGCCCGGACCGCCCCCAGCATGATGGCGATCAGCTCGGCGATCGGGACGTCCGCATTCATGCCAGCGGCCTCACCGGTAGCTCGCCACCAGCGCGGTGACGATCAGCCCCCAGCCGTTGACCAGCACGAACAGCAACAACTTGAACGGCATGGCGACGGTCACCGGCGGCAGCATCATCATGCCGAGCGACATCAGCGACGCCGACACCACCAGGTCGATGATGAGGAACGGGATGAAGATGACGAACCCGATGATGAACGCGGCGCGCAGCTCAGACAGCACGAACGCGGGGATCAGCGTGGTCAGCTCGACGTCGTCCTTGGTGGCCGGCCGCTCCTGCCCGGAAACCTTGATCAGCAGGGCGATCTCGTCCTCACGGGTGGTCCGGTACATGAACTCGCGCAGCGGCTGCACGCCGTCCCGGAACGCCTCCGACTGGGACTTGTCGCCGCGCAGGTAGGGCTGCACGCCCTGCTCGTTCACCTGCGAGATGGTCGGCCCCATGATGAACAGGCTGATGAACAGGGCCAGCCCGGCCAGCACCTGGTTGGGCGGCATGCTGGTCAGGCCGAGGGCGTTGCGGGTGATGCCGAGCACCATGAAGACCTTGGTGAAGCTGGTGGTCAGCAGCAGTACCGCGGGCGCCACCGAGAGCAGGGTCAGGCCGAGCACGATCACCAGCGAGGTGGCCGGCTTGCTGCCGTCCGGGTTGGTGCCGCCGATGTCGATGTTGATGCCCGGCGTCGCCGGCGGAGTCGGCGGTACCGGCGCGGCGTGCGCCACGGCGGGCCACCACATCAGCACGGCCAGCGCCAGGGCGGTCATCGCCAGGCCGGCGAGCACGGGCGTACGGCGGGCGGTCATCGTCTCGTCGTCCGATCGCGCAGGAACTCCATCGTCGACCGCCACGTGCGCGGGGAGAGGATCGAACCGTCCAGCCGCCTGGGCGGCGCCAGCACCTCGTCCGGGATCAGCGCCATCGCGTCCCGGCGCTCCACTACCTTCGTCTGCAGGTCGAAGTTGGCCAGCGCGGTCTCGCCCAGCAGGGTGACCTGCTGGTCGGTGACGCCCAGGATGAGCGCCTTGTCGGCGACCTGGACGATGGTCACGGCCGCACCCCGGGCCAGCTGTTGCCGGTTCAGGACGGAGAGCGTGCCGGTCCTGCGGTGCCCGCTCAGCGGCCGGCGCGCCACCTTGGCCAGCGCCCACATCAGGCCGAAGACGACCAGCAGCGAGAAGCCGATCCGCAGGACGAGTTCGAACAAGGGGTTACTCCCGTTCGCTGCCCGGCGAGACGATCTCGGTGATCCGGATGCCGAAGTTCTCGTCCACCACGACCACCTCGCCGCGCGCGATCAGCCGCCCGTTGACCAGCAGATCCGCCGGGCTGCCGGCGGCCCGGTCCAGCTCCACGATGGCGCCCGGGCTCAGGCCGAGCAGCTCCCGCACGCTCATCCGGGTGCGGCCCAGCTCGGCGGAGACCTCCATCTCGACGTCGTGCAGCATGTCCAGGCCGCCGCGGGCCGCCATGGTGCCGACGGTCCGGGTGGCCACGCCGCCGGTGTCGGCCGGCCACGGGCTGAGCGCCAGCGCGACGACCGCCCGGGTCTGACCGCCGTCCAGGAGTGGTACGGCGACCGAGCCGTCCTTCGCCGCAATCGCGCTGAGCGCCACGCCCGGTTCCATCAGCTGTCCCGGATCGAGCACCACCGGGCCGAACGTCCGGGCCGCGGCCTCCAGCGCCGGGCGTACCGCCGCCGTCAGGTCCAGCTCGCCGAGCGGGCTTTCCTTCAGCGCATCGGCCAGATCCTGGCCGACCACCACGACCACCTCGCCAACCGCCGCGCCGCTGAACTTGGCGGTGACCGCCTGCCCTTCGGTGAGCGTGTCGGCGGCCGCGGCCACCGGCGCACCGGCCACCAGCTCGCGACTGGTCGGCAGCACGGCCACGGCCGCTGCGGCGGCGGCGCGGGCCTGCGCGAGCTGGGGCTCAGTGATCGTCGGGGCGGTCATCGACGGCCAATCTCCTTTGACGAGGCCTCCGCGGGCGCCGGCACCACCAGGCAGGCGAGCCGGGCGCCCTGGTTGCCGGGCACTGCGTGAGCGAACACGGTGTCGTTGACGGTCACCTCGAGCGGCAGGCTGGTCGGGTGCCCGAGCGGCACGACGTCGCCCGGGCGTAGATCCACGATGTCATCCGTACGCATACGAATGGGCTGGAATCGGACAGCTACATCGATCGGTGCGGCGGAAAGTCCGGCGCTCAGGTTCCGGAGTGCGGCGTCACGTACCATGCGCTCAGCCGGGGTCGGCTCGACCGTCTCCTGCCTCTCCAGCACCGGCAGGATCGTGGTGAACGGCAGGCAGATGGTGGCCACGCACTCCTCGGTGCCGATCTTCATCTCGAAGAACGCGACCACCACCGCGTCGCCGGGCTGATGCGCGCGCAGGAACTGGGCGTTGTACTCGATCTCCCGCAGCGTCGGTGCGATCTCCACCAGGGTCTCGAAGCCGTACCGCAGCTCGCCCAGCATCCGCCCGAGCAGGCCGCGCAGCAGGGGTATCTCCACCTCGGTCAGCGGGCGTTCCGGTTGCGGGCCGCCGGGGCCGCCCAGCATGTGGTCGATCGCGGTCATCGCCGCGGAGGAGGACATCTCCATCAGCACCACGCCGGGCAGCGGGTCGAGGGCGACCGTCGCGATGACGGTGGGGCTGGACAGCGCCGCCACGTACTCGTCGTAGGTGAGCTGCTCGACGGAGGCGAGGGTGACGCTGCTAACCACGCGAAGCCGGGTGGTCAGCAGGGTGCCGCAGCTGCGGGCGTACGTCTCGAAGGCGATCTGCAGGGTGCGGACGTGATCCCGGGACAGCTTGATCGGCCGGCGGAAGTCGTACAGCGTCGGTCCGCCGCCGCCGCCGCGACGGGACATCTTGCCGGGGGGACGGGCAGCCGTGGAGGTCACAACGTAATAATCGGCTTATTTCGCCCACCGCTGAGGTGCAATTGCGGAATGGGGCAGGCCCGAGAGCCGGACCTGCCCAGTGCCGCACGGCGACCCCGCTACTGGGTCACGAACTGGGTGAAGTAGATGTCCATGATGATGTGCTTGTCGTCGACGTTGTAGATCTTCTCGATCTTCTCGAGCAGCTCCGCCTTCGCCGTCTGCCGGCCCTTCTCGGTCTCCAGCTCGGCGATCTCCATGCCGGTGTACTGGTCGATCGCGACGTCGATCGCCTCGGCCAGGTCCAGTTCGGTCTCGCCGGCCTCCTCGGTGGCCTGCAGGGCGAAGCCCAGCTTCAGGTAGTGACCGTCGGCCAGGTTGATCGTCAGTGCCTCCTCCATCGGCATGACCTTGCCCTTGACCGGCTGCTCCGCGGCCGCCTCGGCGGAGTCGCCGGACCGGATGACGAACGCGCCGGCGCCGCCACCGCCCAGGACGACCAGGGCGATCACGATGATCAAAAGCATCTTCTTGGACTTCTTGGCCGGCGCTTCGGCCGCTTGCTTCTCACTCATCGAAATCCCTCCTCGTCGTCAGTCGGTATGTTCGGCAGCCGCCGGCGGCGACGTAGTGCCGGCGTGCAGCTTGGCGTCGTTCCCCGCGGCGGCCGGCAGCAGCGCCGCCTGCTCGGCGGTGAGCTGGGTCAGCACCACCACGTCCACCCGCCGGTTCATCTGCACCGACTTCGGGTCCTTCGGGTCGATGAGCGGCTTGGTGTCGGAGAACCCGACCGCACTCATCCGGTCCTTGGCCAGCCCGTGCTCGGTGAGGTAGCGGACCACCGCCGAGGCGCGGGCCGCGGACAACTCCCAGCCGCTCGGATAGAACGTGGTGGTGGCCTTGAGCTGGTTGGTGTGCCCGTCCACCTCGATGTTGTTGGGCAACCTGGCCAGCACCGGCGCGACGGCGTCCAGGATCCGGGCGCCGCCGGGCTGCAGGTTGGCCCGGTTCCCCTCGAACACCACCTCGTTGGTGACCACGGTGACCACCAGTCCGCGCTCGTTGATGGTGAACTTGACCTGGTCCTGCAGTTTCGCCTTGACCAGGGCGGCGGTGATCTTCCGCTCGATCTCCTTGAGGTTTTCCGCCTCCTTGGTCGCCGCCTCGGCGTTCCGGGAAGCCTTGGCCCGGGCGGCGGCCCTGATCGCGCGCTCGACCGCCGCCTTCTGCTCCTTGGTCATGTTCGTCGTGCCCGCGCCGCCGTCGCCCGGGTTGGCACCCGGGTCGATCGACACCACCTGGGTGGCGTTGCCCGAGCCATCGAGCGTCGCGGGCGACCCGCTGAGCGCGACGCTCTGGGCGCCGAAGCCCTGGGACAGGCCGGCCGCCAGTTCGGCGAACTTCTTCTGGTCCACGCTGCTCATGCTGAACAGCACCACGAACAGCACGAACAGCAGCGTGAGCATGTCGGCGTACGAGACCAGCCAACGCTCGTGGTTGACGTGCTCCTCGTGCTCCTCATGGCCCTTCTTCCGCTTCTTGGCGCCCCCGCCGCCGGAACTCATGGCTCGATCACGCCGCCTTCTTGGCCGATGCCGCCGCCTCGGCCGCCTTCGCGGCGTCCGGCGGCAGCAGGGAACGGAGCTTCTGGGCGACCAGACGCGGGTTGGAGCCGGCCTGGATGGCGAGCACGCCGTCGACGACCAGTTCCATCTCGTCGGCCTCGATGCCGGACAACCGGTCCAGGCGGGCGGCCGCGGGCAGGAAGATCAGGTTGGCCGAGAGCACACCCCAGAGGGTGGCCACGAACGCCGCGGCGATGGAGTGCCCGAGCGTCTCCGGCTTGTCCAGGTTCTCCAGCACGTGGACCAGGCCCATGACCGTGCCGATGATGCCGATCGTCGGCGCGTACCCGCCCATGTTCTCGAAGAATTTCTTGCCGGCCTTGTCGGCCTTCTTCTTGGCGGCGATCTCGGCGTGCAGGATGTCGTGCAGCTCGTCCGGGTCGGTGCCGTCGATGGCCAGCTGCAGACCGCGCCTGAGGAAGGGGTGCTCGACCGTCTTGACCGCGTCCTCGAGCGCCAGCAGACCCTCGCGGCGGGCCCGCTCGGCCAGCTTGACCACCTCGTCGACCAGCTGGTTGGGCGGGGTCACCTTGGCCAGGAACACTTTCTGGAACAGCTTGCCGACGCCGATCGCGTCCTTGAACACGGCACCGGCCATGGCGGCACAGAACGCGCCGCCGAAGACCAGCAGCATCGACGGGAGCAGGATGATCGACCCCGCACTGCCGCCTTCCAGGGCCTGGACGACGAACACGATGATCAGGGCGACGACCACCCCCAGAATGCTGGCGATGTCCATCAGCGGTCCTTCCGGTGCAGCGGCAGCACAACGGCGTCCTGCTCGTCGGTGTCGGACGGGGCGGAGCCGGCCGGCTCACCCTCGATACGGCTCGCGTGGGCGATCAGCGAGGCCCGGTAGTGGCGTACCGAGTCGATGAACTCGGGCACCGACTCGGCGATGACGTACTTGGTGCCGTCCACCAGCGTGATGACCGTGTCGGGGGTGCAGTCGGCACGCTCGACCAGGTCGGGGTTCAGTGCGAACACGGCTCCGTTGATGCGGGTAACGAGGATCACGACGTCCGTCCTTGGTCAGTCTTGGCTGGTTGGGCCATCCGTGGCCCGTCATGAGTCCATCGGCCACCGTCCGGTTGCCGATGAGCGCGCCCCGGTCGCCATCCGGGTGTAAACGCGAGCCGGGGTGGGCCACGACGGCCCACCCCGGCTCGAGCCGGTACGGCGACTAGCGCTTGAGGTTGACGAGCTCCTGCAGGATCTCGTCGCTGGTGGTGATGATCCGGCTGTTGGCCTGGAAGCCGCGCTGGGCGATCACCAGGTTGGTGAACTCCTGGGCCAGGTCGACGTTCGACATCTCCAGCGCACCGCTGGTGATCAGGCCCAGACCGGCCGATCCGGCCGCGGCGACCTGGGCCAGGCCCGAGTTCACCGTGCTGCGGAACATCGAGTCGCCGATCTTCTCCAGGCCGTTGACGTTGTTGAAGTTGGCCAGGGCCAGCTGGCCCAGGGTCTGCTTCAGGCCGTTGGAGAAGACGCCCACGATCTGGCCGGTGTTCGACACCGTGTACGAGCTCAGGATGCCCGCGCCGGACCCGTCCGAGTTGCTGACCCGGGCCTCGGTGTTGCCGGCGTAGTGGGTGATGTCCTTGATGTCGATCCTGAATCCGTGCAGCGTGACGAAGTCGGTCGGCTCGCCGTCGACCTCTTCGCCGACCGCCCGTCCGGCGTCGAACGGGATGTCGTAGGTCTGGTTCCTGGTCGGGTCCGTGGGATCGGCCGGGTCGGGAACGCTGAGCTGCCACGGTGTGCCCGGCGTGCCGGTCTTGATCATCTGGACCTGGAGGGTGGACGAGATGCCGTTCGCGTCGATCACCGAGATCGGGATCGTCTTCGTGCTGGTGGCGTTCGCCGGGGCCTCGAAGGAGAGGTTGCCGGTCAGGGTGAAGGTCGTGGTCGGCTCCGGCTTGAGACTGATGCCGATCGGCAGCCGGATGTCGCCGGGTACGCCGGCGGTGTTGACGATGCCGTCGTTGTCTGCGCCCCAGCCCTGCACGATCTGCCCGGTCGGGGTGGTCAGCGAGCCGTTGGCGTCGAAGGTGAAGGAGCCGGCCCGGGTGTAGAGCGACTCGCCGCCGCTCTTCACCACGAAGAAGCCGTCACCCTGGATCATCATGTCCGACGACTTGCCGGTGGTCTGCGCGGCACCCTGGCCGAAGTTGGCGTTGATGCTGGCCAACCGGACACCGAGGCCGACCTGGGCGGGGTTGGTGCCACCGGACTGGTTCTGCGGGGCGCCGGCCGCGTTGACCATCTGCGACAGCGTGTCCTGGAAGACCGTCTGGCTGGATTTGTAGCCGGTGGTGTTCACGTTGGCGATGTTGTTGCCGGTCACGTCCATCATCTGCTGATGGGCGCGCAGGCCGCTGATGCCGGAGAAGAGGGAGCGCAGCATAGGTCAGGGTTCCTTCGTGGTCGGGATCGGCGTTTGCTGGACTTCCGTGACCTTGGACAGCTGCACATCCGTGTTCCCGACCACGAGCGTCGGTTCGCTGTCTCCGTTGAGCTTCGTCTTGGTCACCACGCCGGTCTGCGCGAGGCCGTTGGCGTCCTGGTACGTGACCGTGCGGCCGACCAGCGCGCTGGCGCCGATCAGCTGCTGGGCCTGCAGCATCTCGGCGATCTCACCGAGCTTCTCGACCTGGGTGAACTGGGCGGTCTGGGCCAGGAACTGGGTCGAGTCGGCCGGGTTGGTGGGATCCTGGTATTTCAGCTGAGCCACCAGCAGCTTGAGGAAGGTGTCCTGGTCACCGAGCTTCTTGTCGGTGCCGGCGTCGGTCGCGGTCCTGTTCGTGTAGAGCGACGTCGGGGTGGCGCTGACGTCGAACTCGCGACTCACGCGCCCACTGATCGGCGAAGTCATGACGGTCCCTTCCGGTGCGGCCTATGCCTGAGTCTTCGGCCACCCCATCGGATGACTTAGCGCCGGCTTCGCCGGCCACCGGGCTCAGGTGTGAGCTGGGCCACTCCAAGCAACGTTCTGCGGCCCGCCCCCGGCTGACGGTTTCCGGCCTCTTCGGCTGACCGCAAGAGGTACAAAAGCCACGGGGGGTGGTGAGCGGCAGTGACCGGCGAGAAGACCGAACAACCCACCGCACAGAAACTCAAGAAGGCCAAACAGGAAGGCCAGATCGGGCGCAGTCAGGATGTCGGCGCCTGGTTCGGCATGCTGGCCGCCAGCATCGTCCTGCCACGGACGATGAGCTCGGCGATGGATCACGCCCGCGAGCTGATGGCCCGGCTGCCCGACGTGATCGCCGACCCGGATCCGGCCGTCGCCCTCGGCATGCTCAAGGACGGCCTGCTGAGCGCGGCCTGGGCGGTGCTGCCGCTGGCGCTGACCATGATGGCGGTCGGCATCGCGGCGGCCGGCGCCCAGGGCGGCATCCGGGTCGCCACCAAGCTGTTCATCCCGAAGTTCAGCCGGCTCAATCCGCTGCCCGGGTTCAAGAAGATGTTCGGGCCGCAGGCGCTCTGGGAGGGCACCAAGGCGCTGATCAAGACCGGAGTGCTGGCCGGCGTGCTGTACCTCACCATGAAGGACATCGTGCCGGTGCTGATGACCGCCGGTCAGCTCCAGCTGCGCTCGCTGCTCGGCGTGATCAACGACACCGTGCTGTCGATCATCCGGGCCGCGTCGGTGGCCGGCATCGTGATGGCCGCCGCCGACTACTTCGTGGTGCGCCGGCGGACCAACAAGCAGCTGCGGATGACCAAGGAAGAGGTCAAACAGGAGAACAAGAACACCGAGGGTGATCCGCACGTCAAGGGGCAGATCCGGGCGCGGCAGATGGCCATGGCGCGCAACCGGCAGATGGCCGACGTGCCGACCGCCGACGTAGTGCTGGTGAACCCGACGCACGTGGCGGTGGCGTTGCGGTACGAGCCGGAGAAGGGGGCGCCGCGGGTGATCGCCAAGGGCCAGGGTGCGATCGCCCAGAAGATCCGGGAACTGGCCACCGAGCACCGGATCCCGATGGTGCAGGACGTCGCGCTGGCCCGGGCCCTGGAGAAGTCGGTCGAGGTGGGCATGGAGATCCCGGCCGAGTTCTACGGGGCGGTGGCCAAGGTGCTGGCGTTCGTGATGAGCCTGAAAGCGCGCGGCTCGGCCGCCGGGGTCCATCGCAGTCCCCATCCCACACCAACAGCGGCATAGGCCACAACTGGGAGATTTCCTCACATCACGCCCGTGATCTTGGGATCATCGGTCGGGAGGGGAGGACTGCGTGAGAAACCGCAACCTCAGCAAGTTCGCCGTACCCGTCGGGGTGATCGGCATCATCGTCATGATGGTCGTACCCCTGCCGACCTTCCTCCTCGACCTGCTGATCGCCACCAACATCACCGGCGCGCTGCTGATCCTGCTGGTCGCGATGTTCGTGCAGCGGCCGCTGGACTTCTCCGTCTTTCCCGCGCTGCTGCTGGTGATGACGCTGTTCCGGCTGGCCCTGAACATCAGCGCCACCCGGCTGGTGCTGCGTGACGGTGACGCCGGCAAGGTCATCCACGCGTTCGGCGACTTCGTCGTCGGCGGCTCGCTGGTGATCGGTCTGGTGATCTTCCTGATCCTGATCATCGTGCAGATGGTCGTGGTCACCAAGGGTGCCGAACGCGTGGCCGAGGTGGGCGCCCGCTTCACCCTGGACGCCATGCCGGGCAAGCAGATGGCGATCGACGCCGACCTCAACGCCGGCCTGATCGACGAGTCCGAGGCCCGCAAGCGGCGTGCCGAGGTGGCCGCCGAAGCCGATTTCTACGGCGCCATGGACGGTGGGTCGAAGTTCGTCAAGGGCGACGCCATCGCAGCCATCATCATCACGGTCATCAACCTGGTCGGCGGATTCGCGGTGGGCATCCTGCAGCGCGGTATGTCGCCGGCCGACGCGATGAACACGTACAGCCTGCTGACCGTCGGCGACGGCCTGGTCTCGCAGATTCCCGCGCTGCTGCTGTCGGTAGCCACCGGTCTGATCACCACCCGCTCGGCCACCTCCGGCGACATGGGCTCCAGCGTCACCACCCAGCTCAGCCAGAACAAGCTGGCGCTGCGCATCGCCGGCGGCGCCGCGCTCGGGCTGTGCGTGATCCCCGGCCTGCCCAAGGTGCCGTTCTTGTTGATCGGAGCGATGACGCTGATCATCGCGCAGCGGATCAAGGACCCGGTCAAGGCCGAGGAGGCGCCGGTCGCCGAGGTGGAGCGACCGGCGCCGGACTCGCCGGAGCAGCTGCTCGGCGAGATGCGGG
>DASSAL010000226.1:0-5920 GCA_035685405.1 Actinoplanes sp. | reverse complement strand
TGACCTCGGAGAAGATCGAGCCGAACAGCGCCAGCAGCAGCGCCGGAAACGCGAAGGTGAAGATCAGGGCGGTCCGGTCCCGGACGAACTGCAACAACTCCACCCAGCCGCGGCTGATTCCGATCTGCACAGTGGTCATCGCTGCTCTCCGATCAGGGTCAGGTACATGTCCTCGAGGGTGGGGCGGCGCACGGTGAGCGTGCTGAGGTCGGCGCCGTCCGCGGCCAGCCGTTCGATCAGCGTGGTCGGGTCGGCGGTGTGTTCGGTGCCGCCGTTCCACGAGACGGTGGCCCGGGCGGTAGCCCGGCCGCCCAGGCTCGCCGGGGAACCCTCGGCGACGATCCGGCCTGCCGCGATCACCGCCAGCCGGTCCGCCAGCGCCTCGGCCTCGTCCAGGTAGTGGGTGGTCAGCAGAATGGTGGTCCCGCGCACCGCCTCGGCCCGGATCAGTTGCCAGAACTGCCGGCGCGCCTCCGGGTCGAAGCCGGTGGTGGGCTCGTCCAGGAACAGCACGTCCGGCCGGCCCACCACGCCGAGCGCCACGTCCAGGCGGCGGCGCTGGCCGCCGGAGAGCGTACGGATGCGGCTCTTCGCCCGGCTCGACAATCCGACCATCTCGATCACCTCGTCGGCCCGGCGCGGCCGCGGATAGAACCCGGCCACGTGCCGCACCATCTCGCGGACGGTGAGGTCGGCTGCGTCGGTCGCGGTCTGCAGCACGATCCCGATCCGGGCCCGCCATGACCGCCGGGCCGTGCCCGGGTCGACGCCCAGCACGGTCACGTCGCCGCTGTCCCGCCGCCGATGTCCCTCGAGGATCTCGACGGTCGTGGTCTTGCCGGCACCGTTCGGCCCGAGCAGGGCGAACACCTCACCGCCGGCCACATGCAGATCGATCCCGGCGACCGCGTCCCGGCCGCCGTAGGCCTTGCGCAGGCCCCGTACGTCAATCACTGCTGTCATGCCGTCGATGCTGGCCCGCCGGCAGGCCGCTCCGGGACGACCGGGCGACGGTCAGGCCGTGTCCACCGATCGACGGACAACGCTGTGCGGTCTCCGGCGGCTTTGCGGTCGGACTGCGCGGCGGTCACCAGAGCGGCGTACCCGGCCGAGGCGAGGTCGTCGGCCCCCCGGCGGAGCCGGTTACTCCCAGCGGAAAAGCCGGGCCGCAGCGGTCGACGACACACCCGCCCACAGCGCCAGGCTGAGCCAGATCGGCCCCGGGATCGCCGTGCCGGCGGTGAGCGCATGCCGAAGCGCCTCGGCGTGCGCGGCCAGCGGCACCAGGAACCACCCCGCCGTCCCCAGGTCCGGCGCGGCGAACATGATCCCGCCGGCCGCCAGCATCAAGACGTAGATCAACGTGGCCGCCCCGGTGACCGTCTCCGGCCGCATCAGGCTCGCGATGGCCAGCGCCAGCCCGCAGTACGCCGCGGTCGCCAGCACCGTGACGCCGACCGCGGTCGCCAGCTGACCCACCTGCGGCCGCCACCCCACCGCCATGCCGACCACAGCCAGCACCAGCAGCTGGACGCACACCAGACCCAGAATGGCGGCCGTCTTGGCGAACAACAGACCCGGCTTGGTCAGCGGCGACGCCCCGAGCCGCTTGAGCACGCCGTAACTCCGCTCGTACCCCGTGGTGATCGCCTGTCCGGTGAAGGCCGTGGACATCACCGTCAGCGCCAGTACCCCCGGCACGACAAACCCCAGGCGGTCGTCGGTAGGCAGATTCGTCGCCCGGGTGAGGCCCGCACCGAGCAGCACCAGCAGGGGTACGCCCATCGCCAGCACCACAGCTTCACCCCGGCGGGCGGTGAGCACCAGCTCCATGCGTACCTGCCGGCGGATGATCGTCCCCAGCCGGGCCCGCCCCGGCGACGGCGCAAACGTCCCGGCGCTCATCGCCCTGCCACCCCGCTCACCGCCGCCCTCCGGTGCCGGGAACCGCTTGAGCGCCAGCCCGTCCGCCGGCGCCGGGTTGCCCGCCGGCGTCCGCCCGCCCTCCCGAGCCAGCCCGCCCTGCGCTGCCGGCCGTCGCTCCGGTGTCGGTCAGCGCCAGGTACACGTCCTCCAGCGTTCGCCGCCGGCTGTTCACCGCCGTGACCTGCGCGCCCACCTCGGCGAACCAGCCCAGCACGCCGGCGATCGCCGCACTGTCCAGCTCCCCCGTCACGGTGTAGTCCCCCGGTGACGCCTCGGCAACCTTGGCATCGATCCGCTTGACCAGCGCGGCGACCGGCAATCCGGGATCCGCCCGCACCTCCAGCAGATCGATGCCCGCCGCAGCGGTCAGCTCAGCCGGCGTGCCCGTCGCGGCCACGACCCCCGATCGCATGATCACCACGTGGTCGGCCAGCCGCTCGGCCTCGTCCAGCAGGTGCGTCGTCAGCAGCACCGTGACACCGTCCGCCCGCAGTTCCTCGATCAGCTGCCAGGTGGTGTGCCGTGCCTCGGTATCCATGCCGGCCGTGGGTTCGTCGAGGAACACCAGTTCGGGCCGGCCCACCAGGGCAACCGCCAGGGCGAGACGCTGCTGTTCGCCACCGGAGAGGCGCCGCCAACGGGTACGCCGCACCTTACCCAGTCCAAGCCGGTCGAGCAGCATCTCGGTGTCGAGCGGCCGCGCCGCGAACGAGGCGAACAGCTCGAGGACCTCCCCGGTCGTCGCCCACGGGTAGATCCCGCCGGACTGCAACATGATCCCGATCCGCGGCATGAGGTCGTCGTGCTGCCCGACCGGGTCCAGACCGAGCACCCGCGCGCTGCCCGAATGCGGTCGCCGAAACCCTTCGCAGACCTGCAACAGGCTGGTCTTGCCGGCCCCGTTGTTGCCGAGCAGCGCGAACACGCACCCGCGGGGCACACCCAGCGAGACACCGTCGACGGCCGTGGTGTCGCCGTACCGGACCACCACGTCCCGCACCTCAACGACGTCAGCCTGCGTCATCCCAACCCATCGCCTCATCGGATCGCGCACCCGCTCCGGCCACGATACGTGGCCCGGTTCTCGCCCCGAACCAAGCCCGGCCGGGCCGGGCACCGCGTGGTCGCCGGCCCGGCACCCCGATCTCGGCCGCCCGCATCGGTAAGGTGCCCGCCATGACCGACCCAACCGGCGTGGTGGAGATCTACACCGACGGCGCGTGCGTTCCCAACCCCGGCCCGGGCGGCTGGGGCGCCGTCCTCCGCTACGGCGCCACCGAGAAGGACCTCTGCGGGGGCGAAGCCACGGCCACCACCAACAACCGGATGGAGCTCACCGCCCCGATCCGCGCGCTGGAAACCCTGACCCGCGCTCCCCTCACGGTGAACCTGTACACCGACAGCATCTACGTGCGGGACGGCATCACGAAGTGGCTCCCGCGGTGGAAGGCCAACGGCTGGCAGACCGCGGCGAAGCAGCCGGTCAAGAACGTCGACCTCTGGCAGCGCCTGGACGCCGCGGTGAGCCGCCACCGGGTGCAGTGGCACTGGGTCAAGGGCCACGCCGGCCATCCGGAGAACGAACGCGCCGACCGCCTGGCCGCACGCGGATTGGCGGAGGCGGTGGAGGCTGCCAACGCCGTACCGCCGGCAGGCCGCACTCCCCCGGCACCCGCTGCACCGCCGCCCGTTGTCCCACCGGCCCGCATCGAGCCGGACCCCGCGCTCTTCTAGTCGCCAGCTCCGTGGGAGGTGGTGACAGGGTTGGCAGCCGCCTACGACACCTTCTCCGCGACGTCCCGGCTGCTGTGTCGAGCGCCACAGCGGACCGGCCCAGCGGACGCCCACAGCTGAAACTGTCGGAGGGCCCTGATAGAGCTTTCGCCATGACATCCGACGTCCGTCCGTTCGCCCTCACGACCGCTGACCACGTGCTCGCCGACCTGCGCGACAGACTGCGGCGCACGCGCTGGCCCGAACCCGCCACGACCGACGACTGGGCGCAGGGCCCGCCGCTGGACTACCTGCGTGACCTCTGCCGGTACTGGGCGGAGGACTACGACTGGCATGCCACCGAAACGCGGCTGAACCGCTGGCCCCAGTTCCGCACCACGGTCGACGGGCTCGGCATTCATTTCCTGCACGTACGATCGCCGCGAGCCGACGCCGTCCCCCTAGTCATGACGCACGGCTGGCCCGGCTCGGTGATCGAGTTCGAGAAGGTGCTCGCACCCCTGAGCCGCGACTTCCATCTCGTCGTGCCGTCGCTGCCGGGGTACGGATTCAGCGACCGGCCGAGACGCCCGGGCTGGACCGTCGAGCGCATCGCGGACGCGTGGGCCGAGCTGATGACTCGGCTCGACTATCCGCGATTCGTAGCGCAGGGCCATGACTGGGGTACGAGTGTGAGCACCGAACTCGGCAAACGACATCCCCACCGGGTCATCGGGCTGCACCTGGTCCCGCCGCTGGCGCCGCCGGATCCGGAGACCTTCGACGATCTCACCGACGCGGAACGGTCCGCCCGCGACGCGCTGGACGGCAACGCGGGCGACGGGTACTCATTGGAACACTCCACCCGCCCGCAGACCATCGGCTACGGGCTGGTCGACTCCCCCGCCGCGTTGTGCGCATGGATCATCGAGAAGTTCCGGGCCTGGACCGACTGCGACGGCGACTTGGAGAGCGTGCTGTCGCGCGACGAGTTGCTGGACAACATGATGTTCTACTGGCTCCCCGGCACCGGCGCGTCGTCCGCCCGCCTCTACTGGGAGAGCTTCGCCAGAACGCAGGAGCGCTTCCGCGTCGCGGTCACCGATTCGGTCGGCGTGCCGGTCGGGTGTTCGATCTTCCCGAAGGAGAATCCGCGACCGTCACGACGCTGGGCGGCCCAGCGCTTCACCGACATCCGCTACTGGAACGAGCCGGCCCGAGGCGGTCACTTCGCGGCGTTCGAGCAACCGGAGCTGTTCGTCGCGGAGGTGCGTGCCTGCGTCCGCGCGTTCGGCTAGCCGTGCGTGCCTGCGTCCGCGCGTTCGGCTAGCCGTCATGACGGCCCCGGACGTACGCCGCGGCGACCTTCTTGGGGACCACCATCCGCCAGGCGTCGACCACCAGCTCTTCCATCTCCGGTACGTCCAGTCTCGCCGTCCAGGCCTGCACCCAGCGGAACCGCATGTCACCGGCACTGGGCAGGTGAAAGACCTCGGGGGCCGACGCGACCAGCGCCTCGCGTTCCTCCTTCGGAAAGCCGAAACCCATGACCGTCTCGTCCCGCGAGAACGCGACGTAGACGATCTTGCCGACCCGGAACTTCACCCGGTCGCGAATCAGATGTTCCGCACTGCGCGGCAGCTCACGTGCAACGCGGCGCACGTCGTCGACGGTGACCATCCCGGCACGGTAACGCCAGGGTGTGACACTTCCGGCCGGACGGTCCCGGGCGGGCGCCCATCAGGACGACCGGGGCCGCGGCACCGACGGCGGCCCGGCCGGGTTGTCGTCGGCCGCCGGTGGCGCCGCGTCGGCGTTGGGCACCTTGGCCCGGGCCACCCGGTCGGGCGTCAGGCGATAGGTCTCCGCGCGGACGAGTTCGTCGGGCACGAAATGGCGTCCGGGCCGTGACGGTTTGCCCGCCTCGGCTGCCGGCTCCGGTCCCGCGGTGGCTGCGTCGCCCGCCGCCTGCTGATGCTCGGCAGACAACGCGCCCGGCAACGAGGACGCAACCGGCAGCGAGGACACGCCCGGCAGCGAGCCCGCGATCGGCGACCGAGGAGTATCCGGGGCCCACGACTCACTCGCCGACGACGGCGTGACCGGCGACGACGGGCCGAACGGCGACCGCGACACACCGCTCGACGGGTTTGCGGACGCCGATCGTGAGGTGATCGAGGGCGCGGACGTGTTCGAGGGTGCCGGCGGGAAGGAGGACGACGGGAAGATCGAGTGGAAACGGCGCGACCGGGCGACGGCACGCGACAGCGAACGTGCGAAC
>DASSAL010000225.1:0-9756 GCA_035685405.1 Actinoplanes sp. | reverse complement strand
GGCGGCCACCGCGGCGCTGTCCGGCTCCAGCAGCCCGGCCAGCCCCGACACCCGCAGGTGCCGGGCGGCCGCCTCGGCCCGGGTCGGGAAGTCCGGGACCGGCCGGTCGGCGAGTGCCCGGGCGCGGTCGAGCTCCGCCTCGGTCCAGGCCACCTTGATGCCGAGCCCGACCACGGTCTGCACCGGCGCGCCGAACCAGCCGCTGCCCAGCACCAGGCCCACCACCCCGCCGAGCGAGTGGCCCAGCACCAGGGTGCGGCCCGCCGGCTCGACCAGCTCCGCGACCGCGGCCGCCAGCGCGCCGAAGGAGTAGCGCGGCAGCGGCGCCGACCCGCCGTGTCCGGGCAGGTCCGGCGCCAGCCACCGCCCGGGCCACCGCTCGGCCAGCAGCGGCCGCCAGCCCTCCCACACGTCCGCGCTCGCGCCCAGCCCGTGCAGCAGCAGCAGCGTCGGCTCACCGGTCCCCGCGCCGATCACCCGGAGTCGGTCATCCACGGCGGGAGCGTAGCCAGCGAATCTCCCGGGCGGGCGCCCCGCCTAGCGCAGCAGGCGGGTGAGCAGCTCCTGCACCACCGGGCCCGGCGCGACCCCGAGCTCCTCCCGCAGCAGCGTGCGCAGCCGCTCGTACGTGACCAGGGCGGCCGCCACGTCGCCCTGGTCGGCCTGGGTGCGCATGAGCAGCCGGTACCCGGTCTCGCTGAGCGGGGCGAGCTCGACCAGCCGGCGCGCGGCCCGCTCGGCGCCGCCCAGCTCGGTGCCGCCGATGCCGAGGCACGCCTCCGCGTAGTAGGACAGCGCGCGCTGGTGCACCAGGTCGAGCCGGCCGCGCCACTCGTCGATCCAGCCGCCCTCGGCGTCCGGCAGGAACGGGCGGCGGGTGACGAGCTGCGCGGCGATCGCGCGGGACCACGCCCGCGGCCACTGGTGCTGGGCGGCCGCCGACTCGGCCTCGTGCACCGCGGCCAGCGCCACCTCGACGTCGACCTGGGCCGCCGCCGGCAGCTGCAGGGTCACCGCGGTGCGCCCGACCACCGCGTCCCGCCCGAGCACCGAGCGCACCTTGGACAGCAGGACCACCAGCGCGGCGGCCGCGGCGTCCGGGTCGGTGTCCGGCCACAGCGCCTCGACCAGGGTGGCGCGGTCCACCGGATACGGCCGGCGGACGGTGAGCAGCGCGACCAGCAGCCGGCCGCGCCGGCCGGGCAGCGCGTCCCCGACCGGCCGCCCGTCGAGCTCGACGGCGAACCGGCCGCACAGCTGGATCCGGGTGCCTGGCTCGGTCACGGCAACCTTCCTGCAATGTTGCGGCCCATATCATGGCAATGCCCTCCGGCAGCCTCAACGCCCGTTAAGGGGTCGCAGATGAACAGGCAGGTCAACTGCGAGTGTGGCTACGTGGCCCGGGGCGAGAGCGACGACGAGGTGATCGCGCTCGTCCTGGACCACGTGCGACGGGACCACCCCGATCTCGCCGGGACCGAGGGCCCGGACGACATCCGGGGCTGGATCGAAGTGATCGCCTGACGCCGCGACCCCCCGAGCGGACCGACGAGGTCCGGACCGAGAGGGGTCTGTCATGGCTGTCGACGAGGACAAGCTGAACGAGCTGCTGGGCCGGTTCGTCGCCGACCTGGGGGCGACGGTGTCCGCCGCCAACCTGGTGGTCGGCGACCGGCTGGGGCTCTACCGCGGGCTGGCCGGGACCGGCCCGGCGTCGTCCGCGGAGCTGGCCGCGCGGACCGGCACGGCCGAGCGGTACGTCCGGGAGTGGCTGCGCGGGCAGGCCGCCGGCGGCTACGTCACTTACGACGCGGCGGCCGACCGCTACCGGCTGACCGAGGAGCAGGCGCTGGCCTTCGCCGACCCGGCCGGGCTGGCGCTGCCCGGCGCCTTCGAGCTCGCGGTCGCCTGCCTGACCGACGAGCCCAAGATCACCGACGCCTTCCGTACCGGTGCCGGGGTGGCCTGGGGTGATCACCACCCGGGCGTGTTCACCGGCTGCGAGCGGTTCTTCCGGCCCGGCTACGTCGCCAACCTGACCGACGCGTGGATCCCGGCGGTGGCCGGTCTGCCCGAGCGGCTGCGTTCCGGTATCGCCGTGGCAGACGTCGGCTGCGGGCTGGGCACGTCGACGCGGATCATCGCCGAGACGTTCCCGAACAGCACGGTGACCGGCTTCGACCCGCACCCGGCGTCGATCGAGCTGGCCCGCAAGGCGGCCGCCGATGCCGGCACCACGCGCTGCGGCTTCGCGGTCGCGTCCGCGCAGGATTACCCCGGACAGGGGTACGGGCTGGTCGCCACGTTCGACTGCCTGCACGACATGGGCGACCCGGTCGGGGCCGCCCGGCACATCCGGCAGTCGCTCGCCGACACGGGTGTCTGGATGATCGTCGAGCCGTACGCGGGCGACACCGTCGCGGACAACCTGAATCCGGTCGGCCGTGTCTACTACTCGTTCTCCACGTTCCTGTGCGTGCCGCATGCGATCGCCGAGGGCGCCGACGACGCGGTCGGAAACCAGGCCGGCCCGGCGCCGATCGAACGGATCGTGCACCAGGCCGGGTTCCGCAGCTTCCAGCAGGTCGCGGAGACCCCGTTCAACCGGGTC
Organism: Actinoplanes sp.; assembly: GCA_035685405.1. Taxonomy (GTDB): domain Bacteria; phylum Actinomycetota; class Actinomycetes; order Mycobacteriales; family Micromonosporaceae; genus Actinoplanes. The sequence continues at coordinate 7,145 of DASSAL010000225.1, read as the reverse complement.
TTCGAAGCCCGCCCCTGATCGCTTACCGCCGGGCGCGGCGGATCAGGATGATCGCCAGGGCGGCGGCGCCGGCGGCAACGGCAGCCCGCACGGCCATCGGGACCGGGCGGCGGGCCACGGCCGCGACGTCGCCGTCCTGGAGCTGCTGCCGGGTCAACGCCACTTCCTGGCCGGCCCGCTCCTTGGCAGTATCGGCGGCGGTCCGGGTCCGCTCCTTGGCGGTCTCGGCGGCGGTCCGGGCCCGCTCCTTGGCACGCGCCTTGGCGTGATCGGCGGCCTCCTTGGCCCGGGCCTTGACGTCAGCCTTGGCGGCCAGCGCGGCGGCCGTCTCGCCGAGCTCCGCGCGGGTCTGCGTGATCTCCTCGCGCAGCTGTTCCGGGTCGGCCGGTGTGCTCTGCTGGTTGGCCATCAGGACCTCCCCTCCCGGACGGCGGTCTTCACCGTCTCCACGTCCCGCTTGGTGCTGTCTACCGCCTTCGTCGGCGTCGGCGGCACCGCCTGCTGCACCTGCTTCTTGCCGAGCAGCGCGGCCACCCCGGCGGCCACGAACAGCACCACCGTCACGATGAGCGCCGCCAGCCACGGCGGCATCACCTCGGCGAGCGCGGCGCCGATCGTCACGAACAGCGCGCCCAGCCCGTACAGCGCCAGCACGCCTCCGCCACCCAGCAGGCCGGCGCCCTTCCCGGCGCGCTTGCCCTTCTCGGTCATCTCGGCGCGAGCCAGCGCGAGCTCGTCCCGCACCAGCGTCGATACCTGTTCGCTGAGCTGGCTGACCAGTTCAGCCGTGGACGGCTGCCGCGTGGTCTCCAGCCGGTCTTGCATATCGGTCATGTCCTCAGACCTACCCAGGACATCCCGGCTCACACCGCCGCCGGCAACCTCGACGAGGTGAATGCCCGGCCGTCGTCGGTGACCGCCGCCGACTCGTAGCCCTCCGCGGCCAGCCCGGCCAGCCAGGCGAGACCGGCCTCACCCATGGCGAGACCCGCGGTGGCGTACGCGTCGGCCAGCGCCAGATCCGGACCCACCACCGTCACCGACCGCAACCCGGCGGCCGGCCTGCCGGTCCGGGGATTCCGCACATGCGCACCGCGCTCGTAGCTGCCCGAGGTGGCCACCGCCGCGTCGGTGACGTCGAGCACCCAGCTCAGCCTGTCGGCCTGCCAGGGATGGCGGATGCCCACCTGCCACGGGCCGCCGCGCGCCCGGATGTCACCGCCGGCGTTGATGTAGTGCCGGGTCGAGCCGGCCGCCGCCAGCCGCGCCGAGGCCACCTCGACCGACCAGCCCTTGACGTACCCGGACGGATCGAGCGGCCCGCACGCGTACGCATCGAAGTAGCCGTCGGTGGCCCGCCACAGGTCGCCACACGCGTCCAGCACGTGCCGCATGTCGCCGGACAGGTCGGCCAGGCCCAGCTCGCGCCGCTGGAAGCGGTTGACCTCGCTGGACTCCCGGTACGTGCTGAACCGCTCGTCCACCTCGTGCAACCAGTCGCACACGTCGGCCACCATCGCCCGCAGCTCACCGGCCGGGCGGTCGTCGGCCAGCTCGATGCTGACCGCCGTACCCATGACGTGTTCGACGTGCCGCACGCTACCCGCCGGCCTGATCCAGCGCGGCCTGCAGCGACCTGACGTACGCGTCACTGGTGAACGTCGCACCGGAGACCGCGTCCACGTCGGCGCTCTGCGCCCGCAGGGTCGCCTGCTTGAGCTGCGCGATGGCCGGCGGGTTGATGATGGCGCTGTTGTTGGCGGTCGGGTAGGTGGCATCCGCCGCGACGATCTTGCCGCCGGTCACCTTGATCGAGACCTGGATGGTGCCGTACGGGTTCTTCGCGCCCGCGCCGCGGTAGGTGCCGTCCTGGAGACCGGAGTCCGGCGGCGCCTCCTCGGTCCGCTCCGCGTCCGGGTTCTCGTTGTTCTCCTTGTTCTCCTTGGCCGACTTCGCCGACTTCGACGGAGTGGGTTCGGCCGAGGCGGCCGCGCCGGAACCGGCGAGATCCACGGCCGGTGGTGCGGCGGGCGGCTGCTCCGGCACCGACACGCTCAGCCGGACGCCCGCGATGAGAGCGGCGCCGGTGAGCGTGCCGACGGCTGCTGCGGTACTACGTCGCATCGGAGAACTCCGTGGGGATGGGGGACAAGATCAGAACTCGAACGGGTCCAGGTGCATCTGGCTGTCCGGGACGTCCAGCTCGCGCAGGGTGGCCACCGCGGCCCCGACCAGCCCGGGCGGCCCGCACAGATAGACGTCCCGCCGGTTGACGTCGGGCACCAGCCCGAGCAGGCCGTCGGGGGTGAACAGCCGGCGCGGTCCGGGGTCGTTGCGGGAGCCGACGATGTACCGCACCCAGGCGTCCCGGCGCTCGGCCAGTTCCTCCAGCTCGGCCCGGAACACCAGCTCCTCCGGCCGGCTCGCCCGGTAGATCACGATGGTGTCCGGCGGCATGTCCTCCAGCAGCGCCCGGATCGGCGCGATGCCGCTGCCGCCGGCGATCAGCAGGGCCCGGCGGCGGGTACGGCGTTCGGCGGTGAACGTGCCGAACGGGCCTTCGGCCCAGACCGGGGTGCCCGGTTCCATCTCGGCCAGCTTGGCGGTGTGCCCGCCGACCGCCGTCACGGTGAGCCGCAGCCACTCCGGGTTCGGCGCCGCACTCAGCGAGAACGGGTGCGACTGCCACCAGCCGTTGCGGGTCAGGAACCGCCACCGCATGAACTGCCCCGGCAATGCGTTCAGCTTGTGCAGGTTCTTGCCGTCGATGTAGATGGAGAACGTGTTGGCCCCCTCGGCGACCACCTCGGCCACCTCGAAGCGGTGCCGGACGTTCAGCCAGAGCGGCTCGATCAGCCGGCCCCAGATCAGCGCCGCGATCACCAGTGCGGTCAGGCCGGGCCAGAAGTACGCGGCGAACGGGCCGCTGAGGTTGGCGCCGGTGGCGACCTGGTGACCGTAACCGAGTAGCAGCACCGCGTAACCGGACAGGTGGATCAGGTGCCACAACTCGTACGGCAACTTGGTCTTCGCCGCCCGGATCGAGATCAGGCTGATGAACACCAGCAGGCCGGTGGCCACCGTGGCGCTGATCATGTCGGGCAGCGTGGTGATGATCGTTATGCCCTGCTCGATCACCGGTGACTCGGCGGTCAGGGCGTACCCGTAGGTGATGAACACCGCGTGCGTGAGCACCGCCACGACCAGGCTCGTGCCCAGCCACCGATGCCATTTCAGCAGGTCGTGAGCGCCGACCCACTCCTCGAGCCAGGACACCCGGCTCATCATCAGCAACTGGATGAACAGCAGGTAGCCGCCGATCAGGCCGGTGACCCGCCCGACCGCCATCATCAGCGTCGGCAGGTCGTTGACCGTGCCGGCCTCGGTCTCGAACAGCCACAGCGAGACGCTGGTGGCCAGGCCGGCCAGGAAGAGCAGGATGATGAGCAGCCGGTTGCCGGACGTGGCCTCGGCCGGCGGGCGGTCGTCGATGGCGCCGGGGATCGGCTGGGCGCGCCAGCCGGTCGGGTCGGTGTGCGACTCGAGCACGATGTCGCTGCGCTGGTAGGCGTCGTCCTGCCACCAGTTCTGCTCCGGCTCGTCCAGGTAGCGCTGATCTTCGAAGGTCTGGAACTCGTACGGTGCGGTGTCCTGGTACGCCCGCGCCATCGTCCTCACCCGCTTCAGCGTCGTCCGTGTCGCCCGCCACCCCCCGGCCGGCGCGACGACCCGGTCTCGGAGGCCGTCGCGCTGTTGTACGAAGACCCGGGCGGCAAGGCTCAACGGTGGAGCAGAAAAGTTCGGAGCGGGCGGCCAGGCGTTGTCCGATTCAAGCGGTACGAGAGGTTCGTCATCTCGGCTGGCGGTCGAGTGCCTCCAAGGTCAGATAGGTGACCGTCCCGTACACCAGATGCGGCACCGCGTCGACGTCATCGTGGTGAGCCCGACCAGCCCCGTCGCCGCCGGTGTGGATTCCTCCGATCCGGATACATTGGCGGCATTGCCGGAAGTGTCCTGGTGACCGACAGTGACCTCGAGGGGACGACGACTGAACGGGTGGATCTGGTTCGCCGGCTGGGCGGTGGTCGGCGCGGCCTATGCGTTCGGCCTGCTCGGCGTGCTCAGCATCGGCATCTTCGTGCTGCCGTGCGCCGTGCTGGCCACCTGGTACCTGGCCCGGCGCCGGGAGTCCATGACCGGGGTCGCCGGGGTGCTGGCCGGCGTCGGTGTGCCGCTGCTGGTGCTGGCGTTCCTGCACCGGGGCGGGCCCGGCGTGGTCTGCGACGGGATGGTGTGCGACGAGCGGCTGAGCCCGTGGCCGTGGTTGATCGCCGGGCTGCTGTTCGTGCTGCTCGGCGTGGCCGGTCAGGTGCTGGCCTCGCACCGGCGCCGGCCGCACTGACAGGTCTATTGACGTTCGACAGTTCGATATCTACCCTCGGCACAGGAAAGCGCTTTCCTCTCGGTCTGGGCAACCGGGACTCGCGCCATCGTGGTGCGCACGGCCGGACGGCCGCACACCGCGAGCCGGACGGTGGCACCTGCCACCACAGCCGGGCGCCGCTCGCGGGCGACGCCGGGCGTACGTCCGAGGAGTTCACCGTGCACACCAGAGCGATACGCCGGACGGCGCTGCTCGCGGCCGGAGCGGCGGTCGTCACCGTCGTCGGTGCCGTCGCCGGAACGTCCCTGACCGCCCAGGCGGCCGCGGCCGGCTGCGACGTCACGTACCGGATCACCAATCAGTGGCCGGGCGGGTTCGGCGCCGATGTCACCGTCCGCAATCTCGGCGATCCGCTGACCGGCTGGACCGTGCGCTGGTCCTACACCGGCGGCCAGATCGTGACGCAGTCCTGGAACGCCGTCGTCACGCAGAGCGGAAGCCAGGTGACCGCGGCCAACGCGGGCTACAACGGCAACCTGGCCACCGGCGCGTCGGTGTCCTTCGGCTTCAACGGGTCGTGGACCGGCGCCAACCCGGTGCCCAGCGGCTTCACCCTCAACGGGGTCGCCTGCACCGGCGCGACCACACCCACCACGTCGCCGACCCCGCGGCCCACCACCCCGCCCACCACCCCGCCGACGACGCGACCCACCACCACCCCGCCGACGAACCCGCCCGGGTCGGTGCCGACGTTCCCGGCGCCCACCGGCACCGCGCCGGTCAACAACGGCACCATCCAGGTCACCGGCACCTTCGACGGTGGCATGCGGCGGTACTGCTGCATCGGGGACGGCGGGCAGGGCGAGAGCCAGGACCCGGTGTTCGAGCTGGCCGACGGCGCCACCATCCAGAACGTCATCCTGGGCGCGCCGGCCGGCGACGGCATCCATTGTGAAGGCGACTGCACCATCCGCAACGTGTGGTGGGAGGACGTCGGCGAGGACGCGGCCACCTTCCGCGGCGGCGACAACTACTACGTGATCGGCGGCGGCGCGCGGGCGGCCTCCGACAAGGTGTTCCAGCACAACGGGCCGGGCACCGTTCACATCAGCGGGTTCTTCGCCGACGACATCGGCAAGCTCTACCGGGCCTGCGGCAACTGCAGCACCTCGTACCAGCGGCACGTGGTGATGGACAACGTGACCGTCCGGTCCGCGGACGCGCTGGCCGGCATCAACACCAACTGGGGCGACACCGCGCGGTTCAGCCGGATCACGGTGTACGGCGACGCGGTCATCTGTGAGAAGTACCGCGGGGTGCCGTCCGGCCAGGAGCCCAGCAAGATCGGCGAAGGCGCCGACGGGGTGAACTGCATCTATCGCGAGTCCGACATCACCTACCGCTGACGCACGGGCGGCCGCGCTGTTTCTGAGGGGTGACGGCACGGCCGTCCGGCGCCTGGCCGGCGACGCCGCCGTCGGGGCGGGCGGTGGCGTCGCCGGGCCGGTCGGTCTGGCCCTTTTTGGTGGCCGCGCCATTCGGGTGCCGGCCGGTTTGGTGGGCGCGCCGTTCGGGTGCCGCCGGCTTGGTCGCCGCGCTGTCCGGCACCCGGCGGGGCGGTGCTGGTCATCGCCGTCGGTGCCGGGCTCCGCGTGGGCGGCGTGGCTGGTGGCGGTCGGCGCGTACGGGGTAGTCCCGGGCCTCGCGCAACAGATCCTCGTGCCGCAGGCGGTTCGACTCCAGAATCAGGAAGTGGTGCATGACGATCTCCTTGCCGTTCGGTGTTGCTGTCCGGACGAGGATCAACCGGTCCGCTTGCCGCGCACGTGCAGCGCACTTGCCGGCCCCGGATTTCAGACAGGCATCCGACAGGGGTATCCATCGAGTCCGATGAACCCCTAAGGTGACTCCCGTTCACCAATCAGCACGGGGGCTACTGTGGACGGATTCGGCGAGAGTGGCTGTGCGCGGACGCGTCGGCGGTTGCCGCGTTCCCGCCTCGCGGGCGGCCTGGCGGGCCTGCTGGTTGCGGCGGGCGGTCTGGCGGCGGCCGATTCGGCGTACGGTGTGGCCGGCGGCACCCCGGCGGCCGACGGCGAATTCGCCTTCGTGGCGCACGTCAAAGTCGGCAATCTGGTCCGCTCCTGCACCGGCGCGCTGATCGATCCGGAATGGGTGATCACCGCGACCGCCTGCTTCTCCGAGAACGGTCAGCCGGTCCCGGCCGGGCCACCCACGCCGGCCACCACGGTGACCGTCGGGCGCACCGACGCGGCCGCGACGACCGGCGGTCAGGTGCGCACGGTCACCCAGCTGGTGCCGCACGCCACCCGCAACGTGGTGCTGGCCAAGCTCGCCACCCCGGTGATCGACGTGACGCCGGCGACGATCGGCACGACCGCCCCGGCCCCGGGCGAGTCGCTGCGGGTGGCCGGCTTCGGACGCACCGCGACCACCTGGGCGCCCGGCCGGCTGACCACAGCGCTGCTCGGCGTGCAGGCGGTCGCCGACACCACCATCGACCTGTCCGGCCCGGCCGGTTCCGGGGTCATCTGCAAGGGTGACGCGGGCGGTCCGACGTTCCGGCCGCGCGCCGACGGCGGCGGCGAACTGGTGGCGCTGCACACCTCGTCCACCCAGTCCGGGTGCATCGGTGTCCCGGCCTCCGACACGCCCGCCCTGGCGGTCGACACCCGCCTGGACAACATCGCGGACTGGATCGGGCAGACCGTCCGGGGCGGCGCCTTCGTCCGCCTGCCGA
>DASSAL010000224.1:0-16510 GCA_035685405.1 Actinoplanes sp. | reverse complement strand
CAGATCTCGGTCGACATCAAGGTGCCGGAGCTGCCGCTGAAGATGGTGGTGCAGAAGGTGCAGCCGACCCCGGCCGGGCTGGCGATCACCGCCGGCGGCAAAGAGGTACCGCTCAACTCCGGCGGCCTGTGACGGCCGTCGCTTTCCCGGATGGTGGTCGACGGTGTTCCGGGGGTTGGAACCGCTGGTAGGGTCGAGTGCCATGAGCCTGTTGCTCACCAAACGGCGCGCGGTCGACCTGTGCCGCGTGGCCACCTGCCTGTGTCGCCCCTGTCTCTGACGGGGCCGCTGGCACGCGCTCATTTTCGCCCGGCAGTGGCGCCGTTCGCACCAATCGCTGATCCACCCATCCGTGGGGTCCGCGCGTGTGCGGACACCCCCTCTCGCATCTGACAAGGGAGCAAACCGATGAGTCGCGACTCCGCGCTCGTATCTGCCGACTGGGCCGAGAAAAACCTGGACACTCCCGGCGTGGTGTTCGTCGAGGTCGACGAGGACACCACCGCCTACGACGGCGGGCACATCCCGGGTGCCGTCAAGCTGGACTGGAAGAAGGACCTGCAGGACCCGGTCCGCCGTGACTTTGTGAGTCAGCAGCAGTTCGCGCAGCTGCTGTCCGAGCGCGGCATCTCCAACGACGACACGGTCATCCTGTACGGCGGCAACAACAACTGGTTCGCGGCGTACGCGTACTGGTACTTCAAGCTGTACGGCCACCGCGAAGTGAAGCTGCTGGACGGCGGCCGCAAGAAGTGGGAGCTGGACGCCCGCCCGTACACCCAGGACGTGCCGCAGCGCGAGCGCACCAGCTACCAGCCGCAGCCGGCGGACCCGTCCATCCGCGCGTTCCGCGACGAGGTCGTGCAGGCGATCGGCTCCAAGAACCTGGTCGACGTCCGCAGCCCGGACGAGTTCGCCGGCCGCCTGCTCGCGCCGGCGCACCTGCCGCAGGAGCAGTCCCAGCGGGCCGGCCACATCCCCACCGCGATCAACGTGCCGTGGAGCAAGGCCGCCAACGAGGACGGCACCTTCAAGTCCGACGAGGAACTGGCCAAGCTGTACGCCGAGGCGGGCCTGGATAACGGCAAGGACACCATCGCCTACTGCCGGATCGGTGAGCGGTCGTCGCACACCTGGTTCGTGCTCAGGGAGCTGCTCGGCAAGGAGGACGTCAAGAACTACGACGGTTCGTGGACCGAGTACGGCTCGCTCATCGGCGTGCCGATCGCGCTCGGCGACGAGCCCGGAAAGGCGTGACCATGACGAACGTCACCGACGTGACCGGCTGCGCCGCCCCCGACCAATCGGCGCCGATCCCGGCCTCCGTCGACCTCGAGAAGGAGACGGTGATCACCGGCATCGTCCGCACCGCCGAAGGTGCGGCCGTGGGCGGCGCGTACGTCCGGCTGCTCGACTCGTCCGGCGAGTTCACGGCCGAGGTCGTCTCCTCACCCGACGGGGTGTTCCGCTTTTTCGCGGCGCCCGGGTCGTGGACGTTGCGGGCGCTCTCCCGCCACGGCAACGGCGACCTGACGGTGGACGCGAGCCGCGGAATCAACGAGGTCGGCCTCAGTCTCGCCGGCTAGCCAGCCCACGCTCTGTTCTCGAGGGCGGGACCCCGGCGGGGTCCCGCCCTCGGTGTCGTCACGGCCGGAAGGCCGGCGCCGCGGCGGTGAGTGCGGCCAACGCCTCCGGCAGCCGCCAGGACGCCCGGTCCCGGGGCCCGATCGGGTTGGAGATGGTCCGGACTTCGAGGAACGGCAGCCCGGCCGCCACCGCCGCGGTGGCCACCCCGAATCCCTCCATCGCCTCGGCCAGCGCGGCGGGATGGCGGGCGGCGAGGGTCGCCGCGGTCGCCGCGGTGCCGGTGACCGTCGCCCGGGTCAGGACATCACCGGCCAGCGCGCCCGGCAGCGCCGCGGTCAGCGCCTTGAACAGCGCCGGATCGGACTCGTACACGGCCGTGCCGAACCCCAGCCGGTCGATCGGCAGGAAGCCGTCCGGCGACTCGGCGCCGAGGTCGGCCGCGATGGTACGGGTGGCCAGCACGGTCGCGCCCACGCCGGCGCGGCCCGGGAACCCGCCGGCGACGCCCGCGCTGATCACCCCGCCGTACCGGCGGCCGACCGCTTCGGCGAGCGCGAGCAGCCGGGCCGTGCCGGCCGCCGCCGCGGCGGGACCGACGCCGACGGCGGCCACCCGGACCGGACTCGCCGGCGGCAGACCGGCGCGGACCGCCGCGGCCTCCGCCTCGACCGCGGTGGCGACGAGCAGGGTCACCGGTCGTCGTCGCCGTCGGTGGCGGATGACGGGCGGTAGATGTGGTAGCCGGGCGGGGCCAGCGCGGGATCCGGCCGTGGCGGCGGTGTGGGCTCCTCGACCGGTGGTGGCGGGGCGGCCGTCGTGGTCGTCGGCTGGCGACTTCGACCGAACCTGCGCTTGGGCGGCCCGGCGCCGGCTGGGGGTGGTGTCGCGCCGGGTCGCATCGAGCTGGGATCGGCTGCACCCCGGTCGGCGGTGGCCGGAGCGACGGTCGGGGCGTCCGGCCACGGATCGGCCGGCGCGTCGGTCGGGATCGAGCTGGGCCGGCCGTGCAGCCGTTCACCGCGAAGCCGGGTGGCCACGATCGCCGCCCGCACCGCCGCCGCCACCGCGATCAGCGCGGCCAGACCCACCCCCCAGCGGCCGGCCAGCGGGATGATGCCGATCGCTCCGCCCAGCACCCAGGCCATCATCAGCACCGTCTCGGAGTGGGCGAACGCGCTGGCCCGCAACCGTTCCGGCACCCGTTCCTGGATGCTCGCGTCGATGGCCAGTTTGGAGATTCCGCTGAAGATCGACGCCACCAGGCAGAGCAGCGCCACCATCGCCAGGTGGTAGAAGATCACCGTCAGCACGGCCACGCCGGCGGTGATGGTGAGGCCGCTGGACTGCAACGCGGTCGGGCGGCGGATGCGCAGCCGCGTCCCGATGGCGGTGGCCAGGAACGTACCCACCGCGAGCGAGCCGCCGACCAGCGCCACCGCACCCTCGTTGCGGATGTCCCGGCCCAGCACCGTGGTGTCCAGCTGGTCCGCCTTGATGGCGAAGGCGAAGTAGAGCAGCAGGAAGCCGTACAGGCAGCGGAAGCTGGCACTGCCGATCAGGGTGTTGACGACCAGCGCACCGGACAGCGGCCGGTCGGTGCCGCGGCGCAGCCGGAGCATGGCGCGGAACGGGCGCGGCACCTCCTCCGGCGGGTCGGAGTCGGCCCGCGGCGGCAACCGCAAGGAGATCACCATGCCGACCAGGAAGATGATCGACGCCACCCGCAGCGACCACTGCGGACCGAACCAGAACGCGGCCAGGCCGATCGGTGCCACCACCGCGCCGGCGAACGTGCCGTACACGCTGGCCCGGGCGCCGACCTGGGAGAGGTTCAGGCCCTCGGGCAGCAGCCGGGGCACCGCCGCCGATCGCGCCACGCCGTAGGCACGGGACAGCGCCAGCACGCCGAAGGCGGCCGGGTAGAGGCCGAAGTTGAGCAGGTTGTCGGAGATGACGTACGCCAGGAAGGCCCGGCCCAGCATGGTGGCGGCCAGAGCGTACCGGCGGCCGTGCCGGAAGTGGTCGAGCAGCGGGCCGACCACCGGCGCCAGCAACGCGAACGGCACCATGGTGATCAGCAGGTACAGCGCCACCTTGGTGCGCGCCTCGCCGAGCGGCACGTTGAAGAAGATGGTGCCGGCCAGGCCGATCGCGATCAGCGTGTCACCGGCACAGGACAACGCGTGCAGATCGAACAGCCGGACCATGCCGATCTCGTTGGCCGCACCCTTGGCCCGGACGTCACCCACCCGGCGGGTCGCCCACGCGCCGCCGCGCACGGAACCGCGCACCAGCATGCGGACGGCCCGCACCCCGGTCCCGATGGTTCGGCCCAGCGTGGGTAGCAACGGCATGCCCCCATCCTGACTGATGTCCGCACGATGTGGGGGAGTCGGTGCCGGCGCCCCGCCGCGGTGAGGAACAATGGACCGGTGACGACCCGAACCACCACCCGTGCCCCCAAACTCGACCAGGTGTGCGCGGACGCCGTCGGGGTGGCCCGTGGTGCGATCACCGAGGTCGACCCGGACGACATCGGCGAGCACATCGAGGTGATCGCCGAGGGCGACCGGGTCGTGACGCACTTCTTCGAGTCCCGGCTGGCCGGTTACCGCGGGTGGCGCTGGGCGGTCACGGTCACCCGGGTGCCGCGCAGCCGGCACGTCACGGTCTGCGAGACGGTGCTGCTGCCCGGGCCGGGCGCGCTGCTGGCGCCGGGCTGGGTGCCCTGGAACGAACGGCTCCAACCGGGCGATCTGGGCGTCGGTGACCTGATGCCGACCTCGCCGGACGACGACCGGCTGGCCCCGGGATACGTGCTCAGCGACGATCCCGCCGTCGAGGAGATCTCCTGGGAGCTGGGCCTGGGCCGGTCCCGGGTGATGAGCCGGGAGGGCCGGATCGACACCGCCCAGCGGTGGTACGACGGTGAGGCCGGCCCGGAGGCCGCGATCACCATCGCCGCGCCCCGCAACGCGCGGTGCGGCACCTGTGGCTTCTACCTGCCGCTGGCCGGCTCGATGCGGCAGATGTTCGGGGTGTGCGGCAACCTGTACGCGCCGGACGACGGCCGCGCGGTGAGCGCCGACCACGGCTGTGGTGCGCACTCCGAGGCGCTGCTCGGCGCTGCCGCCGAAGTGCCGGTCGAGGAACTCCCGACGGTGTACGACGACAGCGAGGTCGAGTCGGTCGCGGTGAGCCGCGGTCACGGCTCGGTCGAGTCCGCCGAGCCGGCCGAGGACTACGGCCACAGCTGAGCCGCCACGTCTTACTGTGGTCGCCATGCACTTCGGCGTCCTCGGCCCGATCGCCGTCACCACGGACGCCGGCGAGCCGGTCACCGTGCCCGGCGCCAAGGTCCGGGCCCTGCTCGCCGACCTGCTGGCCAACCGCAACCGGGTGGTGTCGGCCGACCGGCTGATCGACGACCTGTGGGGTGACGAGCCGCCGGCCAACGCCGCCGGCGCTCTCCAGGTGCGGGTGTCCCAGCTGCGCAAGGCCCTCAACGACGCCGAGCCGGGTGCCCGGGAGCTGATCGAGTCCCGGCCGCCCGGTTACCTGCTGCGGACCTCCGCGGTGGACGCCGACCGGTTCGCCGAGCTGGCCGAGGCGAACGACGTGGACCGGCTCACCGACGCCCTGCGGCTGTGGCGTGGTGACCCGTACGCGGACGTGGCCGACGAGGGGTTCGTCCGCGCCGAGGCGCTGCGCCTGGCCGAGCAGCGGCTGGCCGTGCGGGAACGCCTGGCCGGGGCGCGGCTGGCCCGCGGCGAGCACGATCTGGTCGCGGCCGACCTCGCCGAACTGGTCGCCGACCATCCGCTGCGCGAGGGGCTGCGGGCCCTGCACCTGCGTGCCCTGTATGCGGCCGGCCGTCAGTCCGAGGCCCTGGACAGTTATGCCGACCTGCGCCGGCGCCTCGCCGAGGAGCTGGGCCTCGACCCGGGCCCGGAGCTGGCCGCCCTGCACCGGCAAATCCTGGAACAGGACGCCGGGCTCAGCTCGCCACCCGAGGTGGCGCCGGCCCGCGACAGCCTGCCGGCGCAGCTGACCGACCTGGTCGGCCGGGCCGGGGCGCTGGCCGAAGTGCGCGCGTTGCTGGCCGGCCATCGGCTGGTGACGCTGGTCGGTCCGGGCGGTGTGGGCAAGACCCGGCTGGCGATCGAGGCGGTCCGCGAGCGCGGGGGCCATCTGATCGAGCTGGCCGCGCTGCCGGTCGGCGACCCCGATCCGGCTGAGCTGGTGCTGCCCGCCCTGGACGTCCGGGAGCACCCGGGCACCCGGCCGGACGCCGTGGACCGGCTGGTCGCCGTCCTGCGGGCGCGTCGCCTGGTGCTGGTCCTGGACAGCTGCGAACACGTGATCGAGCCGGTCGCCGCGCTGGTCGCCCGGCTGCTCCGGGACGCGCCGGGGGTGACCGTGCTGGCCACCAGCCGGGAGCCGCTCGGGCTGTCCGGCGAGCGGATCTGGGAGGTGCCGCCGCTGGCCCTGCCCGACGACGAGAACCTCGATGCGGTCCAGCGGTCGGCGGCGGCCCGGCTGTTCGCCGCCCGGGCCGCGGCGCAACAGCGGACGTTCCGGCTCGACGAACGCACCGCCCCGGCCGTCGCCCAGCTCTGCCGCCGGCTGGACGGCCTGCCGCTGGCCCTCGAGCTGGCCGCGACCCGGGTGCGGGCGCTCGGACTGGCCGGGGTGGTGGACCGGCTGGACGACCGGTTCGCGTTGCTCAGCACCCGGCAACGGGACATGCCGGCCCGGCAGCGCACGCTGACCGCGGTGATCGGATGGAGCTGGGACCTGCTGGACCCGGATGACCGGCGGGTGCTGGCCCGGCTGGCCGTGTTCCGGGACGGCTGCACAGCGGCGGCCGCCGAGGCGGTGTGCGATGCGGACATCGAGGTGCTGGCCCGGCTCGTCGACCGGTCCCTGGTGGTGCTCGACGACCACCCGGCCGAGCCTCGCTATCGGTTGCTGGAGTCGGTGGCGGCGTTCGGCCTGGACCGCCTCGACGATCCGGACCCGACCCGGCGCCGGCATGCGGCGTATTACACCGAGCTGGCCCGACGTGCCGACCCGCAGCTGCGCGGTCCCGATCAGCGTGCGTGGCTGGACCGGCTGGATGCGGAGGCCGCCAACCTCCGCGCGGCGCTCGCCCACGGCGGATCGCCGCTGGTGAACGCCTTGACCTGGTACTGGTTCCTGCGCGGCCGGTACACCGAGGCGCATCGGGCGCTGACCGGTGCCGGCGATGCCGCGTGGCGCGCCGGTTTCGCCCTCTTGCAGGGCACCCCTGTCAAGGACGTGGACCTGCCCGGCCACCCGCGCGGGCGGGAGGCGTGGTTTCTGGCGTACGCGCTGATGGTACGCAGCGAGCTGGCCCTGGCCGCCGAGCTGCTGGACACCGCGATGGAGGGCGCCGACACGTGGACCGAGGCGGCCGTGCTGAGTTCCCAGGCCATGCTGGCACACGCCACCGGCGACCTGACGGCGCTGGAGCGGGCCGGCCGCCGCAGCGACGAGTTGTTCGCATCGATCGGCGATCGCTGGGGCCGGTTGCAGGCCAGCGACTGGATCGGCGGGCTGGCCGAGATGCGCGGCGACTACGACCGGGCCGCCGCGGTGCACGCCGACGGGCTGCGCTGGGCCGAGGAGCTGGCGCTCTGGCCGCACGTCTGCGGGAAGCTGTCCTGGCTCGCCTGGATCGCCGTGCAGAACGGGGACTATGCGCAGGCCCGCGATTTGGGCGAGCGGGCCTACGGGATGGCAGTCGAGCAGGGTTCACCGGCCACGCTCGCGTTCGCCGAACTGGCGCTGGGCTTCGCCGCTCGCCGGGACGGCAAGTTGGACCTGGCCGCCACGCACCTGGAACACCTGGTGGAGATCGCCCGCTGCGAGGCCCAGCCCACGCTCTATCTGCCGATGGTGCTGTCCGAGCTGGGTCACCTCGCGCAGCAGTGCGGTGACCCGGCCACCGCCCTGGCCCGGCACCGGGAGGCGTTCGAGGCGGCGCAGGTGATGATCCCGGGAGCGGCCGGCTCGCCCCGGGACGCGGTGGGCGCGGTGGAGGGCGTGGCCTCGGTGCTGCCCGATCCGGAGCGGGCGGCGTGCCTGCTGGGTGCTGCGGCCGCCGCCCGTGCCGGCACCGAGATCGCCGCCGATCCGGTCGAGCGGGAGCAGCGGGAACGCACCACCGCCCGCCTGGTCGCGGCCCTCGGCGAGGATGCCTTCCGGGCCGCGTTCCGGGCGGGCGGAGCGTTGAGTCTGGCCGAGGCTATGACACGGGCCGGTACGACGCGATGATCACGCCGCTCTTGTGCACCCGGGTGCCGACCAGCTGGAAGGTCGCCTTGACGTCCGCCAGCGGCGCGGTGACGCTGGGGCCGCCGACCAGCACCGGGTGAATCCAGAACCGGACCTCGTCCAGCAGGCCGGCCTTGATCAGCGTGGTGGTGAGCGAGCCGTACCCGTACTGCAGGATGTCGCCGCCCTCGCGCTCCTTCAGCGTCCGCACCGCCTCGACGGTGTCGCCCTGCAGCACCTCGGTGTTATTCCACTCCGGGTCGGTCAGGGTGGTGGAGGCGACGTACTTCTTGACGCTGTTGAAGTACTTCGCCCCGGTGGCCGGGTCGCTCTCGTCCCGCGTCGGCCAGGACGCGGCGAACGCCTCGTACGTCGCACGACCCATCAGCAGCGCGTCCGCCGCCGCCGTCTGCTGGCCGGCGAAGTCACTGGCCTCGTCGTCGAAGTACGGCATGGTCCACATCGGGTTGTCGATGACGCCGTCGAGGGTGATGTACGTCGAGTTGATGATCTTGCGCATGTCGTCCTCCGGGTGCTCTCATTTCGACACCCCGACTATTGCCGGACCGGCTTACGGGTCTCTTCCGGTCCGCTTAACCGGAGTGGACCTCGAACGCCGGATGCGAAAGTGCGCGGCGCCGCCGGCGGTTGGCGTCGTGCCGGAGCATGGTGAGCAGTCCCGGGATGCCCCACAGGAAGCCGGCCAGGCAGATCCACCGCCACTCGTCCGGCCCGCCGGCGATCAGGACGATCACCCCGGCGATCGCAAACCCGGCCATGCCGCCCAGCGCGAACGGCACCATCGGCGGATCGAGTGGTTCCGGGCGCGGCTTCGTTCCGGTCACCGCGTCGAGGTGCAGATGGTCCGCCACGCGATCAAGAATACGTGTCCGTCACATGATCGATCTTCAACTGACGACAGAGGTCTGACACGATGCGCGCATGTCCACTGCGCCTGCCGACATGAACGTCGAACCCTCGCATACGCCGAGGAACGGGTTCGACCGGTTCTTCGAGATCTCCACCCGCGGTTCCACCGTGGGCCGGGAAGTCCGGGGTGGTCTGGCCACCTTCTTCACGATGGCCTACATCGTGGTGCTCAACCCGCTGATCCTGGGCGCCGGCGTGGACGCGGTGGGTGGCACGCTGCCGATCGCCGCGCTCGCCGCGGGTACCGCATTGGTGGCCGGCGTGATGACCATCCTGATGGGCGTGGTCGGCCGGTTCCCGCTCGCCCTGGCCGCCGGGCTGGGCGTGAACGCGCTGGTCGCGTACGAGATTGCGCCGGAGATGACCTGGGCCGACGCGATGGGCCTGGTGGTGATCGAGGGTGTGCTGATCGGCATCCTGGTGCTCACCGGCCTGCGGACCGCGGTGTTCCGGGCGGTGCCGACCCAGCTCAAGACCGCGATCGGCGTGGGCATCGGCCTGTTCCTCATGATCATCGGGCTGGTGGACGCCGGGTTCGTCCGGCGCATCCCGGACGCCGCGAACACCACGGTCCCGGTGCAGCTGGGCATCGGCGGGGTGCTGACCAGTTGGCCCGCCCTGGTGTTCGTGCTCGGCCTGCTGTTCACCATCGTGCTGTTCGTGCGGCGGGTGCGCGGCGCCATCCTGATCGGCATCCTCGGTACGACGGTGCTGGCGATCATCGTCGAGGCGATCGCCAAGGTCGGCCCGTCGTTCGTCAACGGTCAGCCGAATCCCAAGGGCTGGTCGCTGAACGTGCCGACGCTGCCGGACCGGGTCGTCGATCTGCCCGACCTGTCGCTGATCGGCGAGTTCAACGTGCTGGACTCGTGGGGCCGGGCCGGGTTCATCGTGGTGATCATGTTCGTCTTCACCCTGATGATCACCGACTTCTTCGACACCATGGGCACGATGGTGGCGGTCGGGCAGGAGGCCGAACTGCTCGACGACGAGGGCATGCCACCGCGGACGCGGGAGATCCTGCTGGTCGACTCGGTGGCCGCCGCTGCGGGTGGTGCGGCGAGCGTGTCGAGCAACACCTCGTACATCGAAAGCGCCTCGGGTGTCGCCGAGGGTGCCCGTACCGGGGTGGCGAACCTGGTCACCGGCGGGCTGTTCCTGCTCGCCATGTTCCTGGCGCCGCTGGTCACCGTGGTGCCCTTCGAGGCGGCCTCGACCGCGCTGGTGCTGGTCGGCTTCCTGATGATGATGGCGGTACGCCAGATCGAGTGGACCGATTACGAGATCGCCATCCCGGCGTTCCTGGCGATCACGTTGATGCCGTTCACCTATTCGATCTCCAACGGTATCGGCGCCGGGATCATCTCGTTCGTCGTGATCAAGCTGGCCGTGGGCAAGGCGCGGGAAGTGCACCCGTTGCTCTACGCCGTGGCGCTGCTGTTCGTGCTGTACTTCCTGCGCGGGCCGCTGGAAACTTGGCTCTTCTGACGTGCGGTAGCTCATAGCCGGGCGGATGTCGTTAGCCAAGCTCATTAGCTAGGCTAAAGAACGTGATGGAGCGGTCGGTGACCACGGAGCGCGCAGCAGCCGACGAGTTGGCCAGGACGCTGCGCGACGCGATCACCCGGCTGAACCGGCGGGTCCGCCAGACACGTCCGGTCGACGACCTTACGCCCAGTCAGCTCTCCGCTCTGACCAGCCTGCAGCTGGCCGGAGCCCTGACGCCGCGTGAGCTCGCCGACACGGAAAGGGTGCAGCCACCGACGATGACCAAGATCGTCGGAAAGCTGGAGGAACGCGGGCTGGTCGCGCGTACGCCGCACCCCACCGATCGGCGCCAGGTCATCCTGGCCGCGACCGAACCGGGCCGGGCGGTGTACGCGCAGTTCGAGCGGGCACGAAACGAGTGGCTGGCCGACCGGCTGGCGGAACTGAGCCCGGACGAACGTGACACGCTGGCCCGCGCCGCGGAGATCCTGCACCAGGTCGCCAGATCCTGAGCAGGCCGCACTGTGCTGGTTACCGGCGCCTGGTCCTCCGGACGGCGCGGAGAACCAGAACCTCAGGTGGATCGTTTCGTCACGCCGACGTTGACGCGTACGACCGATGAGGGGGCGCAGCCGAGTGCGGCGAGTGCTGAGCACGACGTTCCGGTCCTTGGAGGTCCGGAACTACCGGCTGTTCGCCGGAGGCCATCTGATCAAGTTGATCGGCGTCTGGATGATGTTCACCGCGCAGGACTGGCTGGTGCTGGACCTCTCCGGCAACTCGCCGGCCGCCCTGGGCATCGTCACCGCGCTGCAGTTCCTGCCGGTCCTGTTGCTCACCCTCTACGGCGGCAAACTGGCCGACCGGTACGACAAGCGG
The DNA here is from genome assembly GCA_035685405.1 of Actinoplanes sp. Classification (GTDB taxonomy): domain Bacteria; phylum Actinomycetota; class Actinomycetes; order Mycobacteriales; family Micromonosporaceae; genus Actinoplanes. Next base: position 5,326 of record DASSAL010000224.1, on the reverse strand, counting down.
GCGTTGCTGATCATGGCCAACGCCGCATTCGCCGTCACCGCGATCGTGTTCGCCATCCTGGTCGCCGCCGGCGTGGTCGTGCTGTGGCACGTGTTCCTGTTCGCCGCCCTGCTCGGCATCGCGAACGCCATCGAGACTCCGGTCCGTCAGGCGTTCGTCTCCGAGCTGGTGAAGCACCGGCTGTTGCCCAACGCGCTGGCGCTGTCCGCGGCCACCTTCAACACCGCCCGGATCGGCGGTCCGGCTCTGGCCGGCGTCGCGATCGCGCTGTTCGACACCGGCCCGGTGTTCCTTATCGCCACCACCCTCGCGGTGGCGCCGGTGTTCACCTACGCGGCGATGCGCGCCGCCGAGCTGTTCCGGCCGGAGCAGCCGGCGACCAAGGAGGACACCCGGATCTCCGACGGCCTGCGGTATGTCGGCAAGCGCCAGGACCTGCTGCTCCCGATCGGGCTGATGGCCGTGGTCGGCATGATCGGCTTCAACTTCCCAGTGACCCTGGCCGCCCTGGCGAAGATCAATTTCAACGCCGGTCCGTCCACGTTCGGGTTGCTGACCACGGCGCTGGCGGTCGGTGCGCTGGGCGGTGCGCTGGCCGGCAGCGGGCGGCGGGCCCAGCCCGGGGTGTACGTGGTGATCGGCGCGGCCATCACCTTCGGGGTGTTCGAGATCGCGGTGGGCTTCGCGCCGAACTTCCTGGTCGCCCTGATCCTGCTCGTGCCCACCGGGTTCTTCTCCATCTACCTGGCGCAGGCGGCCAACCACCGGGTTCAGATGGGCGTCGACTCGGCGTACCGGGGCCGGGTGATGGCGCTGTACGTGCTGGTGTTCCTGGGCACCACGCCGATCGGGGCGTCGCTGGCCGGCTGGTGGGGTGAACATTTCGGGGTGCCGTCCAGCATCTGGGCGGCCGGGATGGTCAGCCTGGCCGCCGGTGTCGGCGCGCTGATCTGGCAGCTGCGGTTCAGCGGCGAACGGCTGCGGGTGCGGATCCGGCCACGACCCCGGATCGCCCTGGTCCGGCCGGCGCCGGAGGCGGTGGAGCCATCCGCCGCCGCGGTCGCGCTGCATCCGGAGCCGGTGCTCGAACCAGCGCGCGAGTCGGTCCGCCGGGCCGCCTGACGAGCGTGTATCGCCTGCTGGGATGCCAGATGAGATGGCACGTCCGGTCCGCCGAACGGGCGTGGTCTCCGCCGGACCGGCTGGCTTAGCGTCGAGTCGTGATTGACTCGCACGGGGTGGTGCTCACGACGGCCGTGGCGGCGCTCGCCTGCCTGCCGTTCGTGGTCGCCGTGGTGATGCGGTCGCCGGACATCCGGGTCCGGCGTGCCTGGGTGCGGCGGTCCCGCGCCCACCGCCCGCTGCTGCGCGCGGTGGACCGCGGTGACATCGACACCGCGCCGCTTGCCGTCCTGCCACCGCTCGAGCAGGTGGCCGCCGAGCTGCACCGGCTGGCGCGCGAGCGCAACACCGGCACCACCTACGGCTCGAAGCGGTGGCTCACCGCCCGGGCGACGGCGTACGACGAATGGCTGCAGGTGGCCTGCCGGCACCTGGACGTGCGCCACCACCTGCCCACGCTCGACGGCCTCGACCGTGACCTGGAACGTCTGCGGATCGAGGCGGAGCTCAACGCGGCCGGGTTGCGCCTGCCGCGATAGCCGCCGCGAGGTTTGGTGCGCGGCGAGGACGTCGGGTGGTCGGCTAAGAGGACTCGCGGGCGGCCGGTCCGCCGCCGAAGAGCACATCGTCCCAGCTCGGCAGGCGCTTGCGCGGTTTCTGCTCCTCGCCGTCCCCGCTCGTCCCACCGGGCTGCTGGCCGCCGCCGTGGCCCACCGAGCCCTGGCCCACCGTGCGGCGCGGGCGCAGCACCGCCAGCGACGGCACGGCCGGCACCTCCTTGGGCAGATCCGAATCGTCGTCGAAGGCCGACCCGGCACCGCCACCGAGCAGCGCCGCGGCGCCACCCGCGACCGGCCGCCGGGTCTCCGGCGACGGGCGGTTGTGCTCCAGCGGGCGGTCGAGCGAGGCGAGCAGCGCGTCCCGGCCGGCGCGGATCGGGTCGCGGGTCGGGCGTGAGGTGTCCGCCGCCGGTGCGGGCAGGCCGTGGCCACCGCGGTGCGGCTCGGCGCCGCGGACCGGACCACTCGGCAAGCCGTGGCCGCCGCGCTCGTGCAGGCTGCGCTCCGGCGCCGGCTCCTGGCCGAGGATCTGGGTCGGGCGTTCCGCGCACAGGTACTGCGCCATGTCGTCGTGCGGGGACACCGTCTGGCGTGCCTTGTCGAGATCCCAGGCCGCCTGTGCGGTGGCCTTGCCGGACGGCCAGGTGGCGACGATGCGCCAGGTGCCGTCGTCACGCCGGTATGCGTCCCACGAGATCTTCTCGGCGTCGATGCCGTGCTGGGCCAGCCGGCTGTCCACCACCTCGGCCAGCGGCGCACCGGAATCCGACGTCTTCAGCCGCGTCCGGCGGGCGTGCTGGGCGAGCATCGCCCGCTCCTGCAGCACCGGGCCGGCATACCGCAGCACCCGGTCGACCGGCACACCGGCGATCCGGGCGACGTCCTCGGCGGACTCGCCGGAGCGGATCCGCGCCTGGATGTCGCGCGGGGACAGGCTGGCCATGGTGTCCGGCTGGGCGACGGCGACCGCCGTCCCGGGCTGCGGCGGGTGGTGTCCCTCGGTGTGCAGCACACTGTTGATCCGGTCGTCGATCGGCAGGGCCAGCAGCCGGCCGACCTCATCGGCGAGCACCAGGGCCTGACCGTCCTCGGAGAGGGCGACGAAACGTACCGGCCGCATGCGTTGCCTCCGTCCCGTCGCTGGCCCGGTCCTGACTGATCAGTCCCGATCTAACACTGCCACCCGAGACTACGCGGCCCGATCACTCCATGGGGGTAAGCCACGCCGAGATTAGCGTGCCGCTGCGCGCCGCCCGGCGTACTCCGTGTTCCGATGGATCGGGTACTGGATCAGGTTGTCCGGCGGCTCCTCGAACGAGTCGTTCCAGCGACGCCCGGTGGCCAGCGGATCGTCGTAGCCGGGCCGGCGCTGGAACTGCCGCCCGTAGTCGAACATGCCGTCGATCAGCCGGTCCACGTCCGCCGAGGGGCGCACCACCAGCCGCATGAACTGGCTGGTCATGCCCAGCTTGTTGCCGCATTCGCGGGTGTAGACGCCGTGGTGGGCGACCAGGAAGTCGCGCAGCGCCGTACCGGACCACTCGGTCGGCAGCTTGACCAGGATGAAGTTGCCCTGCGACGGGAAGACGGTCAGGCCGGGGATGCGGGACAGGTCGCCCGCCATGGCCCGCCGGTCCCGGCAGAGCAGGCGCAGGCTCTCCTCGTACTCCGCGTCGTGCTCGGAGATCATGTGCACGACCTTCTCGGCGAGCGAGTTGAGGTTCCACTTGGGCAGCGCCTTGCCGATCTTGCCGGCGATCGCCGGGTTCGCCATCAGATAACCGAACCGGATGCCGTGCAGGCCGAAGTTCTTGCCCAGGCTCTTCAGCACCACCGTGTTGGGGCGGATCACCGCGTCCGGGCCGACCGACGGGAACTGCTCGGCGTCGGAGAAGTCGATGAACGACTCGTCGATCACCACCAGGTCCAGGTCGCCGAGCGCGTCCATGAACCGGATCACGTCGCGCCGGGCCAGGTACCCGCCATCCGGGTTGTTCACGTTGCACACCACGGCCACCCGGGAACCGCGGTCCCGGATGAACCGGACGTAGTCCTCCAGGTTGAGCCGGAACGCGTCGCGTTCCTGCAGCGGGAACATGTCCACCCGTTTGCCGGTCTCCAGTGGCTGGTCGGTCCACCGCCCGAAGGTGGGGATCGGGATGGCCACGCTCTCCTTGATCAGCAGGTGGTCGATCCAGGTGATCAGCTCGGTCGATCCGTTCGCCATCGCCACTGTCTGCGGGTGCAGGCCGAGCACGCTGGCCAGCTTGTTCGTGATGCTGGCGGAGTCGCTCGGGTAGTACTTCAGGATGTTCTTCAGCTCCCGGGACAGCTCGTCGAACATCTCCGGGGTGGGGAAGTACGGGTTGCACGGAATGCAGAAGTCGACGATCTCCACGCCTTCGCCGGCGCTGCGCTCGAGGTCGAAGTACGAGGCGCTGTGCGCGCCCTTGTGCAGGATCGACGTGTCGATACCGGTGCGTGCCATGGCGCCCTCCCGTGGTCCGGCGGCGTTGCCAGCCTGCAATACGGGAGGGCGCGCCCGATCGTTCAGATTCGATCGATGACGTAGTCGATGCAGGCGGTCAGGGCCTCCACGTCGGCCGGGTCGACGGTCGGGTAGAGGGCCACCCGCAGCTGGTTGCGGCCCAGCTTGCGGTACGGCTCGGTGTCGACGATCCGGTTGGCCCGCAGCACCTTGGCCACCGCGGCCGCGTCCACCCCGTCGGCGAAGTCGATGGTGGCGACCACGTTCGAGCGCAGCGCCGGGTCGGCGACGAACGGCGTGGCGTACGACGACCGGTCGGCCCAGCCGTAGATCGCCGTGGCGCTCTCCGCGCTGCGCTTCGCCGCCCAAGCGAGGCCGCCCTGCGCGTTCATCCACGCGGTCTGCTCGGCGGCCAGGAACACCGTGGCCAGTGCCGGCGTGTTGTACGTCTGCTCCAGCCGGCTCTGCTCGATCGCTGTGACCAGGTCGAGGAACTGCGGGATGTACCGGCCGCTCGCCTTGATCTCGGCGGCCCGTTCCAGTGCGGCCGGGGACATCAGCGCGATCCACAAGCCGCCGTCGGAGCCGAACGCCTTCTGCGGCGCGAAGTAGTACACGTCGGTCTGGGTCAGGTCCACCTCCAGCCCACCGGCGCCCGAGGTGGCGTCGGTGAGCAGCAGCGCACCCTCGTCGGCGCCGTCCACCCGCCGGACCGGGACGGCCACCCCGGTCGAGGTCTCGTTGTGCACGCTGGCGTACGTGTCCACGCCGGCCTCGGCGGTCAGGTAAGCCGCCGAACCGCCGGGCGCCTTGCGCACGGTGGGCTCGCCGAGGAACGGCGCGGTGGCCACCGCCTTGGCGAACTTGTTGCCGAACTCGCCGAAGTCGGCCAGCTGCGCCCGGTCTCGGATCAGCCCGAATGCGGCGGTCTCCCAGAACGCACTCGTCCCGCCGTTCGAGATGATGACTTCGTAGCCGTCGGGCAGCGCGAAGAACTCGGCGATCCCGCTGCGCAGCCGGGCCACCTGGTTCTTGACCGTCTGCTGCCGGTGCGAGGTGCCCAGGTAGGTCCTCGCCACGGCGTTGAGCGCCGCCACCCCCTCGGGGCGCACCTTGCTCGGACCGGAGCCGAAGCGTCCGTCGGCGGGTCGGAGAT
>DASSAL010000223.1:0-9334 GCA_035685405.1 Actinoplanes sp. | reverse complement strand
TCTACACCTACGGCCCGAACGCGCGGTGGCCGCAGCTGGGCACCGGCGGGATCGGGCCGATGGGCGGACCGGCCTATCAGTTCGACGCCCGCAGCGACTCGCCGACCAAGTGGCCGGCCGACTTCGACGGCAAGCCGCTGTTCTACGAGTGGACCCGCGACTACGTCAAGGCGTTCACCCTGGACGCCGACGACCAGGTCACCGCGATCGAGTCGGTGCTGCCGTCGATCGTCTTCGACAATCCGATGGACCTGGAGTTCGGTCCGGACGGCGCGCTGTACGTGCTCGAGTACGGCGACGGCTTCTTCTCCGAGAACCCGGAGGCGCAGCTGGCCCGGATCGACTACGCGCCGGCCAACAAGACGCCGATCGTCAAGGTCAACGCTGAACCCACGGTCGGCTCGGCGCCGTTCACGGTGACCTTCTCCAGCGCCGGCACCTACGACCCGGACGGTGACACGCTGCGGTACGCGTGGGACTTCGACGCCGACGGCGACGTGGACTCGCGGCACCCGTACCCGTCGTTCACCTACACCGAGAACGGCGACTACCGGGCCACGCTCAAGGTGACCGACTCGACCGGCCGGTCCGCCTCGGCGGAGTTCCTGCTGCACGTCGGCCCGGTGGCACCGGCCGTATCGTTCGTCACCCCGACCGCGGGCCAGCCGTTCGAGTTCGGCGACACCGTGGCGTTCCAGGTCGAGGTGGTCGACGACGAACCGGTGAACTGCTCGAACGTGCAGGTCAGCTACATCCTCGGGCACGATCAGCACGGGCACCCGCTGTCCACCACGGCGGGCTGCAGCGGCTCGATCACCACGTTCATCGACGAGGGGCACGCCGGTGCGGACAACCTGACCGCCGTGTTCGTCGCCGAATACACCGACGCGACCGGCGCCACCGGATCCGCTCAGGTCGTGCTCACGCCGAACGAGGACTGAATTCTGTCGTACCCCTCTGGTTGGCTGCCGGTCATGACGACAGCGGTGGTGACCGGCGCCAGCCGGGGAGTGGGCAAAGGGATAGCGCGGGCGCTCGGAGCGGCCGGTCACGAGGTATGGGTGACCGGCCGCTCCACCGGGTCCGCGGTGACCTATCCGGCGGTCGGCGGCACGGTGGAGGAGACCGCGGCGGGGGTGGACGCGGCCGGCGGGCGCGGCGTGCCGGTGGTCTGCGACCACACCGACGACGACCAGGTGCGCGCCCTGTTCGACCGGGTCGAGGCCGAGTCCGGCGGGCTGGATCTGCTGGTCAACAACGTGTGGGGCGGTTACGCCGCCTATCACGAGGGCCGCCATCAGGACATGGAGGGCCCGTTCTGGTCCCAGCCGTTGCGGGTGTGGGACGACATGTTCCAAGCCGGGGTACGCGCGCACTACGCGGCCACGGTGTTTGCGGCGCCGCTGCTGCGCCCGGGCGGCCTGGTGGTGACCGTGTCGTTCTTCCCGGGCAGCTACCTCAACGGTGCCGACCAGGTGGCATACAGCGTGGCCAAGGCCGCCGACGACCGGATGATCGCGGTGATGGCCGCCCAGCTGCGTGACCGCGAGGTCACCGCCGTCTCGCTCTATCCCGGGCTGGTCCGCACCGAGGGCGTGATGCGGGCCGCCGAGTTCTTCGACCTCTCCAACTCCGAGTCGCCGGAGTTCGTCGGCCGGGCGGTGGCCGCGCTCGCCGCCGACCCCGACGTCGCCCGGTTCTCCGGGCAGTGCCTGGTCGCCGCGGAAGTGGCCGCCGACTACGGGTTCACCGACGTCGACGGCGCCACACCCACCTCGGTCCGCAACCATTTCGCCGGACGCGCATCCACGTGACACCCGGCGGGCGAAGCACTCTGCAGGACCGAGAGAGGAGCTCGCATGAAACTCGCCCGAATCGCCGCCGCCGTCCTGGCCGGAGCCGTCGCCACCGTCACCCTCCACGCGCCCGCCGCGCAGGCGCACGGGTCCGGCACCCGGTCGCTGGCCGCGGTGCTGACCCGGGACACCAGCGGGTTCGACCGCAAGGGCAAGGACTTCGACGTGCTGACCGCCGCGGTGCTCGCGGTGCTGGACGCCAAGCCCAACAGCCCGGTCAAGGTGCTCACCGACGGCTCGGTGGCGCTGACCGCGTTCATCCCGAACGACGCCGCGTTCCGCAAGCTCGCCGCCGACGTCACCCGCAGCCGCAAGCTGCCGAGCGAGCGCCAGGCGTTCAAGACCGTGGCCGGGCTGGGCATCGACACGGTCGAGGCGGTGCTGCTCTACCACGTCGTGCCGGGTGCGACCATCACCAAGCGGACTGCCCTGCGGTCCGACAACGCCCGCCTCACCACCGCGGCCGGCAGCAAGATCAAGGTGGACGTCCGCTGGTGGAAGCGGGTCTACCTGATCGATGCCGACCGCACCGACCGCAACCCCCGGGTGATCGCCTTCGACATCAACAAGGGCAACCGCCAGATCGCGCACGCCATCGACCGGGTGCTGCGCCCGGTCGACCTGCCCTGATCAGCGGTCCCGGTAAGCGGGCGCCGGCCGGCCACTACTCCCGGTTGCCGGTCGGCGCCTCCCCGACGCGGGCCCTACCGCCCGCGTCGGCTTTCTCCCCGCGGCGCCGCTGCCGGCCTTTCGCCTGCGGCGTCGCTGAGCCGTTGGCGCGCGGGGCGGTCAGCCGAGCAGGCCGTGCCGCAGCGCCCGCAGCACCGCGCTCGTGCGGTCCCGCACGCCCAGCTTGAACAGCACGCTGGACACGTGGTTCTTGACCGTGCCCTCGGCCAGGAACAGGGCCGCGGCGATCTCGCGATTGGCGTACCCGCCGGCCAGCAGGCGCAGCACGTCCAGCTCCCGCTCGGTGAGCCGCGCGGCCGGCGCCGGATCGGTGGGCGGGTCGGCGCGGACCGCGCGCAGCAGGCGTTCGGTGATGGCCGGCTGGACCAGCGTGCCGCCACCGGCCAGCGTGCGCACCGCGGTGACCAGTTGCTCCAGGGTGACGTCCTTGAGCAGATATCCGGCCGCGCCGGCCCGGACCGCCTGCAGCACCAGCTCGTCGTCGTCGAACGTGGTCAGCACCAGCACCGGCACCGTGATGCCGCGGTCCCGCAGCGTCCGCAGCGCCCAGATGCCGTCGTGGCCGGGCATGCGCAGGTCGAGCAGCACCACGTCGGGCCGGTCCGCCTCGATCGCCGCCACCGTGGCGGCGCCGTCGTCGGCCTCGGCGATCACCTGGATACCGTGGGCCAGCTCGAGCAGGCTCCGGATGCCCTGCCGCACCAGCGTCTGGTCGTCGGCCAGACAGATCCGGATCATGGCGCCGGCACCTCGGCGACCACCCGGAAGCCGGTCCGGCCGTCGAAGCGCGCGTGACCGCCCAGCGCCCGGACCCGTTCCGCGATGCCGGTCAGCCCGTTCCCCATCACCACCCGGTCGGCGCCGCACCCGTCGTCGTGCGCGTCGAACACGATGGCGCCGTCTGCACCGGTACGGATCTCGATCCACACCTCGGTCGCGTGCGCATGCCGGATGGCGTTGGTGATCACCTCCTGCACGCACCGGATGAGTGTGGCCGTCCGGGCCTCGTCGGCCCGCACGTCGGCGCCGACGCTCAGGTGCACCCGTGGTGCCGGCAGGTCGGCAACGATCCGCTCCAGGGTCGCGCGCAGGTCCGGCGCCCGCTGACGCAACTGCCCGACCGTGGCCCGGACGTCGGCCAGCAGGTCCCGGGCCACCTTGTTGGCCCGGGCCACGTGCTCGGCCGGGTCGGCCTTGTGGCTGGCCGTCTCCAGCTCCAGGGCCAGGACGGTGAGCTGGTGGCCGAGCAGGTCGTGCAGCTCACGCGCGATGCTCAGCCGTTCGTCGGCCCGCGACGACTCGGCCAGCAAGGCCGCGGCGGCGCGCAGTTCGGTGTGCGCCGCGGCCAGGTTCCGGTTGCTCTCCTCGGCGCGCCGCTGGGCCAGCACGCCGGCCGCCGTCGCCAGTTGCAGCAGCAGGTACAGCGTGCCGGTCACCAGCACGCCCACCGGTCCGCCGCCGGCCAGCGCGGCGGCACTCGCGGCCACCGCCGTGTTGAGCACGATGATCGCCGTGGTAACCGGCCACCGCACCAGATAGACGCTCATTCCGGCGGTGTAGATCAGCAGAATCGAGGTCCACCCGGCCCGCGGCGCGGTCAGCGCCAGGACGGCACCGAACGCCACCTGTGCGGCCAGCGCCGCCCGCACCAGCCGGGCGGCGAGCCGGTCGGGCAGCCACATGCAGACCACCTGTGCGGCGACGTACCCGGCGAAGCACAGCCACCACACCCAGGCCGGCCCGGTCGTCAGCGCCTGGCCGCGCGCGCCGAGGATCAACACCGGGAGACCGACGGCCACGCTCACCAGGGTGCCGAAGATCGCTGCCCACATCTCCGCGTCGATGCGCCGCACGCCTCCCAGGGTAGGGGGCACCGGCCGCCGCCGGACCGTGCCGATGGTCATGGCGGGCGTTGGTGACGGCTCGCACGCGCGCTCGCCGGCCGGCTGTCCCTAGCGTCGGCGGCATGACGCCGATCGAGGTGGCGCACCTGCACAAGCGGTACCGGCGCACGACTGCGCTGGATGACGTCAGCTTCACCGTCGAGCCGGGGGAGATCTTCGGTCTGCTCGGCCGGAACGGGGCCGGCAAATCCACCACGGTGGAGACGATCGCCGGGCTGATCCGGCCGGAAAGGGGCACCGCCCGGGTGTGCGGACTGGACCCGATCGCCGACCGGGCCGCCGTGCGCCGGGTGCTCGGCGTACAACTGCAGTCCGCCGCGCTGCACCCCGCGCTCACCGTGCGCGAACTGGTCCGCCTGCATCGCAGCTTCTACCGCGACGGCGCCGACCCGGACCGGCTGATCGCCGACCTCGGCCTGGAACCGCGCCGCGACACCCGCTTCCAGAACCTGTCCGGCGGCGAGGCGCAGCGGGTCTCCATCGCCGTCGCGCTGGCCGGCCGGCCGACGGTGGCGCTGCTCGACGAGCTCACCACCGGGCTCGACCCGGAGGCCCGGCGGCACCTGTGGGACGTGGTCGCCGGCCTGCGCGGAACCGGCGTCACGGTGCTGCTGGTCAGCCACCTGACCGAGGAGCTGGAACGACTCTGCGATCGGGTCGCGGTGCTCGACCACGGCCGCGTGCTCGGGCTGGACACCCCGGCGGCCCTGATCGCGCGGGCCGGCCGGGCCACCCTGGAAGAGGCGTTCCTGGCGCTCGTCGGGGGCCGGCGATGATCCGGGCATGGCTGTTTCTGATCGGCGCCGAGCTGCGCAGCGTCGCCCGCGACACCGCCGGGCTGATCATTCCGATCGGCCTGCCGATGCTGATCCTGGTGACGAACGCGCTCGCCGTACCGGCCGAGGCGCTGGGCGCCTACCTGCTGCCGCTGGTGCTCACCATCGTCATCGCCACCATCGGTGTGATCAACCTGCCCAGCTTCCTCGCCGCCTACCGCACCAGTGGGGTCCTGCGCCGGCTCGCGGTCACCCCGGTGCGTCCGGCCGCCATCCTGGGTGCGCACCTGGTCGCCGGCCTGATCCAGATCACCGCCGGGGTGGTGCTGGCCGTGGTGGTGGCGATCGCCGGGTTGGGCGCCACGCCCCCTGCCGATCCGGTGCTGACCGTCGCGGTGCTGCTGCTGGCCACGCTGGCGATGTTCGCCGTCGGACTGCTCATCGCGGCGGTCGCGCCGACCGCCAACGCGGCGCTCGCGACCGGCCTGGTGGTGTTCTTCGCGATGGGTGCGGCCGGCGGGATGTTCGGGCCGCCCGGCAATCTGCCCGAGGCGCTCGCCCGGGCCGGGACGGTGGTGCCGTTCGGTGCGGCCGTCCGGGCGATCGGCGGCGCCTGGGACGGCGCCGGCCCGGACGCCGCGCCCCTGCTCAGCCTGGCGGTGTGCGTGCTGGTCCCGGGATCGGCCGCGATCCGGTTCTTCCGGTGGAGCTAGAGTGTGGGCTGTGGGTGAGGCCAAGACCAAGCGGACCACGGCGAGCGTGACGGAGTTCCTGGAGTCGGTCGCCGACCCGAAGCGCCGGGCCGACGCGACCGCGGCGTGCGCGCTGATGACCGAGGTGACCGGCGCGGACCCGGCCATGTGGGGCGGCAGCATCATCGGTTTCGGGACCTACCACTACCGGTACGCCTCCGGGCAGGAGGGCGACTGGCTGCCGGTCGGGCTGTCCCCGCGCAAGGCGGCGCTCACCCTGTACCTGGCCACCGGCTTCGCCGGCGCCGATGACCTGCTCGCCCGGCTGGGGCCGCACAGCCTGGGCAAGAGCTGCCTCTACATCAAGCGGTTGTCCGACGTCGACCAGTCGGTGCTGCGCGAGCTGGTGGACCGGGCATTCCGCCATATGAACGGCCAGACGATCACCACCTGACCGGCCCGGCGCTCGCGTCGACCTGGTCCGCGCCCGCCGCCTAGCCTGCCGCTACCGCCCGGTCGTACGCGGCCTCGGCCTCCGGCGAGAACCACGGATAGTCGTCCAGCGCGGTCAGCACCGCGCTGGGCGAGTCCGGCAGCGCGTCGAGCACCTTGCGACGGTCGGCCGCAGCTCCCGCCGGCGCCTCCTCCAGCGCGCCCAGCTCGATGCCCAGCGCCTCATCGAGATACGCCTGGGCCTCGTCGGAAAGGTCGCCGGGCGCCGTGCTGGGTTCCTCGTCCTCCTCGACGTAGACCGAGTCGGACGGGTCGGGCACCGAGGCCGGCGGTGACGCGGGTGCAGGGGAGGACGGGGCGGAAGGTGCCGGTGCGGGTGACTCGGTGTCGCCGCTGCAGGCGCCGGCCAGCATGATCACCGGGGCCAGCACCAGCACGCGTGGATCGATACGGGGCATGGCGCCAGGCTATCGTTCAGGGGAAAGATCACCGGGAGAGCGTATGACGCCGACGCAGTTGCGGGCCTTCGCCGCCGTGGTAAGGCACGGCTCGGTGAAACTCGCGGCCGCGGAGCTCAAGGTGTCCGAGTCGGCGGTGTCGTTGCACATCGGCCAGCTCCGCAAGGAACTCGGCGACCGGTTGTTCCACCGCACCTCCGCCGGCCTGGCCTTCACCCCCGGTGGCCTGCGCCTGGCCAGCCGGTCGGCGGAGCTGCTCGGGCTGCAGGACCGCACCATCGCTGAGGTGAGCGCGGCCGGCCGCGGGCGGTGGCTGCTGCGGGTGGCGGCGTCCAGTCTGTTCGCCGAGCACGCCGCGCCGGGCCTGCTGGAGTTGTTCGGCGGCCGGTCCGACAACCTGGACGTGGAGCTGAGCGTCCGCAGCCCCGGCCAGTTCGAGGAGATGCTGCTGACCCGGGCCGCCGACGTGGCGTTCGGCCCGGATCCCGGCGGCCTGGACCCGGCGGTGCGCATCCGGCCGGTGATGAACTTCCAGATCGTGCTGGTGGTCGGACCGGACCACCCGCTGGCCACCAGGCCGGCCGGAACGCAGCGGCTCGGTGACCAGACCTGGCTGCTGGGCCCGTCCGCCGCCGGCACCGTGGGCGCGGTGCCGGCCCTGCTGCGCCGGCTCGCCGTACCCGAGGACCGGCAGCAGATCTTCCAGAGTCACGCGGCCGCGATCGAGGAAGCCAAGCGCAGCAAGGGGGTGGCGCCGGTGGTGTCCTTCGCGGTCGCGCCCGATCTGGCCGCCAAGCAACTGGTCCGGGTGTCCGGCGCGCCGGTGCACATCGACGGCGTCTGGCACTCGATGCGGCTGTCCACCGCCACCCCGGCCGCGGCGGAGCTGACCCGGTTCGCGTCCACACCCCGGGCGGTACAGGCGATGGTCCGTGGCACCGGCGTCACCGTCGGCCGGTTCCGTCCGTCGATCCACGTGACGTTATGGAGCTGAGCGCGTCCCGCAGCGAGGCGAAGGTGTCGGCCGGCAGCATCGCGTCGCAATAGGGCAAGGCGGCTGCCATCGCGGCCACCCGCGGACGGAAACCCGGTGCGCCGGCCCGCGGGTTGAGCCAGACCACCCGGTACGCGAACCTTCGGAGCCGGGCCATCGCCGCCACCAGGTCGGCCGGCGGATCACTGTCCCAGCCGTCCGAGGCGATCATCACGATCGCGCCGCGCAGCAGGTCACCGTGGCCGCGTACCAGCGCCCGGACGTTCGTCGCGATCCGCGTCCCGCCGAACCGGTCGGGCGCGTCGGTATCGCCCCGGGTCAGCCGGGTGGCGAAGGTGAAGGTCTGGGCGTCGGCAACCTCGGCGAGAACGGTCATCAGCACCCGGAACGCCGGGATCTGCGCCTGCATCGACTGGCTCACGTCACAGAGCAGGACCACCCGCCGGGGACGCCGCACCGGCTTGACCCGGATCAGGTGGATCGGTTCCCAGCCGGTGCGGCGGGCGCGCGCGATGGTGGGCCGTACCGCGATCCGGTGGCCGGCCGGGTCGGCCGCCTGACGCCGGGTCCGCCGCGCCGGCCAGTCCCGGATCGCCGCCCGCAGCCAGGCGGCCAGCGCGGTCACCTCGGCCGGGTCGAGCTCCTCGAACGGCCGGTCGGCCAGCTGCTCCAGGGCGCTGGCCCGCCGCTGCGGCACCTCGTGGGCGTCGCGATCGTCGTCCTCGGCCGTGCCCACCACCGACGGCAGCGTCACCCAGGGCAACCCGGCGTCCTCCTGGCGGCGCGCATCCGAGCGGGAAGTGCGAGGCGACGCGTCCGCCGTGTGCCCGGAGTAATCCGCCAGGGCCCCGTCCAGCGCGGCGATGTCCTCCGGCCGCTTGAGCAGCGTGATCCGCGCGACCCAGTACAGCTCCGCGCTGGTCCGCGGCAGCCGAACCGTCAGCGCCCGGACGAAGTCGTCCATCCCGGTCAGCCCGACCGGCACGCCGGCACGCCGGAGCCGCTCGGTGAGCGCAACGGCGAAGGCGGCCCGGTCGATGCCGCGCAACACCCCGCTATCGGCGGGCAATCCGGTACACCACCACGGCGGCGGCCACCACGACCACGCCGATCGCCAGCGGCATCAGCCGCTTGCGGATCGAACCCCCGGCCACCTCCAGCAGATCGAGCGGCTCGGGCTCCTTTTCCGGTACGGGGGTTCCGGGCGCGACAGCAGCAGCCGGGCCGCCGACCTCGGTGGTGGCGGTGAAGCCCGGTTCCACGCCGGTCGCAAAGGCGGTGGCCTCGCCGCCCGGCCGGGCGACCGCGGGGGCGGTGTTCGCAAACCCCGGCGTGGCGGCCGGCACCGACTCGACGGGCGCGCCGGTGGGCGGCGCGGCCGGGCCCAGCCCGGTCGACCCGCTGTCGGCCGCGCCCGCGCCTGCTGCACCCGCGCCCGCCTCGCCCGCTGCCGCCTCGCCTGCCGTGCCCCCGCCAGCCGTGCCCCCGCCTGCCGTGCCCCCGCCTGCCGC
>DASSAL010000222.1:0-10265 GCA_035685405.1 Actinoplanes sp. | reverse complement strand
GCGGTCCGCGGACCGGGCAGCAGGGCCGGCGCGGCCCCCTCGGCGTCGATCACCGGCGGTGCGGGCAGTTGGTGCCCGGTGCCGGGCAGAGCGAGCGTCCGGCCGCGGCCGATCTCCGTGCCGGTGTAGATCACCTCGGCCTGTGTGGCGGTGGCGGCGCGCCCTACGTCCCGGGATCGGCGGCCCACCCGCACCAACAGGGCTTGCCGCGCGGCCGAGCCGCCGCGGCGAAGCCGGCCTGCCCAACGACGCCCGGCGGGACGGGGACTATCCGTCGTACGAGGCCGGCGCCAAGGGGTTCTCGGCACGTGCTTCCTCCATGGATCGGTCTGCCCCGGCCAGCTCGGTCGCTGCGGGGTGGTGCCACGGCCCGTTCGCACATACGGCCCGATTTCGGCCATTTACACCATCGCACAGCCGGGCAGCCTGCGCGAGCGGGCCGTACGGCCGTCGTGTGTAACGACGCTCTCCGCCGTTTTCATCCCCCGGGCGGACGGGATCGCCCCGGCTCCGGCCGATCCCTGTGACGAGTCTAACGGACCTTCGCACTCGCCAAGCCGGCTACGGCCTCGCGGGCGACCTGGGTCAACGGCAGGCCGGCCGCCTCGCCGGGCGTGAACCAGCCCGCGGCTTCGGTCGATCCACCGGCCGCCTCGGTCACCACGGCTTCGGTCGGCTCGTCCACCGAGACCCGGAACAGCACTCGGACCACGTGCCAGTCCATCGGCGCCCCTTCCGGGCCGAGGGCCGCCGGGTCGTGGTGGTGGGAGATGCCCAGCAGCCCGACGATGCGGCCCCGCTGACCGGTCTCTTCAGCCAGCTCCCGGGCCAGCGCAACCTCCGGAAGTTCGCCGTGGTCGGTGCCGCCGCCGGGCAGGTGCCAGCGCCCGGCGCCGGGATAACCGGGCGCGATGCGGGTCAGCAGGATCCGCCCGGCCGGGTCGGTGGCCACGGCGTATGCACCGAACCGCTGCCCGCGCGGCGGCGGCTCGGGGTGCGGGGTGACCGGCCGGCCGAGCACCCGCGCGGTGAACGGCATCAACGGGAGATCTCCGTCCGGGTTCGTCCATTCGGCGCGATCCGTCGTTCCGCCGATCTCCGGCCGCAGGTCGCCGCCGACCAGTTCGACGTCGTAGATCAGCCGATCGGTGTGCTCGAGCGCGCCGGTATCGGGCAGCCGGGCCACGTCCGCGGTCACCGAGTGCAAGCCGCGCACGCGGACCTCCAGGCCGGTCTCCTCACCCACCTCTCGGACGACCGCCGCATCCGGGTGTTCACCCTGCTCCACGCCGCCGCCCGGCAGACTCCACCGGCCGGGGAAATCCGAGGCCGCGGAGTTGCGGGTGAGCAGCACCCGGCCGTGGGCGTCACGAAGAAGGCCGTAGGCCCCGATGCGGCGGATCTGCACCCGCCAACGGTAGCGATCAGGTGAGCCGGGCCGCCTGCAGCGCCTCGGCGGTCACCTCGGTGAGCCGGTCGGCCGGCAGGTCGGCCACCTCCGTGCGGCCCATCCAGCGCGCCTCGCAGGTGGAGCCGCCGACGTCGCCGACGATCACCGGGGTGGGCCGGTCGACCGTCACCCGATAGAAGGCCCGGACGCCGTGCCAGTCGATCGGGTACCCCTCCGGGCCCAGAGACGCGGCGTCACGGTGGCTCGCTACGCCGAGTAGTTCGGTCAGCCTGCCCCGCTGACCGGTCTCCTCGAACAGCTCGCGGATCAGCGCGGTGCCCGGCTGCTCACCGTAGTCCGTGCCGCCGCCCGGGAGGTGCCAGCAGCCGGCGCCCGGATAGCCCGGCGCGATGCGGGTGAGCAACAGGTTGTCGTGTGGGTCGGTGGCGATCGCGTACGCCGCGAAGCGCTGCGCGCGGTGCAGCCCGTCCGGGCCCGGGTAGGCGTAGAAGGACGGGAACTCCGGCACCTCCTCGGGCCGGAGGTCGGCAGAGGCGGCGGACAGGCCCAACGCGGCCGCGGTGAACGGGCGCAGCTTGAGCTTCTCGGCCTCCGCCAGGGTGTGCCAGCGGGCCAGGTCGGTGGGGTGGCCGACCCGGTCGATGAGCGTGCCACCGCGCACCGACACCGCATAGATGAGCCGGTCGGTGTGGATGGTGACGCCTCGATGCGGCAGCGACCGCATGTCGGCCAGCACGTCGCGCAGTCCGGTGACGGCGACGGACAGGCCGGTTTCCGCGGCGGTCTCGCGGACGACGGTGTGGTTAGGGTCCTCGCCGTGATCGACGGCGCCACCGGGCAGGGACCAGACTCCGGGGGTACCGGAGCGGCTCGAGGCCCGGACCAGGAGGACGCGGCCGTCGGCGTCGGTGGCGACGGCGTACGCGGCGATCCGGCGGAGCGGTTCCAGTGCGGGGGTCACAGAGCGGCATTCTGCCGGGATTGTGGTACCTGCAGAAAACGTCTGTCGGATTCCTGACAGGGGGATAGCGCTGGGTAACCGCAGTTCAGAGGGGTCATGACGACGTCGCGCGCCGCTCCGGTCACGCTCCGTAAGAGCCGAAATTCAGGGTCGGTATCGGGGCCCTCACCGAGGCAGCCGGGCGGTGCGAGGCCGCACTGTGGAGTCATGACGAACCCCACTGTTACCCCGTACCGCCAGCTCCGCCGCCCACTGGACGACCGCATCATCGCCGGCGTCGGCAGCGGCATCGGCCGCTACTTCGGCGTCGACCCGGTGCTGATCCGCGTCGCCTTCGCCGTCACCATCGTGCTGACCTGGGGCGCTGCCGCTCTGGCCTATCCGATCATGTGGTTCGTGATGCCGGAGGAGCCCCGCCCCGAGCCGCTCGCCTTCCCGGACGCGGCCGACCCGTCCTGGGGCATCCCCCCGACCACCCCGCCCGCCGCCTGACCCGCCCCGCCGCCCCGCCGCCACCTGACCCGCCGTCGATCTTGGACTTGAGGTTGCCTTAATCGGTTCTATGCCCGTTTTGTGGCCACCACGAATCCAAGATCGCTGCCGGGCCGACACCGTACGTCGAACGGGGTTGATCTACTCCCACTCGATGGTGCCGGGGGGCTTGCTGGTGACGTCCAGCACCACCCGGTTCACCTCGGGCACCTCGTTCGTGATGCGGGTGGAAATGCGGGCGATCACCTCGTACGGCAACCGCGACCAGTCCGCGGTCATCGCGTCCTCGCTGGAGACCGGGCGCAACACGATCGGATGCCCGTACGTCCGCCCGTCGCCCTGCACCCCCACGCTGCGCACGTCGGCCAGCAGCACCACCGGGAACTGCCACACCGACCGGTCCAGCCCGGCCGCGGTGAGTTCCTCGCGCGCGATCAGGTCGGCCGCCCGCAGCACGGTCAGCCGCTCCCGGTCGACCGCGCCGATGATGCGGATGGCCAGCCCGGGGCCAGGGAACGGGTGCCGCTGGACGATCTCCTCGGGCAGCCCGAGTTCGGCGCCGAGCGCCCGGACCTCGTCCTTGAACAGCGTGCGCAGCGGCTCGACCAGCGCGAACTGCAGGTCGTCGGGCAGGCCGCCGACGTTGTGGTGGCTCTTGATGTTGGCCGTGCCGCTGCCGCCGCCGGACTCCACCACGTCCGGGTACAGGGTGCCCTGGACCAGGAACTCCACGTGCCGTTCGGCGTCCACCTCGCGGGCCGCCTGCTCGAAGACCCGGATGAATTCCCGGCCGATGATCTTGCGCTTCTGCTCCGGGTCCTGCACGCCGTCGAGGGCGCCGAGGAAGCGGTCGGCGGCGTCCACCACCTTGAGCCGGATGCCGGTGGCCGCCACGTAGTCCTTCTCCACCTGCTCGGCCTCACCCGCGCGGAGCAGGCCGTGGTCGACGAACACACAGGTGAGCTGATCGCCGACGGCCTTGTGGACGAGCGCCGCGGCGACCGCCGAGTCGACGCCGCCGGACAGCCCGCAGATCACCTGCTTGTCGCCGACCTTCGCGCGGATCGCCGCGACCTGGTCGTCGATGATGTTCGTCGGCGTCCAGGTGGGCTCGATGCCGGCGATGTCGTACAGGAACCGCTCGAGCATCCGCTGCCCTTGCTCGGTATGCGCCACCTCCGGGTGGAACTGCACGCCGGCCCGCTTGGCGGTGAGGTTCTCGAACGCCGCGACCGGGGCGCCGGACGACGACGCGGTGACCATGAAGCCCTCCGGCGCGACCGTCACGCTGTCGCCGTGACTCATCCACACCGGCAGCTCGGCGGGCAGCTCCCGGAGCAGGGTGCCGGCCTGGGCGGTGAGCCGGGTCCGGCCGTACTCACGGGCGCTGGTGTGCGCCACCGTGCCGCCGAGCGCCTGGGCCATCGCCTGGAACCCGTAGCAGATGCCGAACACCGGCACGTCGCCCGCGAACAGCCCGGCGTCGAGGGCCGGCGCGCCGGATTCGTACACACTGGACGGCCCGCCGGACAGGATGATCGCCGCGGGGTTCTTGGCCAGCAGGTCGCCGACCGGCATGGTGTGCGGCACGATCTCCGAATAGACCCGGGCCTCCCGGACGCGGCGGGCGATCAGCTGGGCGTACTGGGCGCCGAAGTCGACAACGAGGACCGGGCGGGGGGTCGTCATGACCGGCAAGTTTAGCGAGGTCAGCGGATCCGGATCCGGGTCGGGGTCAGCGCCGGAGTGATCACCCTGCCGGAGTTGATTTAGGGTCATGACTATGCGGAACAAGCGGGTCGTCTGGGCCGTCGCCGCGATCGCGGTGGTGCTGGTCCTGACCGGTGCGGGCGTCGCGATCGCGCTGGCCGCCCGGACCGATGCACCGGCGGCGGCGCCGGGCCAGCAGGTGGCCACGCCGGCGCCGGCCTCGGCCAGTCCCGCGCCACCGCCGGGGTCGGATATCACCGGGCCGCTCGACCTGCTGCTGATCGGCGTGGATACCCGGGTGACCATTCCGGGTTGGCAGCCGCACGCCGACGCCATCATGCTGCTGCACGTCGACCAGCGCCTGACCAACGGATACCTGACGTCGCTGCCCCGGGACCTGCGGGTGACCACGGCGTTCGGCCGGCTCAAGATCACCGAGGTGATGAGCCAGGGCTCCCGGGTGCGCGGGTCGAAGCAACCCGATCCCGAGCGGGGGTACGCGGCGCTGCGCGAGGCGATCTCCGACTACACCGGGATCGACGACTTCGACGCCGGTGCGGTGCTGACCTTCGGCGGCATGAGCCGGTTGACCGACGCGCTCGGCGGGGTCACCCTGCGGATCGACCAGAAGGTGGTGTCCCAGCACCGGCGCCCGGACGGCAGCATGCGCACACTCCGGTCCGGCGGCGGCGGGTACGTCGGCCCGCAGGCCACCTATCTGCCCGGCACCCGCAAGCTGAAGGGCTGGCAGGCGCTCGACTACGCCCGCCAGCGCTACACCGCGGGCGGCGACTACGCCCGCCAGCGACACCAGCGGCAACTGGTCAAGGCGTTGCTCACCGCCGCCGCCGACAGCGATCTCGGGGAACAGCAGCGGATCATCCAAGCCCTGAACGACAACCTGGTCTACGTGGGCGAGCGCAATCCGATCGAGTACGCGTACGCCCTGCGCAACCTCGCACCGGACAATCTCACCCTGGTGGGGCTCCCCGGCGGTTCGGTGTTCAACGGCGGCTACATCGGCGAGGAGCTGCGGCCAGTCGGCCGGCAGTACCTGCGCGCGGTGGCCCGCAACGACCCGGGGGCGTTCCTGGCCACGCATCCGGAGTTGGTGCACTCATAGGTCACGGGTGCGGCGGCTGGGTGGTGCCGAACAGCCAGTCGGAGAAGAACGGGTCCAGGTCCTTGCCACCGGCCACCTTCTCGGCGGCCTCGACGAACTCCGTGGTGGTGCTGTTGCCGTTGCGGTTGTCCGAGGTCCATGACCGGATCAGGGTCCAGAACGCGTCGTCACCGATGGTCTTGCGGAGGGCATGCACGGTCATCCCGCCGCGGATGTAGACGGCCGAGCCGAACAGCCCGTCCGGGCCCGGCTCGCCGGGCGGGGTGGACCAGTCGAACGCGCTGAAGGTGCGTTCGAAGATCTGGTCGGTGGTGGCCACGCCCTGGTGCTCCTGCCACAGCCATTCGGCGTACGTGGCGAAGCCCTCGTTGAGCCAGATGTCCTGCCAGCGTTCCAGCGTCACGCTGTCGCCGAACCACTGGTGGGCGAGCTCGTGCGCGACCACGGTCAGGTTCGGGCCCTGGCTGAAGAACACGTTGCCGTACACCGGGCGGGTCTGCGTCTCCAGCGCGTAACCCACCCGGTTGTCGTCGAGGACGATGCCGCCGTACGCCTCGAACGGGTACGGCCCGAACCGGGTGCCCAGGAAGTCGGCCACCTCGCCGGTGCGGGCGATGGACTGAGCGGCCGGCCCGTCGGCGGGCAGCGACTCCGGGATCGCGGTGACCATCGGTTTGCCGTTGTGGGTCGTGCTGGTCACCCGGTACTGGCCGATCACCACGGTGGCCAGATAACTGGCCATCGGCGCGGCCTCGATCCAGGTCCAGGTGGTCCAGCCGTCCGCACGGGTGCGCTCGCCGGGCACGCCGTTGCTCAGCGCCTCCACGCCGTCCGGCACGGTCATCGCCAGCCGGAACGTGGCCTTGTCGGACGGGTGGTCGTTGACCGGGAACCAGGTGCTGGCCGACTCCGGCTGCCCCAGGGCGAAACCGCCGTCATCGGTACGCAACCAGCCGCCCTGGCCGAGCACCTGGTTGCGGATCGGCCCGGGCTGGCCGGCGTAGTCGACGACCGCGGTGAACGATTTCTGGGCGACGATGCCGGCGGCGGGAGTGACCACCAGCTCGTTGCCCTGCGCCTCGGCCCGCGCCGCCGTCCCGTCGACCGTGACCCGCTGGGCGGTGAGGTTGGCCAGGTCGAGGTTGAACCGGGACAGGTCCTGGGTGGCGCGCGCGGTGATGGTGGCGGTGCCGCTCAACTGACCGGCCGCCGGGTCGTACCGGAGCTTCAGGTCGTACCCGGCGACGTCGTATCCCCCGTTGCCGTAGGTCGGGAAGTACGGGTCACCGGCGCCGTCCGCGCCCGGGGCGAAACTGGGCGGCGCCCCGGAACCGGCGGGGGTGGCGGATGCGCCGTCGTCGTCGCCGGTGCAGCCGCCGAGCACGAGCGCGACCGCCACGGCACCCGCGATGCTGGCCCGCCTCATCCGCCCTCCCGTTGACCTCGCTTCGGTCCGAGTCACCGGTCGAGAACGAGGCTGACCTTCTGGAACTCCTTGACGTCGTGGTAGCCGCATTTGGCCATCGCGCGCTTGAGGCCGCCGAACAGATTCGACTGACCGTCCGGCCGGGTCGCCGGGCCGTAGAGGATCTCCTCCAGGGTGCCGTCCGGCTCACCGGCGATGCAGAAGCCGCCGCGCGGCAGCTTCGGGTGGCTGGCCGCCGAGTGCCACCAGGCGCCACCGGCCGGAGCGCCCTCGGCCAGCGACAGCGGTTCGCCGAGCATCACCGCGTCGGCGCCGCAGCCGATCGCCTTGGCGATGTCGCCGCTGGTGGAGATGCCCCCGTCGGCGATCAGGTGGACGTACCGGCCGCCGGTCTCGTCCAGGTAGTCACGCCGGGCCGCGGCCGCGTCGGCGATCGCGGTGGCCATCGGCACCCGAATGCCCAGCACCGTGTCGGTGGTCGACCACTCGTCCGCGCCGACGCCGACGATCACGCCGGCGGCGCCGGTCCGCATCAGGTGCAGTGCCGTCTTGTAGTCGGTGCACCCGCCCACGATCACCGGAAGGTCGAGGTCGGCGATGAACTCCTTGAGGTTCAGCGGTTCGTCGGTGCTGGACACGTGCTCGGCGCTGACCAGGGTGCCCTGGATGACCAGCAGGTCGACGCCGGCGTCGAGGACCACCGGGGCGAGCGTCAGGGTGTGCTGCGGTGACACCCGGACCGCCACGGTGACGCCGCCGTCGCGGATGGCCCGGACCCGTTCGGCGATCAGCTCGGGACGGATCGGTTCGGCGTACACCTCCTGCAGCCGCTTGGTGGCGTCCGCCTCCTCGTCCAGCCCGGCCAGCTCCTCAAGGATCTTGGTGGGGTCCTCGTACCGGGTCCACAACCCCTCGGCGTTGAGCACGCCCAGGCCGCCGAGCCGGCCCAGCGCGATCGCCGACTCCGGGCTCATGGTGGCGTCCGACGGGTGCGCCACACACGGGATCTTGAACGGGTACGCGTCCACCCGCCACTCGGTCGACACGTCGTCGACGTCACGGGTGCGCCGGCTCGGCACGATCGCGATGTCGTCGAGGTGATAGCCGCGCTGGGCGGTCTTACCCAGACCGATCTCGACGACGTCACGCATGGTCTCGGTCCTATTCCTCAGCGGGAGTGGTAATTCGGGGCTTCGGCGGTCATCTGGATGTCGTGCGGGTGGCTCTCCTTCAGGCCCGCCGCGGTAATCCTGATCAGCTGGCCCATCTGCTGCAAGTCCGGGATGGTCTCGGCGCCGACGTACCCCATCGAGGCGCGCAGCCCGCCGATCAGCTGGTGCGCCACCCGGGACAGCGGCCCACGGTACGGCACCTGGCCCTCGACGCCCTCCGGCACCAGCTTGTCCTCGGTGACGTCCTGCTGGAAGTAGCGGTCCTTGGAGTACGACCTGGCCTGTCCACGGGACTGCATCGCACCCAGCGAGCCCATCCCGCGGTACTGCTTGTATTGCTTGCCGTTGAGGAAGATCAGGTCGCCGGGGCTCTCCTCGGAGCCGGCCAGCAGGCCGCCCAGCATCACCGTGTCGGCGCCAGCCACGATCGCTTTGGCGATGTCACCGGAATACTGGATGCCGCCGTCGGCGATCACCGGCACACCGGCCGGCCGGCAGGCCCGCGCGGCCTCCATCACCGCGGTGATCTGCGGTACGCCGACCCCGGCGACCACCCGGGTGGTGCAGATGGCGCCCGGCCCGACGCCCACCTTGACGGCGTCCGCACCCGCGTCGACCAGGGCCTTCGCGCCGGCGTACGTGGCGATGTTGCCACCCACGATGTCGATCGCGGTGTCCTTCTTCAGCCGGGCGATCATCTCGAGCACCTGGCGCTGGTGGCCGTGCGCGGTGTCCACGATGACCACGTCGACCCCGGCGTCGACCAGCGCCCGGGCCCGCTTGTACGCGTCGTCGCCCACGCCCACCGCGGCGGCCACCCGGAGCCGGCCCTGCTCGTCCTTGGCGGCGTTCGGGTATTGCTCGCTCTTGGTGAAGTCCTTCACCGTGATCAGCCCGCGCAGCCGGCCGTTGTCGTCGACCAGCGGCAGCTTCTCCACCTTGTGCCGCTGCAGCAGGGTGAGCGCCTCGTCCTTGGTCACACCGACCGGGGCGGTGATCAGCGGCATCTTGGTCATCACGTCGCGCACCTTGGCGCTGTCGTCCGTCACGAACCGCATGTCCCGGTTGGTGACGATGCCGACCAGCACGCCGTCGCCGTCCACCACCGGCAGGCCGGAGATCCGGTACCGCCCGCAGAGCTGGTCCACCTGGCGCAGGGTGTCGTCCGGGCTGCAGGTGACCGGGTTGGTGATCATGCCGGACTCGGAGCGCTTCACCAGGTCGACCTGGGAGGCCTGCTCCTCGACCGAGAGGTTACGGTGCAGCACGCCGATGCCGCCCTCCCGGGCCATGGCGATCGCCATCCGTGCCTCGGTGACCGTGTCCATGGCGCTGGAGATCAGCGGGATGGACAGCCGGACGGTGCGGGTCAGCCGCGTGATGGTGTTGACCCGGCTGGGCACCACGTCCGATTCGCCGGGCTGGAGCAGAACGTCGTCGAAAGTGAGTCCGAGCGGCACGGTACGGGCGGAGTCGGCGTCCACAGATCGTCCTTGTCGGCGAGTTGGCGGAATATCTCATCCTACTCATCGACCTTGGCGGGTCGGTCGCGCCGGACCGGGCGTGCGAGCCACCACACATGCCCCCGATATGGGTACGGTGAACATGTGCAGGAAGAGCCGATCGACCCGTTCAACTCCGACCCCGCCGATCCGTCCGCGGGACTCGACGACCTCGCGGAGGACGCCGAGCCGGAACCGCTGACCGAGGCCGAGCGTCAGGACGTCCTCGAGGACCTCTCCGACCTGGAGATATACCAGGCGTTGCTGAGTCCGACGGGCGTCCGCGGGCTGGTGATCGAGTGCGAAGACTGCCACGAGCCGCACTACTTCGACTGGGACCTGCTGCGCGGCAACCTGCGCCACCTGCTGACCTCGGGCCGGCCGCGGGTGCACGAGCCCGCTTACGACCCGGATCCGGACCACTACGTCACGTGGGAGTACGCCCGCGGCTACGCCGACGGCGTCCAC
>DASSAL010000221.1:0-1855 GCA_035685405.1 Actinoplanes sp. | reverse complement strand
CCTCGGATCACGGCGGCGTCGACCCGCTTACCGGTGAGGACCTGCGTCTGCGGGAGAGACCTGCGGGGCCTGGGCCGAAGCCGAGAAGACATTGACGAAGCTTCAGCCCCGATCCACCGTTGAGGTTGTGGGCTGCGGCGGGTCGTGACGTACGAATGCCCTTCTGAGCAGGGAGGATGTGGCTTGTCTAGGGTCACAGCCGGCCGCGCAGAAGGGCATCCGTTGGATGCAACTGTCTCATGCTGCATCTGGTGTTTCCGCGGTCTTCGATGATCCGAATCTCGTGTCGTGTGGGGGGCTGGCGCCGGCGGTGGCGCTCGCCGAGCGTGCTGGGTTGGCGGACCTGGTCGCGTCGCGGTTGACGCTGCCCGGCGGGGGTGGCGGCAACGCGGCGGTGAAGGTGCCGGGGCTGGTGGCGGGGATGGTCGCCGGGGCGGATTCGATCGCCGACATGGACCTGTTGCGGCATGGCGGGATGGGCCGGTTGTTCGACGGGGTCCGGGCGCCGAGCACGTTGGGGACGTTTCTGCGGTCGTTCACGTTCGGGCACGTCCGGCAGTTGGATGCGGTCGCATCACGGTTCCTGGCCCGGCTGGCGACCGCGACGCCGCTGCTGCCCGGCGCTGAGGCGGTGGCGTTCGTCGATGTCGACGACACGATCCGGGAAACCCACGGCTACGCCAAGCAGGGCGCCGGGTACGGCTACTCGGGAGTCAAAGGGCTCAACGCGCTGCTCGCGACCATCAGCACCCCGACGGCGGCGCCGGTGATCGCGGCGACGAGGCTGCGGCGGGGGTCGGTGAACTCGGCGCGGGGCGCGGCCCGGCTGGTCGCCGACGCTCTGGCCTGCGCGAAGGCCGCCGGTGCCGGCGGGCTGCTGATCGTGCGGGCGGACTCGGCGTACTACACCCACGACGTGATCGCCGCCGCCCGCCGAGCCGGCGCCCGGTTCTCCGTCACCGCCCGGATGACCAAGACCGTGACCGCCGCGATCGGTTCCATTCCCGCCGACAGGTGGACCACCATCCGCTACCCGCAGGCGATCTGGGACGACGACGAGCAGCGGTGGATCTCCGACGCCGAGATCGCCGAAGTGCCGTTGACTGCGTTCACCGGCCGCCGCAAAGCCGACCACATCTGCGCCCGGCTGATCGTCCGCCGGGTCCGCCGGCTCAACCCCGACACCGCCCCAGCCAGCCACGGTGAACAAGGTGAGCTGTTCGCCGCCTGGCGTTACCACGCGGCCTTCACCGACTCCCCGCTACCGATACGCGAGGCCGAAGCCGCCCACCGCGGGCACGCCGTCATCGAGCAGGTCATCGCCGACCTGAAGAACTCCGCCCTGGCACACCTGCCGTCGGGGAAGTTCACCGCCAACGCCGCCTGGCTCGCTCTGGCCGCGGTCGCGTTCAACCTCACCCGCGCCGCCGGCGCGGCCGCGTCGGCCTTCCACGCCCGCGCCACCACCGCCACCATCCGCCGGCAGCTGATCACCGTCCCGGCCCGACTCGCCCGTTCCGGCCGCCGGCTGACCCTGCACCTACCGACCGACTGGCCCTGGCAGGCCCCCTGGCAAGCCCTCTTCACCGCCGCCAGCACCGGACCACCTGTCGCCTGACCCCGACCACCCGCCTCCGACAGGCCCGACCAGGACCAACAGTGGAAGAGCCGGAGAGACCGGCAACACCACCACGCCCACCCCCACCGAACAAGATCACGGACGCGACTCAGACCCGTTCACAATCCTGATCGGTGGATCCGGGCTCAGCGGAGCGCTCGACTCACGCTCCCACCGGCAGTCTCGGCAACCGCCTGAGCCCGAACCGCGATCCGGTCATACCTTCATACCTCCGGC
>DASSAL010000220.1:0-28486 GCA_035685405.1 Actinoplanes sp. | reverse complement strand
ACGAACCTCGCGCACACGCCCGGGCCTCGCCATCGAGGACGGGGCCGTCAGTCCAGGTAGTCGCGCAGCACCTGCGAGCGGCTGGGGTGCCGCAGCTTCGACATGGTCTTGGACTCGATCTGGCGGATCCGCTCCCGGGTCACCCCGTAGACCTTGCCGATCTCGTCCAGCGTCTTGGGCTGGCCGTCGGTGAGGCCGAAGCGCATCGAGACCACGCCGGCCTCGCGCTCGGAGAGCGTGTCGAGCACCTGGTGCAGCTGCTCCTGGAGCAGCGTGAAGCTCACGGCGTCGGCGGGCACGACGGCCTCGGAGTCCTCGATGAGGTCGCCGAACTCGCTGTCCCCGTCCTCGCCCAGCGGCGTGTGGAGCGAGATGGGTTCCCGACCGTACTTCTGGACCTCGACGACCTTCTCCGGGGTCATGTCGAGCTCCTTGGCGAGCTCCTCCGGGGTCGGCTCGCGGCCCAGGTCCTGGAGCATCTGGCGCTGCACGCGGGCCAACTTGTTGATCACCTCGACCATGTGCACCGGGATGCGGATGGTGCGGGCCTGGTCGGCCATGGCGCGCGTGATGGCCTGGCGGATCCACCAGGTGGCGTACGTGGAGAACTTGTAGCCCTTGGTGTAGTCGAACTTCTCCACCGCGCGGATCAGGCCGAGGTTGCCTTCCTGGATCAGGTCGAGGAAGGCCATGCCGCGTCCGGTGTACCGCTTGGCCAGCGACACCACCAGCCGCAGGTTGGCCTCGAGCAGGTGGTTCTTGGCCCGTTCGCCGTCCCGGCCGATCCAGCGCAGGTCGCGCTCCATGGTCCGGTCGAGTCTCTCCTCGCCGTCCTCGCAGGCCCGCAGCCGCTCGGCGGCATAGAGCCCGGCCTCGATCCGCTTGGCCAGCTCCACCTCCTGCTCGGCGTTCAGCAGCGGGACCTTGCCGATCTGCTTCAGGTAGGCCCGGACCGAGTCCGCGGAGGCGGTCAGCTCGGCGTCGCGCCGCGCCTGCTTCAGCGCCTCGGACTCCTCGTCGTCCCACTCGAAGTCGCCGTCGGTGGCGGAGTCGGCGGCGTCCGACGCGGCGGCCTGGACCAGCGCGGCCGGTTCCTCGACCACCACGTCCTCGATCTCGGCGGCCAGCTCCTCCGGATCGATCTCCTCGGCCTCGATCGGCTCGTCCTCGGGGCCCTCGGTGGCTTTCGCCGCCGTGGCCGGGGCCGCCTCGGGGCTGTCGCCGGGTGCCGCCTTCTTCGCCGGAGCGGCCTTCTTGGCCGTCGCCTTCTTCGCCGCGGTCTTCTTCGCCGGCGGCACCGCGGGCAGTTCGTCGGCCGTTGCCGGCGGCCCGGCGGGCAGGTCGTCGGCCCCGGCGTCCTCGGTGGCGGCCTGCTTGGGCGCCGCCTTCTTCGCCGGAGCGGGCGCCGCCTTGGCGGTGGTGGCCTTGGACGCGGGCGTGACGGCGCGGGCGGCGGCGACCTTGCGCCGGCCGGTGGAGGCGGAGCCGTCGACGACCACGGTGACGCCGGCGTCGACGAGCGCACGCAGGATCTTCTTAGCCTGAGCCGGAGTCACCTCGGCGGACTCGACCGTCTGCACGACCTGGGCCGACGTGATCTGCCCGCCCGCGCCCTGGGCGCAGGCGATCAGGGCCTCGGTGAGGGAGCGAACGTCGGCACCGGTCTGGTGGGCTTCTGTCACGAATGACCTTCCGGAGGGCGATGTAACACGGCCAGGTGCCGGACGCAGCACGCGGCGGCAGGCTGGCCGGTGTGATGTGGGAGCCCCCGAGACGCGGACGGGCCCGCGGGTGAGACGTCCGTGAAGCGGCGGCAGGGGTGAATTGTAGCGCCGTCGACCGCGATCCTCCCGCCGCCGCACGCCACCGGCACGCCGTGGGCCGGTCCGGGCGGCTCCGGCGCCGCCCGGACCGCCGCCTGGGGAACGCTCCCGGCCGGCCGGACGCCCGCGTCGCCACTGTTCAGCCCGGGTCCGGGGGGTCGTCGGCCGCGCCGGCCGGGGGAGCGCGAGAATGGCAGCGGTAGAAGGGCGGACGACGTGAGCGACTCAGCAGCACCATCGACACCGGACGGGCCGCCGGGGGGATCGGCGGTGCCCGCGGCAGCGGCCACGCCAACGCCGGACCGGCTGCTCGCGATCGGGGTGCCCATCGCCCGGGCGGCGGCCGAGACGGCCCGGCGGATGCGCGCCGAGGGCGTCACCGGCGTGCGGACCAAGTCGACCGACACCGACGTGGTGACGGCGGCCGACCGGGCGGTGGAACGCCAGGTGATCGACGCGCTGCGCCGGGAACGGCCGGGTGACGCGGTGCTCGGCGAGGAGTACGGGGACTCCGACGGCCCCGACGACCGGCGTGCCACCGACGTGCGCTGGATCCTGGACCCGATCGACGGCACGGTGAACTACCTGTACGGCCTGCCGCAGTACGCGGTGTCGCTGGCCGCCGAGGTGGACGGCGTGGTGGTGGCCGGCGTGGTGTGCAACGCGGCCACCGGCGAGGAGTGGACCGCGACGCTGGGCGGCGGCGCCTGGCGGGACGGCCGGCGGCTGACCGGCTCGGCCCGCACCACGCTGGACCAGACGCTGGTGGCCACGGGTTTCGGGTACGACCCGGCGCGCCGGGCACACCAGGGTGCGGTGGTGGCCGGGTTGATCACCCGGGTGCGGGACATCCGCCGGTTCGGCGCCGCGGCGCTGGACCTGTGCATGGTCGCCGAGGGGACCATGGACGCGTACTTCGAGAAGGGCCTGAACCCCTGGGACCACGCGGCCGGCGGGCTGGTGGCCACCGAGGCCGGGCTGCGGGTGTCCGGGCTGAACGGCACCCCGGCCGGCACGGAGATGCTGGTCGCCGCCCCGCCGGCGCTGTTCAGCGCGTTGCACGACGCGCTGGCCGAGCTGGACGCCGCCGGCGGACCGTAAGCACCGCGGCCGACAAGAGCCGCGGCCGGCAACAGCGGCGCGGCCGGCAACAGCGGCGCGGCCGGCAACAGCGGTGCGGCCGGCTACTGCTCCCGGTCGGCCCCGGCGGCCTTCTCGGCCGGTGCCGCGCACGCACCCGGCGGCACCTCCGGCTCACCCAGCTCGACCAGCGACTGGTTCACCTCGGTGCTGGTGGCCAGCTGCTGATATTCTGCGCCGATCACGATGTCCACCACGTCGGTGGTGCGCTTGGCGACGTACTGCGGCTTGGCCTTGCCCAGGAAGTACGCCTTGAGCAGCTGGGCATCGCCGACCGCCTTGGGGCCGTACCTGATCACCGCGATCCGGTCGAACTTGGACTTGCTCTGGCCCGGCTTCTCCATCTTGAAGCCACGGTTCTGGAAGTCGGTGGTGACCTTCTCGGCCAGGCCCGCGGCGCTCGTACCGTTGAGGATCTTGATCTTGACCTCGCTGGGGTCCTCCGGGAGCGTCACGTCGGCCAGCGGAGCGCCGTCGGGGCAGCCGCCGTCGGCGACCGCGCCGCCCTGGCTGTCGCGGACCAGCGCGACGACGACGAAGACGATCGCGGCCACGGCGAGCACGCCGATCACGACGAGCGCTCGGACGCGCGCAAAGCTCATGGGGCAGGCTCCAGGTGGTTCGCCTCGACGGGGATGAAGTGAGGTTATCGTCTGTGCGCCAAGCCTGCGGAAACAGGAGATACTTCCGGCGCGCCGACGATGATCCACGCCCGGGTGCCCCTACCTTGATGTCGCCTCAGTCACATCGGGAACAATGAGCCGCCGGTGTGCGTACAACCCTCCTACGGGCCGGGTAACGTACCGCGTCCGCCGGGGCAGTTTCCGAGGGGGTGGAAGGGCGTCGGCGGTGGTCGCTCTCCGCTGAATGGATGAGTGGGAAAAGTCCACGGGAACCGGGAACCAGAACGACGTCGCGGGCGTTACTAACGCCAAGTGACACATCGATACAGGAGAGTGAAACCGATGGCCACCGACTACGACGCCCCGCGTCGCGATGAGGTCGACCTCGGCGAGGACAGCCTCGAGGAGCTCAAGGCCCGCCGCGCCGACTCGCAGTCGGGCGCAGTGGACGTCGACGAGGTCGAGGTGGCGGAGAGCTTCGAGCTTCCCGGTGCCGACCTGGCCGACGAGGAACTGACCGTCAAGGTGTTGCCGATGCAGACCGACGAGTTCCGCTGTGCCCGGTGTTTCCTGGTGCATCACCGCAGCCAGCTGGCGGTGGAGCGGAACGGGGAACTGATCTGCCGCGAGTGCGCCTGACCGCGCCACCGGCCGCCCGCCCGGCGGCCCGTGCCGGGTCGGCAGGTGCGACCGCGGGCGGAAATGGGTACTGCTCTGTTGCAGGAGGCGGCTGCGCCGCACGGCACCAGCACCCCACGGCGGTGAGGGCGGGAAGGACCACGATGACGACACCCGAGACCGGAGCTTTGACTCCCGACCCGTCCGAAACGCCCGCGCCGACCGCCGAGGACTCCGAGCTGGGCCGGACGGTCGCCGAACTGACCGAAGACGACATCGCACCGGACCGGCGTCGCAAGTTGCTCGGGCGCCTGGTCGACGACGTCCGCCGGCGCGGACTGGGCCAGGTGTTCAACCCGAAGGCGGCGCTGCGCTGGATGGCCGATGTGGTCAGCGACATCGCACCGCACGTGCCGGTCCGCAGCCTGGACACCCTCCGCGAACACTTCGACGGCATGGACGGCGATGAGCTCGCCGAGCGCCTGATCCGCAACGCCGCCCGGGCCACCGCCGGAGTCGGCGCGGCCGGCGGCGGCGTCGCGTCCATCCAATGGACCGTGACACCCACCCTGCTCACCGCCCCGGTGCTGCTCACCGCCGAGACCATCGCCGTGGTGGCGATCGAGATGAAGCTGATCGGCGAGCTGCACGAGGTGTACCGCCATCCGATCCCGGGCCGCGGCACCGAGCGGGCCGCCACCCTGGTCCAGTCCTGGTCCGGTCAGCGCGGCGTCAACCCGCTGGTGCCCGGCGTCGGCGTGGCGTCGGTGCTGGGCACCGCGTCCCGCAACGAACTGCAGACCACCCTGTTGAAGCGGTTCGGCCGCCACCTGACCACGCTGGGCCCGATGCTCACCGGCGCCGCGGTGGCCAGCTATCTGAACCGGCGGGCCACCCGCAAGCTCGGCGAGGAAGTGCAGAAGGACCTGCGCAAGAAGAGCAAGGCGCTGCCTAATCCCTAGCGGCCAGCAAGGCGCTCGCCAGCTCCACCGGGTGCCGCGTGCTGACCACCCAGAACGGCGTCGGGTCGGCCGGATCGTCCAGCACCACCTGCACCGCGCCGGGCAGCCAGGGCCGCTGGATCACGAACGCCAGCGGGTGGGCGCCCACCCCGAGCACCTCCCGCTTGCCGTCGGCGTCCAGCGCCACCACCTGGGAGATCACCGACAGCGGCAGCCTCGCGTCGTCGACCTGGAACTCGTCGGCGGTGACCGTCACCCGGATCCGGCCCAGCCCGAACAGGACCGCCACGGTCAGCGGCAACACCACGGCGAACGGAACCCAGGCGCGCAGGCCGCCGGCGCCCAGCCAGACCTCCGCGGCCAGCAGCGCGCCGCCGGCCAGCGCCAGCGGCCAGGCCCACCAGGGCAGGGACAGCCGCTCGGTGTAGACCGGTGGTGCCGGCGCCGCGGTGCTGCGTGCGGCTGGGTCGGGTGTCACGCTGGAAGGGTACGGCGCGGCGCCCGCCGGCGGCACGGCAGGATGGCAGGGTGAGTGCCGCCCCCTTGCCCCGATTGGAGACGTCGTGGAGGTTCCGGTCCGCCGGCTCGACCCGGATCTGCCGCTGCCGGCGTACGCCCATCCCGGCGACGCCGGCGCCGATCTCGTCGCCGCCGAGGACGTGGTGCTCGCACCCGGCGAGCGCAGGCTGGTGCCGACCGGCGTCGCCATCGCCCTGCCGGACGGCTACGTCGGCCTGGTCCATCCCCGGTCCGGACTGGCGCACCGCCTGGGCGTCACCGTCCTCAACGCGCCGGGTACGGTCGACGCCGGCTATCGCGGGGAGATCAAGGTGAATCTGGTCAATCACGACCGGTCCGCCACGGTGAAGATCTCCCGCGGCGACCGGATCGCCCAGCTGCTCGTGCAGCGGGTGGAGCGGGCCGTCTTCCGGCCGGTCGACGAGCTGCCCGGGACGGTGCGCGGCACCGGCGGGCACGGCTCCACCGGCGGACACCAGCAACTGCACAGCCAGGAAGGTGACTTCGATGTTCTCCCGTAAGCGTCCCCGGCACGTGCGCACCGGCGACGCCCCACCGTCCGGCGCGCTGGCCGACAGCATGGCGTTCGATGCCGACGCGCCGCCGGAGCACGGCCCGTACGACCAGCGGCACGCGCCGGCCGGGGTGGCCCGCCTGGACCTGGGCAGCCTGCAGATTCCCGCGGTCGAGGGCGTCGAGGTGCGGGTGCAGGCCAACCCGGAGGGGGCGATCGAGCACGTGGTGCTGGTGTCCGGCACCGGCGCGGTGGAGTTCGGTGCGTTCGCCGCACCGCGTTCCGAGGGCATCTGGGACGAGGTGCGGGCGGAGATGGTGCGGGACATGACCGCGGCCGGCATCGCGGTCGAGGAGGTGGACGGCAAGTTCGGCCGGGAGCTGACCGCCCGCCTGCCGGATCCAGAGGGCCAGTTGGTCGACGTCCGGTACGTCGGGGTGGACGGGCCACGCTGGTTCGTCAAGGCCACCTTCCAGGGCCCGGTCGCGGTGGACCCGGCCAACGCCCCGGCCCTCGCCGAGTGCCTGGAGGGGTTGGTGGTGGCCCGCGACAACGAGCCGCGCCCGGTCCGCGAGGCGCTGCCGATGCACCTGCCGCGGGAGATGGCCGAGCAGGCCGAGCAGTCCGAGCAGGGCTGAGGATATTTCCCGATGGCGCGTTCGGCGTACCGTGGACGAATGTCGACCGACGAGCACCGTGGCACCGGCATCCGCCGGTTCTTCGAGCGGCTGACCGCCTCGGAGAGCGATCTACAGGCGCAGGAGCTGCAACTCGAGAGTGCCAAGTGCGGCGCCATCCCGGCACAGCAGTGCAACCGCGGACAGGTGGTCTCGGTGTCCGGCCGGCTGCGGACGGTGGCGTACACTCCGCGCACCAACCTGCCCACCCTGGAGGCCGACCTCTACGACGGCACCGACGTGGTCACGCTGGTTTTCCTGGGCCGCCGGTCGATCGCCGGCATCGAACCGGGACGGCATCTCACCGCGACCGGCCGGATCGCGATCCGGGACGACCGTAAGGTGATCTACAACCCGTACTACGAGCTGGAGGCGCCCCGGTGACACCCGGCAGCGAGCCCCGTCACGCCGCCGCGCCACCCGAGGGGGTGGAGGACCGTCTCGCCGAGGAAATCGTCGAGGAGCAGAATCTCCATCCCACCGAAGAGCCCTATCCCTCGATGAGCGAGCAGATCGCCGAGCAACTGGGCGGCGTTCGCGGGCTTATCGAGTCGAGCATCCCGGTGCTCGCGTTCGTGCTGCTCAACGTGCTGCTCGGGGACAACGTCGCGGGCTTGCCCAAGCGCACGGCGCTGTACTGGGCGATCGGCGGAGCGGTCGGCACCGCGGTGCTCATCGGCATCTACCGGCTGGCCCGCAAGGAGCCGGTCCGGCACGCGGTGAACGGCATCTTCGGCATCGCCATCGGTGCGTTCCTGGCCTGGCGCACCGGGGAGGCGAAGGACTTCTATCTGCCCGGCATCCTGATCACGCTGGCGCAGTCGGCGGTGCTGGTGCTCTCGGTCGGGGTGCGCAAGCCGATCATCGGGTACGTCTGGGGCGTGCTGGCGAACAAGGGCCGGCACGACTGGTTCGACAACAAGGAGCTGTTCCGTACCTTCCAGTGGCTGACCCTGGTCTGGGCCGGCTCGCTGTTCGTCCGGGCCGGCGTCCAGGGCTGGCTCTATCTGCAGGACCAGGCCACCGCGATCGGCGTGGTGCGGATCCTGATCAGCTGGCCGATCTACGCGGCGACGTTCGCCTTCACCGTCTGGGCGGTGCGCCGGGTGACCCGCCGGCAGGGGATGCTCAATCCCGAAGGCGCTCCGAGCCCAGGATGACCGCGCGCACCTGATCCTCGACCTCGGCCGTACAGACGAAGATCAGCTCGTCGCCCGCCTCCAGCGGGTCGTCCGGGGTGGGCACCAGCACCCGCTTGCCGCGCAGGATGGTGACCAGGGCGGAGTCGCGCGGCAGCGGAACCGACCGCACCGGCTCGCCGACGTACGGCGCGTCCAGCGGCAGGGTGATCTCCACCAGGTTCGCCTCGCCCTGCCGGAAGGTCATCAGCCGGACCAGATCGCCGACCGTGACCGCCTCCTCGACCAGTGCGGCCATCAGGCGCGGCTTGCTCACCGACACGTCCACGCCCCACTGCTCAGTGAACAGCCACTCGTTCTCCGCCCGGTTCACCCGGGCCACCACCCGCGGCACCGCGAACTCCGTCTTGGCCAGCAGCGACACCACCAGGTTCACCTTGTCGTCGCCGGTGGCCGCGACCACTACGTCGCAGGCGGACAGCTCGGCCTCCTCCAGGCTGCTCAGCTCGCAGGCGTCGGCCAGCACCCACTCCGCGTCCGGCACCCGTTCCGGGCGCAGCTGGAGGGGCTGCCGCTCGATGAGCATCACCTGATGCCCGTTGCCGATCAGTTCGCTCGCGATCGATCGGCCGACGTTGCCGGCCCCGGCGATGGCGACCCGCATGATCACTGTCCTCCCGGTACGGCCGACGACGCGACCTTCAGCACGTCGCCCACGATGTCGTCGGTGACCAGCATGAACACCTGGTCGCCATCCTGCAGCACGGTGGACGGGCCGGCCAGCGAGCCGATCCCGAACCGCATCAGGTAGGCCACCCGGGTTCCGGTGGCCTCCTCGAGCGAGGTGAGGGTGCGGCCCACCCAGTCGGTGTGCAGCGGCGCCTCGACGATGGAGACCGAGCTGGTCGGGTCGCGGAACACCTCGACGGTGCCCTCGGGGACCAGGTGCCGCACCATCCGGTCGGCGGCCCAGCGGATGGTGGCCACGGTCGGGATGCCGAGCCGTTCGTACACCTGAGCCCGGCGGGAGTCGTAGATGCGGGCGACCACACGGGAGACGCCGTACGTCTCGTGAGCCAGGCGGGCCGAGATGATGTTGGAGTTGTCACCGCTGGACACCGCGGCGAAGGCGTCCGCGCGCTCGATGCCGGCCGCCCGGAGCACCTCCCGGTCGAAGCCGACGCCGGTCACCGTGGTGCCGCCGAACTCCGCGCCCAGCCGGCGGAAGGCGTCGGCGTTCTGGTCGATCACCGCGACCGAGTGCCCGCGCGCGTCGAGCTTGTGCGCCAGGGTGGAGCCGAGCCGGCCACATCCCATGATCACGATGTGCACTGTCCCGCGCCTCCTGCTGATCAGCCGTCCTTGCAGAGCGTGCCATGTCCGGGCCAGCCGTCGCTGCCGGGGCGGCATACGGGCGCCGGTTGACCGCCGTACGCTTAGCCGAGTCATTGAGGCGGCTTCGCCGCACTGCGACAGAAAAGGTAGTCGTGGTAAGTCCCACCTCCGTCGTCAAGCGGCTGCTGCTCGGCCGGCCGTTCCGCTCCGACCGGTTGCAGCACACGTTGCTGCCGAAGCGGATCGCGCTACCGGTGTTCGCCAGCGACGCGTTGTCGAGCGTGGCGTACGCACCGGACGAGATCCTGCTGACGCTGTCCATCGCGGGCGCCGGCGCGTACTTCTATTCCCCGTGGGTCACGCTGGCCGTGGCGGTCGTGATGGTGACCGTGGTGGCCAGCTACCGGCAGAACGTGCACGCCTACCCGTCCGGCGGCGGGGACTACGAGGTGGCCACGGTGAACCTGGGCCCGCGCTTCGGCGTGGCGGTGGCCAGCGCGCTGCTGGTCGACTACATCCTCACCGTGGCGGTGTCGATCAGCGCCGGCGTGTCCAACCTGGGCTCGGTGGTGCCGTTCGTGGCCGAGCACAAGATCGGCATAGCGGTGGCCGCGATCGCGCTGCTCACCGCGATGAACCTGCGTGGGGTGCGGGAGTCCGGCACGGCGTTCGCGATCCCGACGTACGCGTTCATCATCGTCATCATCGGCATGATCGCGACCGGCATGATCCGGGTGTTCCTGCTCGGCCAGGATCTCCGGGCACCCAGCGCCGACCTGGTGATCGCCGCCGAGGAGGACCATCTCACCAGCTTCGCCTTCGTCTTCCTGCTGCTCCGGACGTTCTCTTCGGGGTGCGCCGCGCTCACCGGTGTGGAGGCCATCGCCAACGGCGTCCCGGCGTTCAAGTCGCCGAAGAGCCGGAACGCGGCCACCACGCTGTTGCTGCTCGGCACCATCGCGATCGTCATGATGGTCGGCATCATCACCCTGGCCCGGGCCACCCACCTGCAGTACCTCGAGGACCCGGCGCGGCAGATCGTCACCGGGCCACCGGGCTACGTGCAGAAGACGGTGACCGCCCAGCTCGGCGAGACGGTGTTCGGCAGCGGCTCGATCATGCTCTACCTGGTCGGCGGGGTCACCGCACTGATCCTCTTCCTGGCCGCGAACACCGCGTTCAACGGGTTCCCGGTGCTCGGCTCGATCCTGGCCCAGGACCGGTACCTGCCGCGGCAGCTGCACACCCGCGGCGACCGGCTGGCCTTCTCCAACGGCATCATCTTCCTGGCCATCGCCGCGATCGTGCTGATCGTGTCGTTCGAGGCAGAGGTGACCCGGCTGATCCAGCTCTACATCGTGGGCGTGTTCGTGTCCTTCACTTTGTCGCAGGCCGGCATGATCCGGCACTGGAACCGGTTGCTGCGCACCCAGCGCGACCCGAACCGGCGCCGGCGGATGTACCGGTCACGGGCGATCAACACGTTCGGCATGGCTCTGACCGGGGCGGTGCTGGCCGTCGTGCTGGTCACCAAGTTCCTGCTCGGCGCGTGGATCGCGATCGCCGCCATGCTGGTCATCTACACCGTGATGCTGAGCATCAAGCGCCACTACGTCCGGGTCTCGGCCGAGCTCGAGCCGACCGAGGAGCGGCCGGTGCTGCCGTCGCGCAACCACGCCGTCGTGCTGGTCAGCAAGGTGCACCTGCCGACCCTGCGGGCACTCGCGTACGCCCAGGCCACCCGCCCGGACACGCTCACCGCGGTGACGGTCAACGTGGACGACAAGGACACCCGGGCGATCCAGCAGGAGTGGGAACGCCGGCAGATCCCGGTCCCGCTGACCGTGGTGGATTCGCCCTACCGGGAGATCACCCGGCCGATCATCGACTATGTGAAGAACCTGCGGCGCGGCTCGCCCCGGGACGTGGTGACCGTGTTCGTGCCCGAGTACGTGGTCGGCCGCTGGTGGGAGAACCTGCTGCACAACCAGAGCGCCCTGCGGATCAAGGGCCGGCTGCTGTTCGAGCCGGGCGTGATGGTGACCAGCGTGCCGTGGCAGTTGCGCTCCAGCCAGGACCGCGACCTGGACCGCTTCGACGAGGCGCTGACCCGGGTGCCGGCCCGCGGGCCGCGGTTCCGGGCCGGCGAACCGCCGGCCGCCGGCGGCACCGCGGGCGATGGCGGCGGTGACCTGGCCACCCCGCACCCGGTCGGATCGGATCGCCCGGACGGCGCGCGGTGACGACCGACGACTACGTCGAGGGCGACACCGTCGAAGTGACCGTGGGAGCGCCCGCGCACGGCGGGCACTGCGTGGCCCGGATCGGCGGCGAGCACGGCCGGGTGGTGTTCGTCCGGCACGCCCTGCCGGGGGAGCGGGTGACCGCCGAGATCACCGAGCGGCGCCAGGGTTACCTGCGCGCCGACGCGATCGAAGTGCACCAGGGGTCGCCGGACCGGGTGACGCCGCCCTGCCCGTGGGCACGGCCGCACGCCTGCGGCGGCTGTGACCTGCAGCACGTGGCCGACCAGGCGCAACTGGACTGGAAGGCCACGGTGGTGCGGGAACAGCTGGCCCGGATGGCGCACCTGGACGCCGCGGCGATCGACCGGCTGGACGTGCGGGTGCGGCGGCTGCCCGGCGGCACGCTGGGCTGGCGGTCCCGGGTGCGGTACGCCGTGGACGCCGCCGACCGGCCGGGCCTGCTGCAGCACCGCTCCCACCAGGTGGTGCCGATCGACCGCTGCCGGATCGCCCACCCGGTCATCCAGGAGCTGGAGATCACCGCCCGGAGCTGGCCGGACGCGACGTCGATCGAGGCGGTCGCCTCCTCCGGCGGTGACGTGAGCGTGCTCGCCGACGACCGGCTGGTGACCGGCCCCCCGGAGGTTCGCGAGATCGCCGCGGGCCGGGAGTGGCGGGTGCCGCCGGAGGGGTTCTGGCAGGTCCATCCGGCCGCGGCGGACACCCTGGTCACCGCGGTGCTCGACCTGCTGCGGCCGGCGCCCGGCGAGATCTCCTGGGACCTGTACGGCGGGGCCGGCCTGTTCGCCGCGGCGCTGGCCGGCCGCACCGGGGCGCGGACCACCGTGGTGGAGTCGGCACCGGCCGGGGTGGCGGCGGCCCGGCACAACCTGGCCGACCTGCCCGGTGTCGAGGTCGTCGCCGCCAAGGTCGACGTCGCGCTGAGCCGGCGTCGAGTCAGCGCTCCGGTCGACCTGGTGGTGCTGGACCCGCCGCGCACCGGCGCCGGCGCCCGGGTGGTCCGGGCCATCGCGGCGGCCCGCCCGCGGGCGGTCGCCTATGCCGCGTGTGATCCGGTGGCGCTGGCCCGGGACGTCGTCACGTTCGGTGAGCAGGGGTACCGGCTGGCCGCGTTGCGTGCCTACGACTGTTTCCCGATGACCCAGCACGTCGAGTGTGTGGCGCTGTTCGAATCCGGGTGAGCCGCTTGCGCCCGGATGCGTCCGCGACACACGCGGATACACTCGACGCTCATGAGCGAGCCCCTCCCCACCGCGTCCGGTCTGCTCGGCAGCATCACCGCGCCCGGTGACCTGAAGCGACTCACCTCCGAGCAGCTCGCCCTGCTCGCTGCCGAGATCCGGGACTTCCTGGTCGCCAAGGTGTCCCGCACCGGCGGCCACCTGGGGCCCAACCTCGGCGTGGTGGAGATGACCCTGGCCCTGCACCGGGTCTTCGACTCGCCGTTGGACAAGATCCTGTTCGACACCGGACACCAGGCGTACGTGCACAAGATCGTCACCGGCCGGCAGGGCGGCTTCGACCTGCTCCGCCAGCAGGGTGGCCTGTCCGGCTATCCGAGCCGGGCGGAGAGCGAGCACGACCTGATCGAGAACTCGCACGCCTCCACCGCGCTGTCGTACGCCGACGGGTTGTCCAAGGCGTTCGCCCTGCGTGGCGAAGACCGGCACGTGGTGGCCGTGGTGGGCGACGGCGCGCTCACCGGCGGCATGTGCTGGGAGGCGCTGAACAACATCGCCGCGGCGAACAACCGGCTGGTCATCGTGGTCAACGACAACGGCCGCTCGTACGCGCCGACGATCGGCGGTCTGGCCGACCACCTGGCGACGCTGCGGCTGAACCCGGGCTACGAGAAGGTGCTCGACCTGGTCAAGGAGGCACTGGGCTCGACACCGATGGTGGGCAAGCCGATGTACGAGGTGCTGCACGCGGTGAAGCGCGGCATCAAGGACGCGGTGAGCCCGCAGCCGATGTTCGAGGACCTGGGCCTGAAGTACGTCGGCCCGGTGGACGGCCATGACGTGCAGGCGATGGAGTCGGCGCTGCGCAAGGCCAAGGGCTTCAACGCGCCGGTGATCGTGCACGCGGTGACCCGCAAGGGATACGGCTACCGCCCGGCCGAGCAGGACGAGGCGGACTGCCTGCACGGCCCGAGCGGCGCGTTCGACGTGGAGACCGGCAAGCTGCTGGCCGCCGCGGCGGTGAAGTGGACGCACGTCTTCGCCGAAGAGCTGGTAGCGATCGCCGACGAGCGCCCGGACGTGGTCGGCATCACCGCCGCGATGGCCGAGCCGACCGGCATCGCCACGCTGTCCCGCAAGTATCCGGACCGGGTCTTCGACGTGGGCATCGCCGAGCAGCACGCGGCCACCTCGGCGGCCGGGCTGGCGATGGGCGGGCTGCACCCGGTGGTCGCGGTGTACGCCACCTTCCTGAACCGGGCGTTCGACCAGGTGCTGCTGGACGTGGCGCTGCACGGCCTGCCGGTCACCTTCGTGCTGGACCGGGCCGGCATCACCGGGCCGGACGGCCCCAGCCACTACGGCATCTGGGACATGAGCATTCTGGGCGTGGTCCCCGGCCTGCGGATCGCCGCCCCGCGGGACGCCGCCACCCTGCGCGAGGAGTTGCGCGAGGCGGTCGCTGTCGAGGACGGACCGACCGTGGTGCGCTTCCCGACCGGGTCGGTCGCGGCCGGCCTGCCGGCGCTGCGCCGGGTCGGCCAGGTGGACGTGCTGCGCGAGGACGCGCGAAAGGACGTGCTGCTGGTCGCGGTCGGCGCGTTCGGCAAGCTCGGCATGGATGTCGCCGAGCGGATCGCCGAGCAGGGGTACGGGGTGACCGTGGTCGACCCGCGCTGGGTCCGCCCGGTGCCGATCGAGCTGGCCGGTCTCGCCGGATCGCACCGCCTGGTGGTCACCGTGGAGGACGGCGTGCGCACCGGCGGCGTGGGCGAGGCCGTGGCGGCCACGCTCCGGGACGCCGGTGTGCCGATCCCGGTCCGCAACGTCGGCGTTCCGGTGGGTTTCCACCCGCACGGCAGCCGCGCCGAACTGCTCACCGGGCTCGGCCTCACCGCTCAGGAGATCGCCCGCGACTGCACCGAATGGGTGTCCCAGCTCGAGGAGGTCGAGCCGGCGAGCTAGCCCGACGGGCGGTTCCGTTATCTGCCCGTTACCTTGGAGGCATGGCGGCGGACACCTTCGGCGGCGGGACCACGGTCGTGATCGACCTGGGCCTCGACCGGGGCGAGCCGGACACGTACGCGTCGCCGTCCCGCTCCACCGTGCCGATCTGGTTCGCGCCGCTGATCATCGGCATGCTCGTGCTGATCTCGTCGGTCGGCTCGACCGCGCCGCCACCACCGGCGCTGTCCCCGCTGCTGAGCCTGCGGGTCGGTCCGGCCGACACGTTCTCGCTCACCGAGGACGGCGACCTGCTGGCCCAGACCGTCGGCATGCTGAGCGCGTACGACCTGGCCGACGGCCACCTGCGGTGGCAGACCGAGCAGCAACGCCCCACCTACCGGCTGCGCACCGCGGCCGGGCTGGTGCTGTTGCGGCCGTGGACGTACGGGCCCGGACAGCCGAGCACCACCGCGCTGTCCCTGGCTACCGGCGCCCAGGTGTGGCGGCACGCGGGCTCGGTGATGACGCTCCCCGGCTCGTCCACGCTGCTGGCCGTCTCGGCGGTGCGCAGCGGCGGGACCAACCGGCGGGTCCAGGGCCCGGTGGAAGCCCTCGACCCGCGCACCGGCAAAGTCCGGTGGCGGGTCCAGGTGCCGTCCACCGCGGTGCTGCTGAGCGTGCCCGGCCCGAACGACGAAGGCACCCGGATGGTGCTGCTGCACGACGACCAGACCGCCGCCGTGCACGACCTGACCACCGGTGAGCTGATCACCAGCGCCGAGTTGCCGCCGGCCAACTACGGCCCGGAGAACCCCACCGTCTCCGGCGGCCTGATGCTGCTGCGGCACATCAGCCGCGCCGGCGTGCGGGTGACCGCGTACCACCCGGGCACGCTGCAGCCGGTCTGGGACCGGCCGGCCGGCATGGCGTACGAGGTGCGTCCGTGCGGCCGGCTGGCCTGCCTGGTCAGCCCGCACGGGGTCCGCGGCATCGACCCGGCCGACGGCACGGTGCGCTGGTCGAGCCCGGGGTGGCGAAGCATCGAGGACCGCGGCGGGCTGATGGTGGCGTACGGATTGACCGGCGCCGCCCAGCCGATCGGCATCGTCGACCCGGCCACCGGCGCGGTGCTCGTCCGCCTCGGCGGCTGGCGGCTGGTCGGCGGCAGCAGCGGCGACCACCTGCTGGTGACCCGGGCGGTGGAGGCGGGCGCCGCCACGATGGTCGCGGTCGCCCGTCCGCACGCGACCGTACCGCACCCACTGGCCGAGCTGCCCCCGGGGACCGGTGACTGCCAGGCCGCCCCGAACCGGCTGGTGTGCCGGTCCACCTCCGGCGAGCTGACCCTGTGGGCGTACCGGAGCCGGGATTGAGCTGGCGGTTGCGCCACTGAGCACTGAAAGATGGAAATGTGGCGGTCATCGAGCTCGACCTGGACGCACCGCCGGCGTCTGCGGCGAGCCGGCCACCGGCCCGGCGGGTGCGCCCCCTCGGCCTGACCCTGGCCGCCCTGCTCACCCTGGTCCTGACCGGCGCCGTGCCGGCCGCGCCGCTGCTCTGGCAGCCGCTCGGCGTGATTCCGCTCAACGACC
Source organism: Actinoplanes sp. (assembly GCA_035685405.1). Classification (GTDB taxonomy): domain Bacteria; phylum Actinomycetota; class Actinomycetes; order Mycobacteriales; family Micromonosporaceae; genus Actinoplanes. The sequence continues at coordinate 12,149 of DASSAL010000220.1, read as the reverse complement.
CGGACGGCAGCTTCCTGCTGGACGGCGACCGGGTGTACACCGTTGCGACCGGGCCGGGCGACAACCGGCTCGTCACCGCATGGGACGCCGACGGGCTGACCCGGACGTGGTCGACCGGCATCCCGGCCGAGCAGCCCGCGCCCGGCGTGGTGGCCAGCGGCGTGAGCCTCAGCGTGGCCGGCGACGCGGTGCAGCTCACCGGCTCGGCGTACGCCACCACCATGATCGATGCCGGCACCGGCCGGGTGCGCTGGACTGAGCCGGCACCGGTGCTGTCCACCGGCGCGGGCATCGGCATCACCCAGGAGACCCACTTCCGGGCCGGCACGGAGTACGACCAGGCCAGCGGCGAACCCGGCGACCTGTACTGGTCGGCCACCGGCCGGCCGTACACCGAGCCGCCCCGCCGCACCACCGTGTACGGCCTCGATCTGACCACCGGGCGCCGGCTCTGGGCCGCCGACGAGCGCGGTTCGGCGCTCACCGTGCCGGTGTCCGGCACCGCCGGCGCCGTGCTGGTGATCTCCGCCGACCGGCTGGCCCTGCGCGACGCCCGCACCGGGACGGTCCGCCGGCAGGTCGACTTCCCGCCGGCCACCCGGCCGTCCTGGGTGGACACCGCCGGTGACCTGCTGCTGGTTCGGCGCGGCACGGCCAACGGCGGCGCGCTGATCTCGGCCTACCGGATGGCGACGGTGGAGCCGTTGTGGCAGATCGACGAACCGCCGGACACCGGACCGGGCGGCTACTGCGTCGGGCTGCCGTGCCGGCCGGACCGGTACGGCGTGGCGGCGCTGGACCCGCGGACCGGCCTGCCGCAATGGCGTACCGGGGTCAACCTGGACCTGACCGCCTGGGACGGTGGCGTGGTGGAGGCGCGCGGTCTCGGCGGCGGACCGACCCGGCTGCTGAGCCGGGCCACCGGACAGCTGCGGGCGCCACTGCACGAGTGGAACCGGGTGGTCGTGACGGCGCGGGAGCCGCTGCTGCTGACCCGGGTCGCGGCCGTCGGCGAGACCTCGTTCGGGGTGCTGCGGCCGGGCAGCGAACGGGTGCAGCCGCTCGGCCTCGGTCCGGGCGGTGCGTCCGACTGCGCCATCAGCCATCGGTTCGTCGCCTGCCGTGCCGCCGGCGGGGTGGCCGTGTGGGCGTACCGGGCCTGAACCTCGGATAATGCCGTTTACGGCCTCTTCACACCGCAGCGGCGAGGCTGGGCAGTGCCGAACACGATGGTGGAGGACCGCAGGGTGCGCGTACTGGTGGTGGAAGACGAGCGGAACCTGTGCGACGCGATCGCTCGCGGGCTGCGCCGCAAGGGCATGGCGGTGGACGTCGCGTACGACGGTTCCACCGGGCACGAGATGGCCTATGTCACCCGGTACGACGTGGTGGTGCTGGACCGCGACCTGCCCGGCATGCACGGCGACGAGATCTGCGCGGCGCTGGTCGCCTCCGGGGCGCTGACCCGGGTGCTGATGCTGACCGCCAGCGGCACGGTCGCCGACAAGGTCGAGGGTCTGCAACTCGGCGCGGACGACTACCTGGCCAAGCCGTTCGCGTTCGACGAGCTGGTGGCCCGGGTGCAGGCGCTGGGCCGGCGGGCCACCCCGGCCGCGCCGCCGGTGCTCACCGTCGGCAACTTGGCGCTGGACCAGACCCGCCGGGTGGTCACCCGCGGCGGCGTCCCGATCGACCTGACCAACAAGGAGTTCGGGGTGCTGGAGGAGTTGCTCAAGGCCCGCGGCGGCGTGGTGTCCAGCGAAGAGCTGCTGGAACGGGTGTGGGACGCCAACACCGACCCGTTCACCACGACGGTGCGGGTGACCGTGATGACGCTGCGCAAGAAGGTCGGCGACCCGCCGCTGATCGAGACCGTGGTGGGCGCCGGATACCGGGTGCCGGAGCCGGTGGTGGTGTCACCGGCCGGCGGCGCGTCATGACCGTGTACCTGGGTCGCAAGCGCGACCGGGAATGGCTGCGCCCGACCCTGCGGCTGCGGCTCACGCTGCTCAACGGCATCCTGCTGGTCGGCGCCGGCGCGGTGCTGGTGCTGCTCGCCTGGCTGCTGGTCGGCGATGCGCTGCACCCGACGCACGAGCTGGCGTCCGGCACCCAGGTCACGCTGGCCGACGGGCGGGTGCTGGACGCGCTCGCCTGGCAGCAGCAGCTGGTCGATCGCGCATCCCAGGAACTCCTGGTCAAGGGCCTGATCGCGCTGTTCGCGATCGGCATGATCGGCATCGCTGGTGCGTACGCGGTGGCCGGCCGCGCGCTGCGCCCGCTGCATAACGTGACGGCCACCGCCCGGCGGCTCGGCGAGGAGACGCTGGACGAGCGGATCCGGTACGCCGGCGCCGACGACGAGGTGGCCGAGCTGGCGCGCACCTTCGACGCGATGCTGGACCGGCTCGCCGGGGCGTTCGAGGCGCAGAAGCGGTTCGTCGCCAACGCCAGCCACGAGCTGCGCACGCCGCTGGCGGTGATGCGCACCGAGATCGACGTGACGCTCAGCGACGACGAGGCCGATGTGGCCGAATACCGGCGCATGGCCAAGGTGGTCCGCGACGCCTCGGAGCGGGCCAACGGCCTGGTGGACGCGCTGCTGGTACTGGCCCGCAGTCAGGCGCAGTCCGGTCGCCGGCTGGTCCGCAAGGTGCCCGCCGACCTGGCCACCAGCGTCTGCAATGCGCTGTCCGCGGTGCGGGCCGAGGCGGAGCGGATGAAGCTGGACGTCACCAGTGACCTGCAACCGGCACCGGTGGTCGGCGACCCGAGCCTGCTGGACCGGCTGGCCGGCAACCTGATCGAGAACGCGATCCGCTACAACCACCTGATGGGCCGGCTGTGGCTGCGCACGTCCAGTGTGGACGGACAGGCCCGGCTGGTGGTCGGCAACACCGGGTTCGAGGTCGAGCCGGGGGACGTGCCCGGCCTGTTCGAGCCGTTCCGGCGCGGGGGCTGGGAGCGGACCGGGTCCCGCGGGTCGGGGCTGGGCCTGTCCATCGTGCGGGCGGTGTGCGACGCGCACGGCGGCACGGTCTCCGCGGTGGCCCAGCCGGGCGGTGGGCTGGAGGTCACCGTGTCGCTGCCGGGCGCGGACACCACCCCGGTGGTGGCCGGCTCGGCCACGGTGCGGCAGCCCAAGGGCGCCGGGCTGGCGCAGTCCTGATCAGTTCTTCCGCTCGACCTCGCCGCGCAGGGTGATGAACTCCTTCTCCAGGTCGGCCTTGTCCTTGAACATCATCACGAACATGCCGATGCTGCCGTTGTCGGACCACACGCAGATGGCCATCGGTACGCCGGACGAGGTGCTGTCGCCGCACTTGGCGATGCCGCCGAGCGGGCCCGGATCGGTGTCGGTGAGATTCTGCACCGCCATGCCGCCCTGGCTCATGCCCGAGGTGAAATCCGCGAAGCGGTCCTCCGGCGAGCCGGACAGCGTGGACGCGGCGGCCACCATCACCAGGTCCCGGTCCTGCGGGTCGCCGTACGCCGCGCCGACCGAGCCGGTGGCGCCGGGCACCTTGCCCAGTTCACTGTCCAGCTGCGCCACCCCGGCCTGCAGGCCCGGATCGGTGACCTTCGCGCGGCCGCCCAGCGTGGCCGGCTCCACTACGGTGATCTTGCTGGCATCCAGCACCTGGGCGACCTTGTCGCGGGCGACGAGGGCGGTGAGGCCGAGGCCGCCCACACAGAGCACCGCGATGACGGCCACCACGGTCAGCACGATCTTCAGCGCCGGCGACTTCGGCCCAGGCGAGGGCGGGGCCGGCGGCGGCGGTGCGTACTGCGGGCCGGCGTGGTATTGCGGCGGGGGCGGCGGGTAACCGCCACCGGAATTGTCACCACCCGGGTAGCCGCCGCCGGAGTAGGTGCTCCCCGTGTAGGTGCCACCGGAGTAGGTGCTCCCCGTGTAGGTGCCGCCGGGGTAGGTGCCGCCCGAGGCCGGCGGGGTGTAGCCCGACGGCTGCTGCGGGATCGGCGGATAACCGGGTGGCGCACCGAAACCCGGCCGGTCGGGAGATGGTCCCGGCGGATAAGGCGGAGAGGGCGGTTGCGACATGACGGCTCCCGTGGCGTTGCACATCCGGCCGCCGGAGCCTACCGATAGACGGACCTGCGTGGACGCCCCCGTCGCCATCCGGCCCGGGGGCGTCCGATATCCGATACCGGATCAGGCGGGCAGGCTCGCCACGCCGCGAGGCAGGAACCGCTTGCCGGTGACCCGTTCCGAGGTGCCGCTGCGATCCAGGTACGGTGTGACGCCGCCCAGGTGGAACGGCCAGCCCGCGCCGAGGATCATGCACAGGTCGATGTCCTGCGGTTCGGCCACCACACCCTCGTCCAGCATCAGCCGGATCTCCTCGGCCAGGGCGTCCAGCGCGCGCTGCCGGACCTCGTCACCGGTCAGCGGCGCGTCCCCGCCCTCGATCAGCTCGACCACCGCCGGGTTGATCTCGTCGTCCACCATCACCGGCAGCTTCGACTCGACCAGCGCCCGGAACTTCGGGCTGTCGCCGAACCGGTCCGGGTACGCGGCGTGCAACGTCTCGCCCACGTGGAAGGCGACCGCCGGGCCGACCAGGTCGAGCAGCGGCAGCGGCCGCATCGGCAGCCCCAGCGGGTCGAGCGCGGCGTTGACCACGGCCAGCGGCGTACCGGAGTCGACCGCCTTGAAGACCTCGCTGGTGAAGCGGGTGAGCAGCCGGTTCACCACGAACGCCGGCGCGTCCTTGACCAGCACGCAGGACTTCTTCAGCTCCCGGCCGACCGCGAACGCGGTGGCCAGCGTGGCGTCGTCCGTACGCCCGCCCTTGATGATCTCCAGCAGCGGCAGCACGGCGGCCGGGTTGAAGAAGTGGAACCCGACCACCCGCTCCGGGTGCTCGAGGTCGGCGGCCATCTCGGTGACCGACAGCGAGCTGGTGTTGGTGGCCAGCACGGTCTCCGGTCCGACGATCTTTTCGATCTCCGCCCAGACCTGCTTCTTGACGTCGAGGTCCTCGAACACCGCCTCGATCACGAAGTCGGCGCCGGCGAACACCGCCTTGTCGACCGAGCCGCTGACCAGGCCGCGCAGCTTGGCCGCCTTGCCCTCGCCGATCCGGCGCTTGCCGACCAGCTTGTCGATCTGGTCCCGGACGTACCCCACGCCCTTGTCCACCCGGGCCTGATCGAGGTCGGTCAGCACCACCGGGACCTCCAGCCGGCGGGCGAACAGCAGCGCCAGCTGGGAGGCCATCAGGCCGGCGCCGACGATGCCGACCTTGGTGACCTTCCGGGCCAGGGAGCTGTCCGGTACGCCGACCGGCCGCCTGGCCCGGCGCTGCACCAGGTTGAACGCGTACAGGCTGGCCCGCGACTCGTCGCCCATGATCAGGTCGGCCAGCGCCTCGGTCTCGGCCCGGGTGCCCTCGGCGAACGGCGTGTCCTTGGCCAGCGCGAGCAGCTCCAGCGCCTTGTTCGCGGACGGCACCGCGCCGTGCAGCTTCTCGTCCAGCTGCTGCTTGGCGAAGAACAGCACGCCGTCCCACATGTCCCGGTCGACCTCCGGGCGCTCGACCGTGATCTCACCCTTGACCACCCCGGCTGCCCACTCCAGCGAGCGCTCCAGGAAGTCGGCCGGCTCGAACAGCGCGTCCGCCAGACCCAGCTCGGCGGCCTGCTTGGGCCGGAGCACCTTCTGGGTCAGCGGGTTCTGCAGGATCACCTGGGCGGCGCCCGGCACGCCGATCAGGTTGGGCAGCAGCTGACTGCCACCCCAGCCGGGAACCAGGCCGATCGCCACCTCGGGCAGGCCGAGCGCGACCGCGCCGCCGGACACCGTCCGGTAGTGGCAGTGCAGGGCCACCTCCAGCCCGCCGCCGAGCGCGGCGCCGTTGATGAAGGCGAAGGTCGGGATGGCCGAGTCCTTGAGCCGGGCGAACACCCGGTGGCCCAGCTCACCCAGCGCCACCGCCTGCGCCCGGTCGGTGATCAGCGGCATGCCGGTGATGTCGGCGCCCACGCAGAAGATGTACGGCTTGCCGGTGAGCGCGATGAACGCCGGGCCGGCCGCGGTGGCCTTGGTGATCGCCTCGTCCAGCGACGCCAGGCCGGCCGGGCCGAAGCTGTTCGGCTTCTTGTAGTCCAGCCCGTTGTCCAGCGTGATCAGGGCGGCCTTGGCGTCCAGGCCGGGCACCGAGATGAGCCGGACGAGGGCCTTGGTGACGACCTCGTTGGGGTTCTCGATCATTCGCCTGCCTCCCAGTGCGGGTTCTCCCAGATGACCGTGCCGCCCATGCCGATGCCGATACACATGGCGGTGAGGCCGTAGCGGACCTCGGGGTGCTCCTCGAAGTGCCGGGCCAGCTGGGTCATCAGCCGGACGCCGGAGGAGGCCAGCGGGTGCCCGACGGCGATCGCGCCGCCCCACGGGTTGACCCGTGGATCGTCGTCGGCGATGCCGAAGTGGTCGAGGAAGGCCAGCACCTGCACGGCGAACGCCTCGTTCAGCTCGAACAGGCCGATGTCGTCGATGGTCAGGCCGGCCAGCCGCAGGGCCTTCTCGGTGGACGGGATCGGGCCGTAACCCATCACCTCCGGCTCGACGCCGACGAAGCCGTACGTCACCAGCCGCATCGCCACCGGCAGGCCCAGCTCGCGGGCGGTCGCCTCGCTGGCGAGCAGCGCCGCGGTCGCGCCGTCGTTGAGGCCGGCCGCGTTGCCCGCGGTCACCTTGCCGTGCGGCCGGAACGGGGTCTTCAGCGTGGCCAGCTTCGCCGTCGAGGTGTCCCGCGGTGCCTCGTCGGCGGTCGCCAGCCCCCAGCCCTCCTCGGCGCTGCGGACCGCCACCGGCACCAGGTCGGGCTGCAGCTTGCCGTTCGCGTACGCCTTGGCGGTCTTCTGCTGGGACGCCAGGCCGAACGCGTCCGCCCGCTCCTTGGTGATCTGCGGCAGCCGGTCGTGCAGGTTCTCCGCGGTCGCGCCCATCACCAGCGCGGACGGGTCGACCAGCTGCTCCGCCAGGATGCGCGGGTTCGGGTCGACGCCCTCACCCATCGGGTGCCGGCCCATGTGCTCGACACCGCCGGCGATGGCGACGTCGTACGCGCCCATCGCGATGCCACCGGCCACCGTGGTCACGGCGGTCATCGCGCCCGCGCACATCCGGTCGATGGCGTATCCGGGCACGGTCTTGGGCAGCCCGGACAGCAGCGCGGCGGTGCGGCCGATGGTCAGGCCCTGGTCGCCGATCTGGGTGGTTGCCGCGATGGCGACCTCGTCCACCCGCTCGGGCGGCAGCTGCGGATTACGGCGCAGCAGCTCACGGATGCAGCGGATGACCAGATCATCGGCGCGGGTCTCGGCGTACATGCCGCCGGCCTTGCCGAACGGGGTGCGGACGCCGTCGACGTAGACGACGTCCCGGACTTCACGGGGCACAGCAAGCCTCCCAAGCGAGTGGTTCCCCGGATCCTACTCGCCGGTAACTATGGCCTGCCAGCACTCCGCGGAAACGTCACACCGGGTCCGGCAACGCCTTCGCCAAGCCGTCCGCCAGCAGACCGACCTGCCACGCCCGCGCGCCGAACCCGCGCAACGTGTCACCCACCGTCTGCGGTGTGATCTCGTCCGGCGGCGCCCAGGCCAGCCGGCGGATGAAATCCGGGCTGATCAGGTTCTCCGGCGGCAGCGTGTGCGCCTCCGCGGTGCCGATCACCACCTGCCGGCACCGGGCCAGCCGGGCCGCGGCCACCGGATCGCGCTCCGCCCAGCGGTGCGGCGGTGGCGGGCCGTCGACCGGCTGGTTCACCGGCAGCGCGCTGTCCGGCAGCGAGCGGGCCTCGTCCAGTGCGTCCAGCCACATCCGGGCCAGCCGGCGCACCGACCGGCCACCGAACCCGGGCAGGGCCAGGAGCGCGCGCTCGTCCTTGGGATCCGCCTCGGCCGCCGCGATGATCGCCGAGTCGGGCAGCACCCGGCCGGGCGCCGAGTCGCGCCGGCTGGCCACGGCGTCCCGGGCGTACCACAGCGCGCGCACCCGGGACTGGGCCCGCGCCCCGCGCACCCGGTGGATGCCGGAGGTGCGGCGCCACGGATCCGGGCGGACCCGGGGCGACCGGTCCGCCGTGGCCACCAGCGCCGCGAACTCCTCCGCCGCCCAGCCGGTCTTGCCCTGCCGTTCCAGCTCCGCGGCCAGGTGGTCGCGCAGGTCGGTGAGCATCTCCACGTCCAGCGCGGCGTAGGTCAGCCACGACTCCGGCAACGGCCGGGTGGACCAGTCCGCCGCCGAGTGGTGCTTCTCCAGCGAGTAACCCAGCAACTGCTCGGTGAGCGCGGCCAGGCCCACCCGCTCGAACCCGGCCAGCCGGGCGGCCAGCTCGGTGTCGAACAACCGGCGCGGCCGCATGCCCAGCTCGACCAGGCAGGCCAGGTCCTGGCTGGCGGCGTGCAACACCCATTCGCTGTCGGCCAGCGCGTCGTCGAGGGTACGGAGATCACCCAGCGGCATCGGGTCGATCAGCACGGTCCCGGCGCCGGCCCGGCGCAGCTGCACCAGATAGGCGCGCTGGGTGTACCGGTATCCGGATGCCCGTTCCGCGTCCACCGCCACCGGCCCGGTGCCGGCGGCCATCCGGGCCACCACCTCGGCCAGTTCCTCCGGTGTCTCCACCGGACGCGGGGTGCCGTCGCGGGGCGCGGTCAACGGGACGGGACCGCCGGACTCCGGGCCGGGCGGCACGTCGTGCGGTCCGTCAACTGCGTGGTCCGGCGCGTCCCGACGGCGCTGGGTTGCTTCGTCGGTCACTCCGTAACCGTACGGGGGTACCCACCTGTGTGCGCGCAGCCGGGTCCCGGCGCGTCGATTCTCGATCCATCGGTGATCCGCTGATCCGCGGGGGCCCGCCGCCCGTACTACGACCCGTGACGGCGACGCACGACCCGTTCGGCTCTCTCGGTGCGCCCGGAGGAGGCCGGCCCGATGACATGCGCCCGGCCCCCGACCCGTGGGAGACCGGCGAGCGCATCTTCGGCATCCAGTGGAACACCGGCGAGCAGCGCGCCCTGAACGCCGAATGGGAGGCCGGTCAGCGGGTGCTCCACCAGCGCCGGGACCGGCCGGTGCAGCGGCACATCGGACACCCACGGCCGGCCCGGGCGATGCCACCACCGGCGTACGCCCTCGCGCCGGCACCGGAACCCGCCGCCGGCCGCACCGGCCGCACCCGCCTGGCCACCGCGCTGATCGTGGTCGCGCTGGTGCTGGTGGCCGGGTGGCAGACCTGGCGGCTGGACCGCGACAACGATCACCTGGCCGCGGTGCTGGCCACCGAACGCGACCGGGCCGCGGCGCTGGACCAGCGCACCGAGAAGCTGGAGCAGCAGCTGGCCGGGGTGTTCGACCCGGAGGCCATCTCGTCGTCGGTGCTGCCCAGCGTGTTCCGGGTGCGGGCCGGCGGGTTCACCGGCACGGCGTTCGCCATCGGCGACCAGGCCGGGCGCGGGCAGGTGAACCTGCTGACCAACTTCCACGTGGTGGAGGGCGTCTGGAAGTCGGGGGACCGGTCGGTGACCCTGGAACGCGGCGGCGACCGCATCCCGGCGTCGATCGTGAAGGTGAGCCGCGGCAAGGACCTGGCCCTGCTGCGGGCCGCCCGGGACGTCAAGGGGCTGCGGCCGTCGACCGTCGAGGTGAAGCCGGGGCAGCAGATCCTGGTGGTGGGCGCGCCGCTCGGGCTGGAGGACTCGGTGACCACGGGCGTGGTCAGCGCGTACCGGCCGGGTGATGCGGACGGGCAGTCCATCCAGTTCGATGCGCCGATCAACCCGGGCAACTCCGGCGGACCGGTGGTCAACGCGTCCGACGAGGTGGTGGGGCTGGCGACTGCCAAGGCGCGGGACGCCGAGGGCATCGGGCTGGCGGTCTCCATCAAGACCGCCTGCCAGACCTTCAAAGTCTGTTGATGGAGGGGCTCTGGCGGTTGGTCAAAGCCGTTACGCCGGGTGGGGGCAGGCCGGCGGTGGAGGCCAGCATCGCGCACCAGCCGTGCAGGTGGGCGGCCAGGTCCTCGGACGTCGGCGTCCAGGAGGCCCGGATCTCCAGGTCGGCGGTGGGTGCCGGGCCGGCCAGTTCGCCGAACCGGGTGCTGGTGGTCTGGGTGATGGTCCCGCCGATCGCGGTGTAGGCGGCGCCGTGCTGGTCCAGCCCGTCGGTCAGCCAGGTCCAGGCCACCGCGGGCAGCAGCGGATCGCCGGCCATGTCGGCCTCCAGCTCCGCGGTGATCAGGGTGACCAGGCGCAGGTTGCCGCGCCAGGCGTCGTGGCCGTCCGGGTCGTGCAGCAGGATCAGCCGGCCGCTGGCCACCTCGTCGCCGGCGCGCAGGACGGTGGCGCTGAGCGCGAAGCCGTACGGGGCCAGCCGCTGCGGCGCGGCGATCTCCTCGAGCAGGATCTCCGCGCGCGGCGTGGCGGCCCGCAGCCCGGCGACGGCGTTGGTGAACACCGCTGGGCCTGCTGACGTAGCCATGCACCGAAGCGTATGCCGATGACCGCGGTCGTGCGTCGATCGCCGCGCCGCGTGCAGGTTGGGCGGCGTGGCACCATGTCGCGGGTGATCCCAGAAGCATCCGATTCGGCCTTTGTCCGCGCCTGCCGGCGCCGGTCCGTGCCGCACACGCCGGTCTGGTTCATGCGCCAGGCCGGCCGCTCCCTGCCCGAGTACCGCAAGATCCGCGAGGGCGTCGGCATGCTCGAGTCGTGCCGCCGGCCGGACCTGGTCACCGAGATCACCCTGCAGCCGGTGCGCCGGCACGGGGTGGACGCGGCCATCCTGTTCAGCGACATCGTGGTACCGGTCGCGGCGGCCGGCGTCGACCTGGACATCGTGGCCGGCACCGGGCCGGTGGTGGCCTCGCCGGTCCGGACGGCGGCCGACGTCGAGGGCATCCGCCCGCTCGAGCCCGGCGCGGTCGGCTTCGTCGACGAGGCGGTGCGGATGCTCGTCGCCGAGCTCGGGCCGACCCCGCTGATCGGCTTCGCCGGCGCGCCGTTCACGCTGGCCAGCTACCTGATCGAGGGCGGGCCGTCGCGGACCTACGTACGGACCAAAGCGATGATGTACGGCGATCCGGCGCTCTGGCACGCGCTCTGCGACCGCCTCGCCGACATCACGCTGGCGTTCCTGCGCGTGCAGACCGGCGCCGGGGCCAGCGCCGTGCAGCTGTTCGACTCGTGGGCCGGCGCGCTGTCCGAGGCCGACTACCGCCGGTACGTGCTGCCGCATTCCGCCAAGGTGCTCACCGGACTGGCCGGCGCCGGGGTGCCACGGATCCACTTCGGCGTCGGCACCTCGGTGCTGCTGGCCGCGATGGGCGAGGCCGGCGCGGACGTGGTGGGCGTCGACTGGCGCACCCCGCTGGACCGGGCCACCGAGCTGATCGGGCCGGACCGGGCGGTGCAGGGCAACCTCGACCCGGCGGTGCTGTTCGCGCCGTGGGACGCGATCGAGGCGGAGGCCCGGCGGGTGCTGGCCGAGGGCCGGGCCGCGCCTGGGCACGTGTTCAACCTCGGCCACGGGGTCCTCCCCGAAACCGACCCCGACGTCCTCACCCGCCTGGTCGACCTGGTCCATACAGCAGTGTGAGAACGTTGGGGGCGTGCGGAAGCGGATCGCGGTCGTCGGTGGCGGCATCGCCGGGCTGGCGGCCGCGGTGCGGATCCGGGACCTGGCGCCGCGGGACACCGAGATCATCGTGTACGAGCAGAGCGGCGTGCTCGGCGGCAAGCTGCGCACCGGCGACCTGGCCGGCACCACGGTCGAGCGCGGCGCCGAGTCGTTTCTGGACGCCGCGCCGGACGGCACCGCGTCGGCGGCCGTCCGGCTGGCCCGCCGGGTCGGGCTCGGCGACGCCCTGGTGCACCCGGCCACCGCCGGCGCCGCACTGGCGATCGGCGGCCGGCTGGAGCCGATCCCGCCCGGAACGCTGATGGGGATCCCGCCCGCCGGTGGCCCGGACCCGGACGACGGCCGGCCGCTGCTGGACCCGGACGCCGACGTCGCGGTCGGTGCGCTGGTCCGGGCCCGGTACGGCGACGACGTGGTGGACCGGCTGGTCGATCCGATGCTGGGCGGCGTGTACGCGGGCCGGGCCGACGACCTATCCCTG
>DASSAL010000219.1:0-19345 GCA_035685405.1 Actinoplanes sp. | reverse complement strand
GCGTGCCATCTGGCTTGTTTGGTGGGCGAATTGTTCGTTTCGGCCCTTTTTGCTCCCGGCAAAAGACCATGACCGACGGCGTGGGGGCGGCGCGGTGGGTGGCGTGAGCTGGCGAGCGGTGGGGGCGCGGGCGGCGTCGTTGCTGCTGCGGTATCCCGACGACGCGGTGCTCGGGGCGCTGCCGCTGATCGCGTCGGCGCTGACCGACCTGCCGGACCGGGTCGCGGCGCCACTGCGGACCGTCGTGGCGCACCGGGCGGACACCGACCCGACCCGTCAGCGGGCCGATTACGTGCAGGTGTTCGACTTCCGCCGCCGGTGCGCGCTGCACCTGACCTACTACACCTGCGGTGACACCCGGAACCGCGGTGTCGCACTGGTCGAGTTCGCGGCCGGGTACAAGGCGGCCGGTCTCGAGGTGGTCGACGGCGAGCTGCCCGACTATCTGCCCGCAGTGCTGGATCTGGCGGCCGCCGACGACGCCGGCTGGCGGCTGCTGCGGGACAACCGGATCGGCCTGGACCTGCTCGGCGAGGCGCTGGCCAAGGAACAGTCGGTGTACCGGCACGTGGTCGGCGCGGTGCGGGCCATGCTGCCCCCCGCCCGCCCGGAGGACCGCGCCGCCGCCGCCCGGCTGGCCCGCACCGGACCGCCGGTCGAGCGGGTCGGCCTCGAACCCTACGGAGTGCGTTGATGGACGTCCTGCTCTGGGTGGTCTACCCGTACCTGGCCATGGCCGTGCTGATCGGCGGGCTGATCTGGCGCTACCGCTACGACAAGTTCGGCTGGACCACCCGCTCGTCGCAGCTGTACGAGTCGTCGGTGCTGCGGTGGGGCAGCCCGTTGTTCCACTTCGGTGTGCTGATGGTGCTCATCGGACACGTCGGGGGCCTGCTGATCCCGAAGTCGTGGACCGAGGCGATCGGGATCAGCGAGCACGCGTACCACCTGATGGCCGTCTTCATCGGCACCGTCGCCGGGTTCTGCACGCTGATCGGCATGGCGATCCTGATCGCCCGCCGGCGGCTGACCGGGCCGGTGTTCGCCGCCACCACCAAGAACGACAAGGCGATGTACGTGGTCCTGGCCGCGGTGATCGTGCTCGGGCTGTGGGCCACCGTCCGCGCGAACCTGGCCGTGCAGGAGGGCTACGACTACCGGGAGACCATCTCGCCGTGGTTCCGGTCGCTGTTCTACCTCAGCCCCGACCCGGCGGTGATGGCCGCCGTGCCGTTCGGCTTCCAGATCCACATCGTGGCCGCGTTCGCGCTGTTCGCGTTCTGGCCGTTCACCCGGCTGGTGCACGCGTTCAGCGCCCCGGTCGGTTACTTCACCCGCCCGTACGTGGTCTACCGGAGCCGTGACCCGCGCCCGGGCCTGCGCCCGTCCCGGCCGGGCTGGGAGGGGCCACCCACCGCCCCGGCCGCCCGCCGGCGATCCGTCCGAGGTGGACGATGACGGCACCGGCCCGGGCCGGCGCCACCAACGGCGCGGCCACCCGCAACCTGGTGGTCGCCACCCTGGGCTTCATGGTGAACTTCTGGGCCTGGGCCCTGCTCGGCCCGCTCGGCCCCGGGATCAAGGAACGGCTCGGCCTCAGCTTCGCCGCCCAGTCGCTGCTGGTCGCGGTGCCGGTGGTGGTCGGCTCGCTGGGCCGGATCCCGGTCGGCGCGCTCACCGACCGGTTCGGCGCCCGGATCATGTTCCCGGTGCTCAGCCTGGCCACGATCGTGCCGGTGCTGACCCTGACCATGGTGGACAGCTACCCCGCGCTGATCATCACCGGGTTCTTCCTTGGCCTGGGCGGCACCACGTTCGCGATCGGCGTCCCGCACGTCTCCGGCTGGTATCCGCCGGCCCGCAAGGGCTTCGCGCTCGGCGTCTTCGGCGTCGGCATGGGCGGCACCGCCATCGCCAACTTCACCACCGTCCGGCTCGCCGAGGCGTACGGGAAGAACGCGCCGTTCCTGCTGGTGGCGGCCATCCTGGCGGGTTACGCGGTGCTGTCCTTCCTGCTGCTGCGCGACCCGCCGGGCCGCACCGCGCCGGCCGGCTCGGCGTTCGCCCGCACCGCCGAGGTGGGCCGGCTTCCGGTCACGTGGCAGCTGTGCTTCCTGTACGCGGTCGGCTTCGGCGGGTTCGTCGCGTTCAGCGTGTATCTGCCCGCCTACCTCCGGACCGTCTACGAGCTCACCCCCGACGACGCCGCGCTGCGCACGGCCGGCTTCGTGGTGCTCGCCGTGGCCGCCCGGCCGGTCGGCGGATGGCTGTCCGACCGGTACCACCCGGTGCCGGTGCTCGTCTGGTGCTTCAGCGGCACCGCGGTGTTCGCCGTGGTGCAGGCCTTCGAGGGACCGCTGATCCCGGTCGCGACGATCGCTTTCCTCGGCATGGCCGCCCTGCTGGGTGCCGCGAGTGGCGCGGTGTTCGCGCTGGTCGGCAAGGTCGCCCCGGCCGACAAGGTGGGCTCGGTGACCGGCGTGGTCGGTGCGGCGGGTGGTCTCGGCGGGTTCGTCCCACCGCTGATCATGGGCTGGGTGTACGGCGTCGAGGGGTCGTACGCGATCGGCCTCATGCTGCTGTCCGACGTGGCACTGGCCGCGGCCGTCTACACCGCCGTCCGGATGCGCGGTATGTCCGCGAAGACCGGCACCGCGGCTGCCGACACCGTCCCGGTCTCGGCGCGCCAGGCCCGGTGACCACCACCGAGGCGAAACGCCAAAGTCATGCCGATGTCTCATGACCTTTCTAGGATCGGAGAAGTTGCCGAAGAGGGAGTGAACAGTGACCACGGTGATCCCCAGAGTGGAGACGTCCGACGCGGAGGTCGTGCAGGCCCTGGCCCATCCCGGCGAGGCGGAGGTCGCTCAGCTGGACGCCTGGTGGCGGGCGAACAACTACCTGACCGTCGGGCAGATCTACCTGAAGGCCAACCCGCTGCTGCGCGAGCCGCTGAGCGCCGAGCACATCAAGCCGCGCCTGCTGGGTCACTGGGGCACCAGCCCCGGCCTCTCGCTGATCTACGCGCACGTGTCGCGGCTGATCAAGCGGACCGGTCAGCCGGCGATCTACCTCGCCGGCCCCGGGCACGGCGGACCGGCGCTGGTCGCCGCGGGTTACCTGGAGGGCACGTATTCCGAGGTGTACCCCGCCGTCGGGCTGGACGAGGCGGGGATGCTCCGGCTGTTCCGGCAGTTCTCGGCGCCCGGCGGCATCCCGAGCCACGTGTCGGTGACCACGCCCGGCTCGATCCACGAGGGCGGCGAGCTGGGCTACGTGCTGGTGCACGCGTTCGGCGCGGCGATGGACAATCCGGACCTGCTGGCGATCGCGGTGGTCGGCGACGGTGAGGCCGAGACCGGGCCGCTGGAGGGCTCCTGGAAGGGCGTCTCCTTCCTCAACCCGGCCCGCGACGGCGCGGTGCTGCCGATCCTGCACCTCAACGGCGCCAAGATCGCCGGTCCGACGGTGCTCGCCCGCAAGGACCGCGCCGAGGTGCGCAGCCTGCTCGAGGGGCACGGGTACGAGGTCATCGAGGTCGAGGGCAGCGACCTGCCCGGCATGCACCACCGGTTCGCCGAGGCGCTGGCCGGCGCGTGGGGCCGCATCCGCGCCATCCAGCAGGCCGCTCGCGGCGGTGCGTGGGACGGCAGCCGCCCCCGCTGGCCGCTGATCGTGCTGCGCTCGCCGAAGGGCTGGACCGGCCCCGAGGAGGTCGACGGCGTCACCATGACCGGCACCTGGCGCTCGCACCAGGTGCCGCTGTCCGGTGTCCGCGACAACCCCGGCCACCTGCGCATCCTCGAGGAGTGGCTGCGGTCGTACCGGCCGGACGAACTGTTCGACGCCACCGGCGCCCCGACCGAGCTGGTCCGGGCCGTGACACCGGACGGCGATCTGCGGATGAGCGCGAGCCCGCATGCCAACGGTGGCCTGCTCAACCTTGAGCTGGACATCCCCGACTTCCGGGACTACGCGGTCGATGTCCAGCGGCCGGCGCGGCAGAAGGCGGAGTCGACCCGCAAGCTGGGCGAGATGATGCGCGACATCTACACCCGCAACCCGGACCGGTTCCGGCTGTTCTGCCCGGACGAGACGAACAGCAACCGGCTCGGCGCGGTGTTCGAGGTCTCCGACCGGGCGTTCATGGAGAACGTGATCCCGGACGACACGGCGCTCAGCCGGGACGGCCGGGTCATGGAGGTGCTCAGCGAGCACAACTGCCACGGCTGGCTGGAGGGCTACAACCTGACCGGGCGGCACGGCATGTTCGCCACGTACGAGGCGTTCGCCATGGTCAGCGCCTCGCAGACGGTGCAGCACGGCAAGTGGTTGCAGGAAGCCGCGCACCTGCCCTGGCGTGCCAAGGTGCCGAGCCTGAACATCCTGCTGACCTCGACCGCCTGGCGCAACGACCACAACGGTTTCAGCCACCAGGGCCCCGGCCTCATCCAGGTGGTGCTCAACCAGCGCGGCACGGTGTCCCGGGTGTACCTGCCGCCGGACGCGAACTGCCTGCTCTCGGTGGCGGACCACTGCTTCCGGTCGAAGTCGTACGTCAACCTGATCGTCATCGACAAGCAGCCGCAGCTGCAGTGGCTGACCATGGACCAGGCGATCGAGCACTGCGCGCGCGGCGCCGGCATCTGGGACTGGGCCGGCACCGACGACGGCAGCAGCGACCCGGACATCGTGCTGGCCTGCGCCGGTGACGTGGTGACGATGGAGACGGTAGCGGCGGCGCAGATCCTCAAGGAGCGGCTGCCCGGCTTCAAGGTGCGCGTGGTCAACGTCGTCAACCTGATGACGCTGCCGCGGCCGAAGGACCACCCGCACGGCATGAGCCCGGTGCTGTTCACCGAGCTGTTCACCGACTCGGTGGACGTGGTGTTCTCGTTCCACGGCTATCCGGGTGCGATCCACCAGCTGGTGCACGGCCGCCCGGACGCCGACCGGTTCCGGGTGCGCGGCTTCATCGAGGAGGGCACCACCACGACGCCGTTCGACATGACGGTGCGCAACAAGGCGTCCCGGTACCACCTGGTGATGGACGCCATCAACAACGCCAAGCGGCTGCCCCGGGGCGCCACCGCGGTCAAGGAGTGGTGCGAGGCCCAGCTGGCCCGCCACCACGAGTACGTGGTGGAGCACCTGGAGGACATGCCGGAGGTGCGCGACTGGTCCCTCGGCGACTGGGCGCAGCAGGGCTGACCACCGCGCCGGGACCGTACCGTGTGGACGGTCCCGGCGCGGTGGGTCAGCGCACCGGCCGGCGGCGCAGCCGGCGGAGCTGACCGCGCAACCGTTCCCCCACCAGGTCGGCGGCCTCCTGGACGGTCCGGCCCGCGGCATGCGCGTGGAGGACCACCCCGTCGATCTCGACATGGGCGTCGATCCGGTCGTGCGTTTGCTGCGAGCTGATCAGCAGCCGGATCTTCCGCACCGGGGCGGGAGCCTGCCGCAGCGCAGCCGTCACCTGCTCGCTCGCATAGTCCTCCCAGGCGGCTGCGTCCAGACCGTGGGTGCGGATCTGCGGAGCCGGGAGCATCAGCGTGTCAGTCATGGCGACCTCCGGCTGGTGTGGCGACCGGCACCGGAATGACCACGACCGGGCAGGCCGCCTTGCGGATGCAGTCCTCGCTGACCGAGCCGAGCACGGTGTGCCGCACGCGGCTGTGGCCGTGACTGCCGAGCACCAGCATGTCGGCGGTCGCGCCGGCCGCGGCGAGGACGTCCGCCGGCCGGCCCTCGAACACCTCCGTGGTGACCTCGTCGGTGCGCCCGGAGCGTTCGGCGAGGGCGTCGATCTCGCGCCGCAGCAACTGCCGGGCGCGGTCCGCCGCCTCGTCCGGGCCGGTGGCGGTGACCGGGCCGTACTCCAGGCCGTCCCACGACCAGGCGATGACGGCGCGCACGGTGCCGCCGCGGCTGGCGGCCTCCCGTACGGCCCAGTCCAGGGCGCGACGGCCGCCCTCCGAGCCGTCCACGCCCACGACGATCAGGTAGCTGTTCATCGAGCCCTGGCGCATACCTCAAGTGCAGCGCTTTCTGCGGCGGCTGGTCAGGGCCGCGATACCACCGATCGCGGGACCTTGGTCCCTCCGGCCTACCGGGCGAACTCGAGCTCGAACCAGACCGTCTTGCCGCGCCCGGCCATCGGCACGGACCCCCAGTCCGCCGCGAGACGTTCCACGATGTACAGGCCGCGGCCCATCTCGCTGTCGCCGTCGACGGTCCGCCGGCCGGGATGGCGGGTGCTGCCGTCGTGCACCTCGACGCGGAGCCGCTGACCGAGGGCGATGCACACCTCGACGTGGCCGACGGTGTGCTGGACCGCGTTGGTGACCAGCTCGTCGACCAGGAGGCAGGCGTCGTCCCGGATGGCCTGCAGGCCCCAGGCGGTGAGCAGGTCGGCGGTGAGGCGGCGGGCGGCCGGTGCGCTGGCGGCATCCCCCCGGAAGCGCCGGCGTGCGGTGCGAGGACCGGCCGGCGGCCGGGCGTCCACGGTGAGCGCGAGGATCGCCACGTCGTCGCCGCGCGGGCTGGGACCGACACCGGCCTGCAGGATGTGGTCCACGAGGCGGGCGGGATCGTCGGTAGGTGCCGTGCGCACCGCCGTGCACAGGTCGGCCATGCCCTGGTCGACGGTGTAGCGGCGGTCCTCCACCAGACCGTCGGTGTAGAGCACCAGCGTGCACCCCGGGGACAGCAGGAAGGTGGAGTCGACGTAGTACCCGTTGCGGGTGCCCAGCGGCGGTCCGGTCGGCAGGTCGACCCGGTCGGCGCGGCCGCCGGAGCGGAGGACCGGCGGCGGGTGACCGGCCAGCACCGCGGTCGCCGTGCCTTCGGCCAGATGCAGCTCGAGGTAGCAGCAGGTGGCCATGGCGTCCGGGTGCAGCCGCAGGAGCAGCTGGTTGGCCCGCTGCATAACCCCGGCGGGGCTGTATCCGTCGGTGGCGTATGCGCGCAGGGCGTTACGCAGCTCGCCCATGGTCGCCGCCGCCCGCGGGCTGTGGCCGGCGACGTCGCCGATGACGATCGCGGCCGTGTCCGGGCCCAGCGGGATGACGTCGTACCAGTCGCCGCCGACGTCGGCGCCATGGGTCCAGGGCAGGTACCGCACGGCGTGCCGCGCGCCGTTGAGTTCCGGCAGCGCGGCGGGCAGCAGGGCACGTTGCAGGTCCGCGGCGATCGACAGCTGGGCCTGGAACAGCAGCGCCCGCTGCAACGCCTGGGCGGCCAGCCGGCTGAAGGTCACCAGGGTGGCGCGCTCGTCGGCATCGAAGTTTCGCGGCTCCGTGTAGCCGATGACCAGCGCGCCGAGCACCTGCCCGCCGGTGGCCAGGGGCAGGAACGCCCAGGCCACCCGGCCGCCGCCGGAGACCGCCGTCGCGGGGTCCGGCTGGGCGCGGGCGAACTCCTCCGGCGAGTGCAGGTAGCGGGACCGGCCGGTGAGGGTGACCTGGGTCGCCGGATACGGGTGCGACAGCGGGAGCTCGCGCAGCTGCGCGACGACGTGGTCCTCGTACCCGGCGTGGTACCGCAGCACCAGCCGATCGCCGGAGCGCAACAGCACCGCGATGCCGTGCCCGCCGGCCGACGGGCGCACCACGGCGCCCATCGCCACGCACACCTCATCCGGCGTACTGGCCGCCACCAGCGCCGCCGTCACCGCCTGCAGAGCCGCCGTCCGGTCGGCGGCGGCCTGCAGGTGAGCGGCGCTGCGGACCAGCTCTTGTTGCTGCTCGACCTGCGCGGTGACGTCCCGGTACGACACGGCGATGATGTCCACGTCGACGCGGACGACCTTGAGTTCCCACACCTGGGCGCGGGCCGGGGCGGCGACCTGCTGTTGCCAGACCTCGCCGCTCTCGGTGACGTCGCGGCAGTGGTCGAAAAGGCCCAGTTCGACGGCGCTCGTCGAGGTCTCGAGCACGCGTCCGCCGACCAGTTCCTCGACCGTGCTGCCGGCCAGCTTGGCGCCGATCTGATTCACGTACTCGCGGGTGAAGTCGATGATCGTGCCGGTGTCGTCGCGGACCGCGCGCAGCAGGGCGAAGCCGTCGAACGCGGCGTCGAGCGCGTCGTAGAGACGGGCGCCGCCCTCGGACTGCGCCCCCATGGTCAGCTTCTTCAGGTCGACGAAGCGGGCCACGAAGCCGTCCCCGAAGGGCACCACCCGGAACTCGAAGTGCCCGGCCACGCTCGCCCGGTCGTAGTACACCGAGCGCACCTCGGAGACCCGCTCCTGGACCACCCGGCGATAGAACGGCAGCGTGCCGTCGGTCATGGTGTCCGGCCACAGCTGCCGGTAGGTGTGACCGATCAGGTCCTCGCGTGGCCGCCCGAGGAACCGGCCGCCCGCCTCGTTGAGGTAGACCAGCGTGAAGTCGACGATGTCGCCGTCGTCGCTGCGGACGGCGCGGGCCAGCGCGCAGCCGTTCGGGTCGGCGTCGAACAGGGCGAACAGGTCCGCCTCATGCAGAGAGTCCGGCACCTCGATGCCCACAGCCACCCCCTGGCGACGCCGTCGTCGGACAGCGTAACGGGCAGGCGTAGCCACGCCACCGCCCGGACGGTCGACCCCTTCCGGGCCAGGGGCGGGGCCGGCACCGACCTTACCCTGACCCGGTCGGCCGGCGCGGCGACGGGCGCAAGGGTCAGCTGTGCGCGGCGATGTCGCGGTAGGCGGCCAGCACCCGGTCGACCACCCGCGTGGCGAAGGCGGCGTCGACGGTGCCGCCGGAGACGGCACGGCGGTGGAACAGCGGCCCGGCGAGCAGGTCCAGGACGTCGGCGGGGTCGGTGTCACCGGGCAGCTCACCACGCCGGATGCCGCGAGTGATCACGGCCCGGATGACGGCGTGGCGGGCGGCGGCCTCGCGGCGGTGCAGGGCGGCGAAGGCCGGGTCCCGTTCGGCGGCGTCGATGAGCGCGAACATCAGCGCGGCGGCGGGGCCGCGGGACACCGATCGGGCGAGCCCGGTGACCAGCTTCAGCAGGTCGCCGCGCAGGGTGCCGGTGTCCGGGTCGGCGGGCGGCTGCAGCAGGCCGCCGAACGTGTCCAGGACGAGGTCGGCCTGGCTGCTCCACTGGCGGTAGATGGTGGTCTTGGCGACGCCGGAGCGCTGGGCGACCGCTTCGATGGTGGTGCCGGCGATGCCGCGGTCGGCGAGCAGGTCGAGGGTGGCCGCGAGCACGGCGGCGCGGCTGCGGGTCACCCGGGGGTCGAGGCCGTCGGAGCCGGACGTCGTCTGCGGTGCCACGACGTTCACCGTATCGGCGTGGCCGGCGTCCATGTCTCCCGGTGTTCGTGGACGTACTGCTCGAGGGTTCGGGCCGGCCGGCCGAGGAGCCGGGGCAGGGTGGGGTCGACCCGGCCGGCCGGCCCGCGGCGCAGGCCGGTGTGCAGCACCGTCTGCACCAGCGCCTGCGTCACGGGAGCGCCGCGCCGGCGCAGGTGCCGCAGATATCCGGCGACGGTCGCCGGTTGATACCGGATCGGCCGGCCCAGGACGCCGGTCAGCAGCGTGGCCACCGTGGCGAAATCGAACGCCTGCGGGCCGGTGAGGGTATAGCCGGCGCCGCGGTGCGCGTCCGGGTCGGCGAACACTGTCGCGGCGACATCGCCGATGTCTCGGGTGTCGATGAACGCGGCCCGGCCCGATCCGGCGGGCAGGTAGATCCGGTCGTCGTCGAGGATGTCGGTGCGGTAGGCGTCGGCCAGGTTCTGCGCGAAGAAGCCGGGCCGCAGGATCGTCCACGGCAAGCCGGCGCCGCGCAGATGCGTCTCGACCCGGTGGTGCGGCACGATCCGGTTGGTGTCGGCGCCGGTCACCGAGGCGAAGGTCACGTGCCGTACCCCGTTGCGGGCGGCGGCGTCCACCAGCGCGTTGAGGGTCGGACCGACCCGGGAGACGGCCGGCGGGCGCACCAGGAACAGGCCACCGGCGCCGCGGGTGGCCGGCTCGAAGGTCCCCGGGTCGGTGAAGTCCAGCGCGACGGCCTCGGCGCCCGGGAACCGCCGGCGGAGGGCGGCCACGTCGGTGCCGGCCACCCGTACCGGTCTGCCGAGGTCGATCAGCGCGCGGGCGGTGGCGCCGCCGACGTTGCCGGTGGCGCCGGTCACCAGCACCGGCGCGGTCACCGCGACACCGGATCGAGGTCCAGGTAGACCACCGCGAGACCGTCGCGGCGGGCGGCCTCGGCCAGCTCGGCCAGGGTCGGGGTGCGGTTCACGTTGATTCGGATCCCCATGCGCCGCCCGGCTCGGGCGTACCCGGCGTCCTCGATCAACCGCCGGTACACGGCCGCTACGGCCTCCGGGTCCTCGACCAGTTCCGCGCGCACGGGCCGGCGCGTGCCCGACAGCGTCACCGCCGCCTCCGGCCGGTCCCGCAGGTTGACCCGCCAGCCGGCGTTCGTCAGCACCAGCATCCGGTGGTCGTCGAGACGCCGGTACGCCACCGGCACGACCAGTTCCCGGCCGGTCCGGCGCCCGGTGACGTGCAACAGCAGCAAGTGCCGGCCGATCCGCCGCGCTCGCCGCGGCGACGACAGCATGGCTCGCATGAGGCGGTTGATCACCCGGTACGGGGTCTTGGGCGGCTGGACACGCTCGACCGCGGGTCGCTGTTCGACGCTCACCAGCCGAGCATAACGCTACGGTGCCGTAGCGAAGAACGGGGATCACGTGTCGATCAAGTCACGCCGGGCGGCGCCGCGGGCACCGGCCACCACGGTGCCGGCGGCCATCGCGACCAGCAGCAGCAACCCCAGGCCGCTGGGATCCGGCGCGCCCACGTCGGGCACATGCTGGAAAGCGCCCAGGCGCTGCACCCTTCGGGATCTGCAGCAGCGGGCCGAGGAACGCGACCAGACCGCTGGCCGCCAGCGGAACCCAGGCGAGCCCGGTCCACCGCGGCCGGGCGCCGGCGAGCAGGGTGGCGAAGCCGGTCAGCGCCGCCACGGCCGGCCATTGCCCGACGAGAAAGGCGAAGGTCCGGGCGGCGACGTCGGTACCGTCGATGACCGCCGGAGCGACCAGCGCGCCGACCGCACCGGCGGTGGCCAGGATCACCGCACCAGCCGGCGGGTGTCCAGGGCGAACGCGTCGGCGAGCCGGCGTTCGGCGGCCGGGTCGCGGGTTCCGGGCAGCCCGGCGAGGGCGTCGAGGACCTCCTGGCCGTGACGTCACGTCACAGTCAACACCGGCCCGCGTCCGGTCAGCGGCGGACGACCAGTTCGTGCGCCCGGAGGACCCGGGCCCACCACGGACGCGCCGCGTCACGCACCGGCGGCGCGGCGGTCCGCTTGAAGCTCACCCAGCCGCCCGGTCCCATGGTGAGGGTGCCCACGGCCGGCCGCCGCCGCAGCACCACCGCGGCCGCGACGGCCACGGTGGACACCGCGACCGTGGCGAGGGCGGCCAGCCCGAGCTTGGTCACGTCCACGGCCGGCCGGTAGACGGCCGTGTCCTCGCCGACCAGATAGACGCCGATCGGCCGTTCGCCGTCGCGTACCGGAACCACGGTGGTCATGGCGGCACCTCCTATCGCGTGTCGGACGTCTGGGTGTCGGCGACCACCGCGCGGCCGGCCTCCAGTCGCGCGACCGGCACCCGGAACGGCGAGCAGGACACGTAGTCCAGGCCGGCGTCGTGGAAGAACCGCACCGAGGCCGGGTCGCCGCCGTGCTCGCCGCACACACCGACGGTCAGGTCCGGACGGGCGGCCCGCCCGCGTTCCACCGCGATGCGCACCAGCTCGCCGACGCCGGCCGTGTCGAGCGTCTCGAACGGCGAGGCGGCGAAGATGCCCAGCTCCAGGTACTTTCCGAAGAACGCGGCCTCCACGTCGTCGCGGGAGAAGCCCCAGGTCATCTGCGTGAGGTCGTTGGTGCCGAAGGAGAAGAACTCCGCGGCGTGCGCGATCTCGCCCGCGGACAGGGCGGCCCGCGGCACCTCGATCATCGTGCCGATCCGGATCGGCGGTGCGCCCTCGGTCGCGGCCAGCACGGCCTCGGCCTCCGCCCGCACCGTCTCCAGCTCCTGCACCGTGGCGACCAGCGGCACCATGATTTCCGGCTCCGGATGACCGCCGGCCGCGGCCCGCGCCGCGGCGGCCTCCGCGATGGCGCGGACCTGCATGGCGAACAGGCCCGGCACGACCAGGCCGAGGCGGACTCCGCGCAGGCCCAGCATCGGGTTGGCCTCGTGCATCCGGCGTACGGCGTTCAGCAGCACCGTGTTGTGGCCCGGGTCCTCGCCCCGCGCCTCGGCCCGCGCCACCCGGGCGGTGAGGTCCTCCAGCGGCGGCAGGAACTCGTGCAGCGGCGGGTCGATCAGCCGGACGGTGACCGGCAGGCCGTCCATCTCGGCGAACATCTCCTCGAAGTCGGCCCGCTGCAACGGCAGCAGGTCGGCCAGCGCGGCCTCCCGTTCGGCGTCGTCCTCGGCCAGGATCAGCCGCTCCACCAGGGTCCGCCGCTCACCGAGGAACATGTGCTCGGTGCGGCACAGCCCGATCCCCGTGGCGCCGAACCGGCGGGCCCGCGCCGCGTCCGGCCCGGTGTCGGCGTTGGCGTGCACCGCCAGCCGGGCCAGCGTGTCGGCGTGGCCGACGAGCCGGTGCACCGCCCCGACCAGCGGGTCGTCCGCGGGCGACAGCTCGCCCTCGAAGTAGCGGACCACCGGCGAGGCGTGCACCGGCACGGCGCCGGCGTACACCCGGCCCGTGGTGCCGTCCAGCGACACGACGTCGCCGGCCCGCAGCACGGTGCCGCCGACGGTCAGCTCGCCGCGCGCCTCGTCGATCACGATCTCCTCGGCGCCGCAGACGCAGGTCTTGCCCATCCCGCGGGCCACCACCGCGGCGTGCGACGTCTTGCCGCCCCGGCTGGTCAGGATGCCCTGGGCGGCGATCATGCCGGGCAGGTCGTCCGGGTTGGTCTCCCGGCGCACCAGCACCACCGGTCCGTCGGCCGCAGCCGCGGCCGCCGCCGCGGAGTCGAACACGATCGCGCCGACCGCGGCGCCGGGCGAGGCCGCCACACCGGTGGTCAGCGGCGGCGGCGCGGCGTCGGTGTCGAAGCTCGGGAACATCAGCCGGCTGAGCTGCGCGCCGGTGACCCGCTGCAGCGCCTCGTCCAGGGTGATCAGACCCTCGTCGACCAGCTGTGCGGCGATCACGAAGGCCGCCTCGGGGGTGCGCTTGCCGACCCGGGTCTGCAGCATCCACAGCTTGCCGCGCTCGATGGTGAACTCGATGTCGCACAGGTCTCGGTAATGCTCCTCCAGCTTGGCCATGATGGCGATCAGCTGCCGGTAGCTGTCCGGGTCGATGGTCTCCAGCTCGTGCAGGCCCACGGTGTTGCGGATGCCGGCCACCACGTCCTCGCCCTGGGCGTTCTCCAGGTAATCGCCGTAGACGCCGCGGCGGCCGGTAGCCGGGTCGCGGGTGAAGGCCACGCCGGTGCCCGATCCCGGGCCCCGGTTGCCGAACACCATGGCCATCACGTTGACCGCGGTGCCGAGGTCGCTCGGGATGCGCTCCTGACGGCGGTACAGCACGGCGCGCTCGGCGTTCCACGAGTGGAACACCGCGGTGATCGCCAGGACCAGCTGGTCGTGCGGCTCCTGCGGGAAGTCGCGGCCGGTGTGCTGGTGGAAGATCTTCTTGTACGTCTCCACCAGGTGCCGCAGATCGTCGGCGCCCAGGTCGGCGTCGCTGGCGGCCCCGGCCTGGGTGCGTGCCGACGCCAGCGCCCCCTCGAACTCGCCGCCCGGGATGTCGAAGACCGTCTTGCCGAGCATCTGGATCAGCCGGCGGTAGGAATCCCAGGCGAACCGGTCGGTGCCGCTCTGCCGCGCCAGGCCGGCCACGCTGGCGTCGTTGAGTCCGATGTCGAGGATCGTCTCCATCATCCCCGGCATGGAGAACTTGGCGCCCGAGCGGACCGACAGCAGCAGCGGGTCCTCGGGGTCGCCGAGGCGCTGGCCCAGCCGGATCTCCATCGCCCGCAGGTGGGCGTCCACGTCGGCGAGCAGGCCGGCCGCCAGCGAGCCGGTGCGCAAATAGGCCCGGCACGCGTCGGTGGTGATGGTGAATCCGGGCGGGACCGGCAGGCCCATCCGGGTCATCTCGGCGAGGTTCGCACCCTTGCCGCCGAGCAGATCCTTGAGGTCCTTGTTGCCTTCGACGAAGTCGTACACGTACTTGGGCATCTCCGTCCCGCCCTCCTTGTCGGTCGCTCCTTCTGTCGTACTCCAGGCCGGTCCCGTCGAGTAGGGCCGGACGGCCCTGCCGGTTGAGCCGGTGGCCGCGCAGTGTCGGAAGAGAGGCAATCGAAGGAGGCGTCATGAGAGGGCTGGTGTACGGCGGGCCGGGGAAACGGTCGTGGGCCGAGGTACCGGACCCGAAGGTTCAGGACCCGAGAGACGCGATCATCCGGGTCGACGCGGTCACCATCTGCGGGACCGACCTGCACATCCTCGGCGGCGACGTGCCCGAGGTGGAAGCCGGGCGGGTGCTCGGCCACGAGGCGGTCGGCACCGTCGTCGAGACCGGCAGCGGGGTGAGCGGACTGTCCAGCGGTGACCGCGTGCTGGCGTCCTGCATCTCCGCGTGCGGGATCTGCCGGTTCTGCCGGGCCGGCAGCTACGGGCAGTGCCGGAACGGCGGTGGCTGGATCCTCGGCCACCTGGTCGACGGCGTGCAGGCCGAGTACGCCCGCATCCCGTTCGCCGACCTGTCCACCTACAAGCTGCCGGACCAGGTGCCGGACGAGTCGGCCGTGCTGCTGGCCGACATCCTGCCGACCTCGTACGAGGTGGGCGTGCTGAACGGCCGGGTCCGCCCGGGCGACACCGTGGTGGTGGTGGGCAGCGGGCCGATCGGCCTGGCCGCGATCCTCACCGCCAAGCTCTTCTCGCCGGCCCACATCGTCGTGGTGGACAAGGCGGAGAGCCGGCTGCAGGCGGCGAAGGCGTTCGGCGCCGACGTCACCGTCCTGGCCGATGACGATCCGATGGCCGTGGTCAGGTCACTGACCGGCGGGCTGGGCGCGGACGTGGCGATGGAGGCGGTCGGCACGCCGGGCACCTTCGAACTGTGCGCGGCGCTGGTGCGGCCGGGCGGCCGGGTGGCCAACATCGGCGTGCACGGCAAGCC
Source organism: Actinoplanes sp. (assembly GCA_035685405.1). Taxonomy (GTDB): domain Bacteria; phylum Actinomycetota; class Actinomycetes; order Mycobacteriales; family Micromonosporaceae; genus Actinoplanes. The sequence goes on along the minus strand of DASSAL010000219.1, from coordinate 4,175 downwards.
CGCCACGCTGCACCTGGAAGACCTGTGGATCCGCAACATCACCATCACCACCGGGCTGGTGGACACCTACTCCACCCCCAAGCTGCTCGACATGCTGATCGCCGGTCAGCTCGGCACCGGGCAGATGGTGACCCACCGGTTCGCGCTCGAGGAGATCATGGCGGCGTACGACGTGTTCTCCCGGCCCGCCGAGACCGGTGCGCTGAAGGTGGTGCTGACCCGATGAGACGGCTCGCCTGGTTCGGAGGTGGGCTCCTGCTGGCGGTGGCCGCCTACGCGCCGGCGATGCGCCACTGGTATCTCACCTGGGGCGCCACCGACGCGGAGGTCGCCGCGGCGATGCCCGGCGACGACCTGCTGCCGGAGCCGGACATGACCAGCACGCGGGCGATCACCATCGGCGCACCACCGGCCGCGGTCTGGCCGTGGCTGGCGCAGATGGGCAGCGGCCGCGGCGGCGCGTACACCTATGACTGGATCGAGAACCTGTTCGGGCTGGACATGCACAGCGCGGACCGCATCCTGCCGGAGTTCCAGGACCTGACCGTCGGGGACGTGCTGCCGATGGGCAAGAACGGGCCCGGCATGCGCGTGGAGGTCTGCCATCCGGACCGGGCGCTGGTCTTCCGGTCCGAGGACGGCCAGTGGGTGTGGAGTTTCACGCTGACCGAGGTGCCCGCGGGCACCCGGTTGATCAGCCGCAACCGGATCGCCGAGGACGGCGCCTCGGCGGGCCGGCGGCTGGCCGACCGGCTCATCATGGAGCCGGGCAGCCTGGTGATGGAACGCAAGATGCTGCGCGGCATCCGGGACCGGGCGGAGTCCGTCCCGGCGCGCTGACCACACCGTGAGAAACCCCCGGTGACCGAGGTCACCGGGGGTCGGTGTGTCACGTCAGGCCGGCGTGCTGCTGTACGCCGGCGGTGCCGGTCCGGCGACCGGTGGGCCCGGCCGCGGCCCGGCCACCGGCGGGCCACCGTGCCGGCGCCCGAGACCGATTCCGCCGATCACGATCAGCGCGATCGCCAGCACGCCGAGGATGAGTCCGGCGGCCAGCATTCCCGCGCCCGACGCGGTGAGGTCCGGCACCTGGGTGGCCGCCCGCACGTCGGCGACCACGCCGGGGGAGCCGTCGGCGTTGGCGAGCACCACCGCGAAGTCGCCGTCGGTGGCCTGCCAGGACAGCGTCGCCGCGCCCACGCCGACGCCGGTGGCCAGCCAGAAGTCCTGTCCCTGCGGATCGGCCACCGGCGTCCGGGCACCCGGCGCGCGTTCGTACCGCGCGGTGCCGGACGGCACGTCGATCAGCTCGTCATGCGCCACCCCGGACAGCCAGGCGGCCACGTCCGACTCGGCGGCGATGCCGAGGAACAGCTCGGACCCGGCCGCGCCGGTCGCCGAGATGCGCACCCCGCCGATGTCCGACAGGACCCGGGTCCAGAGGTTGCCGGCGTGCAGGGTGACCCCTTCGACGGTGACCGCCGCGGTCGAGCTCTGCATGCTCACCGCCGGTGTGGTCACGTAGCCGGACGGGTCGCGCGCGGCGTCCAGCGCGAGCAGTGCGCCGCCGCCGATGGTCAGGCCGGCGCCGGGCGCGAGCAGCAGGACCCCGGCGATCAGGGCGGTCACCGGCCCGGCGACACCGCGTCCGGCCGCGGTATGCACCGGCGTCGGCGCCGCCGGATCACCGACATCGGGCGGCGACGCGGCGGCCGGTCCGGTCCCGGGCGGACCGGCCGGGCCGTCGTCCGGCTCGGCCCCACCTTGGTCCAGCCGGAAGGGCGGGTACCCGGGGCTCAGCAGGGTGAGGTATCCGACCACCCGCAGGTTCCAGCGGGCCACCCCGACCAGCAGGTCGTGCAGGCCGCGGGGGTAGCGGGCCGCGAACAACAGCCCGAACCCGGCGATCAGGATGCCGGCCGGCACCACCCCGAGCGGGACCGCGACGGTCTGGTCCGGGCCGGTGTCCACGGTCCACCTCGCGGCGCCGGTGAGCGCCGCCAGGATGATCATGTGGGGGAGGGCGAACAGCCAGGCCACCAGGGGCAGCCAGCGCGGCGGCCGCGGTGCCTCGTCGAGGTGCAGACGGGCCGGATAGTCCGGTACGTCGGCGAGGGTGAACGGCGGATATCGATCGGTGCCCAGGGCCTCGTAGCCGTAGTAGCCGACGCGCCAGGTCCAGCGCAGGACGCCGAGGTCGTACGCCGCGATGACGTGCGGATACCGGCCGGTGACCAGCACCGCCAGATAACCGGCCAGCGTCATCACGACCAGACCCGACCAGAGGAATACCAGGATGACGAAGTGCGGGATGAGCAGCACCCACTTGACGAGCCACAGCCATCGGCTGAGCGACCCGTCACGGCGTGCCTCGACCCGCAGGGGATATCGGTTCATGACACCTCCCGGAACGATTCACCTCCAGCCGATCGCCGGACCGGGCCGATGGCCAGTGCCGGAAGTCCTGCCTTCGGCCCGTCCCGGCAGAGGTCCTTCGGCGCAGGGCGTCGGCCCTGGTTCCGGCCGGGAGCGCGCGAAAGGCTGATGGTGTCGGCGTCGTCACGGCCGCCGAGCTGGTCGGCTTCGCCGTGCCGGCGGTCGCCGGAGCGCTGACCGCCGACCGGCCGGCCGTGGTGATGCCACCGGGTGGGCGTTGCAGCGGTTGCTGTCATCCCCGGCCCGGCCCGCTCCTGAACCGCGGTAGCCAACTCGTGTGGCGCACGCGGGCAGCCGCCATCACCGGCGCGGTGCGGCGGCGGGCGAGCTGTCCGGACATGCCGGCGGGGCGGCTCCGATTCCGGAGCCGCCCCGCACGGGGTGGTAGCTACTTGAGCCAGGGCTGGCGCTGCACGATCGGCAGCTTCGCCCAGGTGTTGCCGAAACCGAGGGTGGCGCCGGCGTTGGTGACGGCGAGCAGGGCGAGCACCGCGGCGTAGACCAGGTGGTCGTCCATGAACGGGTTGTTCTCCGGCGGCAGGACGGCGGTCCACATGAGAACCAGCAGCAGTCCGCCGGCGACGGCGGCGACGCGGACGCCGATGCCCAGGATCAGCGCGATGCCGATGCCGGCCAGGCCGATCATGAACAGCCAGTCGGCCCAGGCGGCGCCGGCGAAGCTGCGGTAGAAGTCGGCGAACGGTCCGGAGACGGCATTGCCGAGGAAACCCTTGGTGGGGCTGCCGCCGTTGATCCAGGCGTTCTTCGCTTCGGTGGCGAAGCCGAGGCCGAAGAGCTTGTCGAGGAACGCCCACAGGAAGATCCAGCCGAGCGCCAGGCGGAGCCCGGCGAGCAGGTAGCGGGCGGCCCTCTGCGCGGTCGACTCGGCGGCCGGCGCCGGGCGGACCGGTGCGGTGGTGCCGGCGGCGGTGGTGGGGTGAGTGCCGGCGGTCATGACGTTCACGTCCTTTCTGGTCTCGTGTTATCTCTATTCACGGCCATCGACGGCGCTGGGGGCAGGGCCGCGCGTACCCCCGCCGGGGGACCTTGGTCCCGTCATGCCCCCGGCCTGCTGCCGGCTTCCCGCACCACGGCCACCGAGGTCTCGGCGTGGCGCAGCAGGTGCCGGCTCACCGAGCCCAGCGCCGTGCCGCGGAACACCGGCCGCCCGCGCGTGCCGACGACCACCAGGTGCGCCTGCATCGCGGCCTCGGTCAGGGCCCGGGTCGGATGCGCGATCGCGAGCTCGTAGGTCGCCTTGACGTCGGGGTACTTCTCGGCCCACCGCTCCACCAGGTCGGCCAGCGACCGCCACTCGTCGTCCTGGCTCAGCTGCGCCGGCCGCGCGCCGCAGGTCGCGGGCAGCCAGGCCCGGACCGCGCGCAGCCCGGCACCGCGGACCGCGGCCTGCTCGAAGGCGAACTCCAGCAACGCCTCCGCGGCGCCGGAGTCGTCGACACCCACGACCACCGGGTCCCGGCGCACCGGGCGGCCGCGGATCACGACCACCGTGCAGTGCGCGTGCGCGGACACCGCGCCAGCGACCGAGCCGAGCGGACCGGCGGCCGGTGAGGTGCCGCGGCTGCCCAGGACTACCAGGTCGGCATCCGACGACCGCGCGGCGAGGCCGGCGGCGGCCGGACCGCGGACGATCACGGTGTCCACCACGACCGACGGATGCGTGGCCGCCGCGTCGGCCGCCGCCTCCTAGAGCATGTCCTCGACCGCCCAGCCGGTCT
>DASSAL010000218.1:0-2702 GCA_035685405.1 Actinoplanes sp. | reverse complement strand
ACCGGTTTCACCCACGTCGAGCTGATGCCGGTGATGGAGCATCCGTACGGCGGCTCCTGGGGTTACCAGGTCACCGGCTACTTCGCGCCGACGTCGCGGTTCGGCACCCCGGACGAGTTCCGCTATCTGGTGGACAAGCTGCACCAGGCCGGCATCGGCGTGATCCTGGACTGGGTGCCGGCGCACTTCCCCAAGGACGAGTGGGCGCTGGCCCGGTTCGACGGCACCCCGCTCTACGAGCACGGCGACTGGCGGCGCGGCGAGCACCCGGACTGGGGCACGTACGTCTTCGACTACGGCCGGACGGAGGTCCGCAACTTCCTGGTGGCCAACGCGCTGTACTGGTGCGAGGAGTTCCACGCCGACGGCCTGCGGGTGGACGCGGTCGCGTCGATGCTCTATCTGGACTATTCGCGCAAGGACGGCGAGTGGACGCCGAACCAGTACGGCGGCCGGGAGAACCTGGACGCGATCAGCTTCCTGCAGGAGATGAACGCGACCGTCTACAAGAGCAACCCCGGCGTGATCACCGTGGCCGAGGAGTCCACCGCCTGGCCGGGCGTCACTCGCCAGACCCACCTGGGCGGCCTGGGCTTCGGCTTCAAATGGAACATGGGGTGGATGAACGACACCCTGTCGTACCTGGTCAAGGAGCCGATCTACCGGCAGTGGCACCACCACCAGATGACCTTCGCGACGGTGTACGCGTGGAGCGAGAACTACATCCTGCCGATCAGCCACGACGAGGTGGTGCACGGCAAGGGTTCGCTGACCGGCAAGATGCCCGGGGACCTGTGGCAGAAGCTGGCCGGCACCCGCGCGCTGCTCGGTTTCATGTGGGCGTTCACCGGCAAGCAACTGATCTTCATGGGCGCCGAGATGGGCGACCAGCGGGAGTGGAGTGAGGAGCGCGGCCTGGAGTGGGAGCTGCTCGCCGACGAGCAGCGCGGTGGCGGCATCCGCCGCCTGGTGCAGGACCTGAACCGGACGTACCGGGACACGCCGGCACTGTGGACCCAGGACACCTCGCCGAGCGGGTTCCGGTGGATCTCCTCGGAGGACTCCCAGCACAACGTGTTCTCGTTCCTCCGGCTCGCCCCGGACGGCGCCACCCTGGCCTGCGTGGTGAACTTCGCCGCGGTCCCGCACGAGGGTTACCGCATCGGCCTGCCCCGCCCCGGCGTCTGGCGCGAGGTGATCAACACCGACAGCGAGCTGTACGGCGGCTCCGGCGTCGGCAACCTGGGCGAGGTGCACGCCGAGGAGGTGCCGTCGCACGGCCTGCCCGCCTCGGTCTCGCTCCGGGTCCCGCCGCTGGGCGCGGTCTGGCTGCGTCACCAGGACTGATCCGGCCGCTCCGTGGACGTCGACCGGCTGCGCGCGATCTGCCTGGCCTTCCCGGAGGTCACCGAGCGGCTCAGCCACGGCGCGCCGACCTGGTTCGTGCGCGGGAAGAAGACGTTCGTGACCTTGTGGGCGGCCGGTCACCACGACGTCGAGTTCCCGCACCTGTGGTGCGCGGCGCCGCCGGGCGCCCAGGAGGAACTGGTGGCCGGCGACCCGGAGCGGTTCTTCCGGCCGCCGTACGTCGGTCACCGCGGCTGGCTCGGCGTGCGGCTGGACCGGGACCCGGACTGGGCCGAGATCGCCGAGCTGTGCGAGGACGCCTACCGGGTGGTGGCTCCGGCCTCGCTGGTCGCCCGGCTCCCCGGCGAGCCTATTCGGTGACGTCCGCGACGAGCACCGTGACGTTGTCCGGCGCGCCCGCCTCCAGGGTGCGGGCGATCAGCTCGGCGGCGCACGCCTTGCGGTCCTCCACGTCGCACAGCACCTGCGCGATCACGTCGTCCTCGACGTAGTCGGTCAGGCCGTCGCTGCACAGCAGGAACCGGTCGCCGGGCTGGATCGGCACCATCCGGCCGGCCGGGCGGAACGGCCCGCCCTGCACGGCCTGGGTGACCAGCGCCCGCTGCGGGTGCCGGCGGGCGTCGTCCGGGGTGAGCACGCCCTGGTCGACCAGCGCCTGCACGTAGGTGTCGTCCCGGGTCAGCTGGGTCATCTGGCCGGCGCGGACCAGGTAGCACCGGGAGTCGCCGACGTTCAGGGCGGCCATCCGGTCGCCGGCCAGCAGCAGCGCGGTGACCGTGGTCCCCATGCCGTCGCGGGCCGCGTCGTCGGACACCGCCGCCTCGATCCGCTCGTTCGCGGTCTGCAGCGCGGCGATCAGGTCCTGCAGCGGCTCGTCCGAGGTCGGCTGCTCGTCGATCACCGACAGTGCCTGCACCAGGATGTCGCTGGCCAGTTCGCCGGCCGGCAGCCCGCCCATGCCGTCGGCCACGACGAACAGGCGGTTGCCGACGAACACCGCGTCCTCGTTGTTGGACCGGACCAGGCCCTGATCGGTGGCGGCGACCGCACGCACGACCAGTGTCATGACCGACCGCACCGAGCGGCAATGGCCGGCGCTCGACCGTGGCGCCGCAGGCGAGGGCCAGGAGGGCAGGACGAACGAGACACTGTCATGCCACCAGATTGCCAAACCGCCCAACCCGATGTCTCTAGTACCTCCTACGTAGTGTGGGGTGGTGATACCGGTACCGATGGTGGGGCGTGCCGCCGCTGTGGAGGAGCTGCGGCGGGCCGCCGCGCGGGTACGGCGAACCGGCCGGACGGTGCCGGCGGTGATCACCGGGCGGGCCGGG
>DASSAL010000217.1:0-12179 GCA_035685405.1 Actinoplanes sp. | reverse complement strand
TGCCCCACTTGCGGGCCGCCGCGGCCCAGGTGGCCGGGGTGCCCGGCACGCCCACCGACAGGCCGCTGACCCGGGCCTCCGGGAAGTCGTACGGCAGCCCGTCGGCCGGGTCGATGAACCAGTTCCGGGTCATCGACGCGGGGCCGGTCTCCCGGCCGTCGATCGTGGAGACCTTGCGCTTCTTGGCGTCGTAGTAGACGAAGAACCCGCCGCCGCCGATGCCGGCCGAGAACGGCTCGGTCACGCCGAGGGTGGCGGCCGCGGCGATCGCCGCGTCCACCGCGTTGCCGCCGCGGCGCAGCACGTCGAGGCCGACGGCGGTGGCGACGGCGTCCACCGTGGAGACGGCGCCCCCGTACCCCTGGGCAGTGGGACCGGCGGCGGCCGGCCGGGCTGATGCCGGGGCGGGGATCAGGCAGAGCGCGAGGACGGCGGCCAGGGCCGTGGTGCGTCGGAACCGCATCGTTCCTCCGGAGGGAAGCAGGGTGAGATAGTCATCTCTGCCTACTCGAATGCGCGGCCCCGCACAACCGGTGGGGACGACCGGCCCACGCCGAACGGGTCCGGCAGCACGCCGGCGCAGCGGGTGCCCGCCGGTGGCCGGCGCAGCTCGGTCAGGTAGCGGTCCACCAGGCCGGTCACGCACGGAGTCCGGCCGTACACCACGTGCCCCCAGCCGTCGTAGGTCACCAGTGTGGCCCGTGGACCGAGCTGGGCGGTGACGTTGCGGGCCCAGGCGTACCCGGTGGCCGGATCGTGCCGGGCGTTGATCAGCAGGGTCGGCACCACCGCCGGGGCGAGCGGCGCCTGCGGGTTCACCACCGGCGCCGGACGGCCCAGGCAGTCCACCAGCGCGGCCAGCGCGAGCGGTGAGACCAGCATCTGCGGTGCCCGGGTGCGCAGGCCGGCCAGCCGCGCGGCGAACTCCGGATAACCGGCGACCGGCAGGTCCCAGTCGGCGCAGAAGATCGCCGGGAAGCTGTGCTCCATCGCCAACCCGGCCCGCCGGCCCAGCACGCGGGAACCCTCGTCCGCCTCCTTCAGGAACCTGGCCAGCGCGTCGAACTGCGGGTCGTAGAACGAGCCGAAGGCGACCTGGACCAGGTCGAAGACGGTCATCCGGTGCGCCGGATCGTACGGGTCGGCCAGCGTCCCGCGGGCCGCCCGGGCGAGCAGTGACGCCCACAGCCCCGGCACGTCCCGGCCGCGCAGCACGCATCCGGCGTCGCGCGTGCACCAGGTCACGAACTCGTCGAACAGGCCCTGCGCCGTACTGGTCCCCTGGGCCAGGAAGGCGGCGGCGCCGACGCTGTGGTCCATCACGCTGTCCAGCACCAGCGCGCGCACCCGGCGCGGGTAGCGCTCGGCGTACTGGGCACCCAGCAGCGTGCCGTACGACGCGCCGTAGAAGCTGATCCGCCCCTCCCCCAGCGCGGCCCGCAACGCCTCGGTGTCCCGCACCACGCTGAGCGTGTCGACGTGGCCGTACACCGGACCGGTCCGCCGCCGGCAGTCGGCGGCCAGCCGCCGGCTGTGCCGGACCGCGGCGTCGTAGCCGGCGCGGCTGGTCAGGTACGGCGACGGCGCCGACTCGACCAGCGACTCGGCACAGATCACCGGATGGCTGCGGGCCACGCCACGCGGGTCGAAGCCGACGATGTCGAAGCGGGCCCGCACGGCCGGGCTGAAGAAGCCGGCCGCGCCGAGGGCGAAGTCGACACCCGAGCCGCCCGGTCCGCCCGGGTTCACCACCAGCGTGCCGATCCGGCGGGCCGGGTCGGTGGCGGCCCGCCGGGCCACCGCGATGTCGATGCGGGGCCCGTACGGATCGGCCCAGTCGACCGGCACCCGCAGGGTCGCGCAGCGCGCCGTGCGGTCGTCGGCGCACGGCGCCCAGCCCAGGCCGTCCGGGCGGGCCGCGCCGGCCGGCACCGCCCCGGCCAGCACGCAGAGGATGATCAGGGCCGCCACCAGGGGCCGGTTTGCTCGCACCCGCTCATCGTCGGTGACAACCGTCGTGGCGCCGGGCAGAAACACCAGGTAATCGCACCGACGGGGGTCCCGGGCCGATGCCCGGGACCCCGCCGGTGCCGTGCCTACCGGACGCCGAGGTGGCGGAACGACCGCTTCACCAGGTCGATCCGGTCCGCCGGGGCCAGGCCTTCCAGGCCGAAGCCCAGGAACACGGTGTCCCGGGTGGTGGTCGCCGCGCCGTTGTCGAACGCCTGCTGGCTGCGGCTCCAGTCGGTGCTGTTCAGGCCACCGGGCGGCGGCCCGGCCACGGTCCAGCCACCGAGGTCGGTCTCGAACGACGTCTGCGCCGCGACCGCCCCGTCCACCTCGACCCGCACGTTGTCGAGGAAGACGCCGAGACCCTGGGTGCCCCAGTCGGACATGTAGGTGATGGAGACCTCGACCTGCTGGCCCGCGTACGCGGACAGGTCGACGTCGAATTCGGTCCAGCCGTTGCTGGTGCCGGTGGCCGCGTGCCACTCACCGGTGGTGCCGGTCGGCTCGCACCCCGGCGCCGCACCCTGGTAATGGCTCAGGAACGGATGGATCGAGGTGATTCCCGACTGACAGCTCTCGCCGGTGCCGGTCTGAGTGTGACCGTTGGCATCCGGCAGCGTGGTCCAGTCGTCGGAGCCCACCGGGTGCGCCTCGACGAACAGGTAGTCCCAGTCCGTCTCGATGTCGTACGACGTGTTGAACCGCAACCGGGCCGAGGTCGCCGAGCTCAGGTCGACGGTCCGGGCCAGCCGCTTGTAGCTCTGGTCGGCCTGTCCACTCCACAGGTACCAGTCACCGTCGTACGGGTCGTACGGCGCCGCGCCGGGCAGGAGCCAGTCGATCGGCGCCTCGCTGCGGAACTGCGGGAACTCGTCCGGCGGCAGGATGCTCGAGGTGGACAGGAACGCCCCGGTGTGATCCTGGTTGCCGGCCGACTCGGGGGCGTTGAGCTGCGCGGTGAACCCGTCGAAGCGGCCCGCGTTGCCGATCAGCGGCAGCGGCCCGTCCTCGCCGGCGCCACCGTCGGAAATGTACGTGTACGCGCCCAGCCAGTACTGCTGGAAGTCGTTCAGCAGCGGCAGGCACACCGGGTCGTCGGCGTTGGTGCACTCGTTCGGCGCGTCGGGGTGATAGACGTAGGCGCCGTTGGCCGCCGAGGCGAATCCGGCGTACTTGCCGCCGTGCAGCAGCTTGCCGCCCTCGTTCAGGTAGTCCCGGACGGCCAGCTCGAGCTGGAAGGTGGACCGGGTCGCGGTGCCCGGCACCTGGCCGGCCGCCCGCGGGATGATGTCGTCGCCGGTCTCCCAGACCACCGCCTTGTAGTGCGACAGCACGCCCAGGTGGTGCGGCACCTGCCGGCCCCGGGTGTCCATGTCGTAGACGTCGGCGGACAGGCCGGCCGCCTCGACGGCGGCGACGTGCTCGTCGGCGTACCGGGCCGAGGTGGCCCCGTCGGCGTTCGGCGGCGAGATGCCGGTGACGTCCTCGGCGGCGAGCACCAGCACGTCCCCGCCGATGTCGTCGGCGACGGTGTAGGTGAACGGCTCGGACGGTTGCGCGCCGGTCGCGGTGAACCAGACCGTGACGCTGTCGCCGGCCTTCGCGCCGCGGACCGTGCCCCGGTACTCGGCGTAGTACTTGTCGTGGGTGTCGCCGTACCGCTCGCCGCCCTGCCACTCACGCACCCCGGCGGTGCGCTCTGCGCCATTGTTGATCTTGTAGTGCAGGGTCTTGTTCCGCAGCTTGCGCTCGGCGATCACGGCCACCGGCTGGCGGGTGCCGTACGAGACGGTGAACGGGTCAGCGGTCAGGTCCGGGGCGGTGCGGCCGACCACCGAGACCGGGTTGGCCGGGTCCTTCGCGGACTTGGCCACCGACATGGCGAACGGGATGTTCTTCTCGAACTCCTGCTGCACCAACTCCTCGTCGTCGGGGAAGACGAAGCCGCTCACGCAGTTCGCCGGGTCCCACTCGTCGTCCGGGTCGACCGCCGACGCGGCCTGGCAGGTGGACATCTCCGGGGTGAAGCCCAGCGTCCCGTACCGCACCTGCGCGTGCGAGTCGGTGTCGCCGTTGGTGGTGTACAGCTCGGCGGAGATGTCCGGGTCGTAGCCGGGCACCGCCGGGTGCGCGTCGTCGCCGGCCATCGTGACGCTGATCGTGTCGTCCGGGCTGGGCGTCTCGACCTGCCAGCCGATGCCGTAGAGCAGCAGTTGCGCGGCCGAGTGGTAGTTGACGAAGAACTCGAAACCGACCCGGCGGAACAGGTTGTTCAGCGCCTTGGTCTCGGGCTCGGAGTTCGGCGCCGGGCCGCGGTACGTGTCGTCGGCCGGATTGTCCGCCGAGCCCTCGTTGTCCCAGCCCCACTTCTCGGCGAAGTTGCGGTTCAGGTCCACGCCGTCGCCCACGGTGATCTGGCCGTCGCCATTGTTGTCCCGCAGGTTCTTGCGCCACAGCCGGTGGCCCTCGGTGAACGTGAAGTCGTACCCGTCCGGGTTCGCGACCAGCAGGAACCACAGCTCGGTGGTGTCCACCAGCTTGGTCAGCTCGGCGTCCGTGCCGTACCCGTTGATCACGTGGTGCATCAGCCGCCGGGTCATCTCCGGGGTGATCCACTCGCGGGCGTGCTGCGCCGAACCGTAGAGCACCGACGGCCGCGCGCCGTCCGGCACGTTCCGGGCACCCTTGGTCACCTTGACCGCCTGGATCGGCACGCCGTTGACGCTGTGGCCGAGGGTGACCAGCTTGGTGATCCGCGGGTTGCGGGCGACCGTCGCGGCCATCTCGTCGCGCAGGCCGCCGGGCGCGTTGTAGGGCCGGAAGACGGTGTAGTCGGCGGCCGCGGCGGACCGCTTGGACGCCGCCGGGGCCTGGCTCTTGGCCTGCAGCGGTACGCCGTCCGCGATCAGCCGTCGCGCCTGGCTGGGCGCGAGGATCGCCTCCACGGCGACCTTGCCGCCGGGCGCCTTGCCGTGGGTGCTCTCGCGGCTGTCGATGCCGGCCCCGCGCAGCTTCTCCAGCTGCGCCGCGTCGACCGACCCGACATACACGCCGAGCGTTTCGCCGTCGCCGGCCGGCGCCGCGGTCGCGGCCGGTCCGGGCAATATCGCTGTGGTCGCGCCGAGCAGCACCATTGCGCCGGTCGTGACCCAACGTCCTGGTCTCATCCTGAGGCCTCCGAGGGTGGGGAGTCGTTATTGGACCCTCTCGGCAGCCACGACGGTCGTCAATCATCCATCCGGGTTTATACGTCAAGATCTGGTAACAGACAGTGCCTGCCGCGGTGATCGCCGGATCCCGTGGCACGGTTGACGGCATGACTTCCGCGACCCGCCTCGGTCTCGCGTTCGCAACGGCGAGTGCCGTCCTGCTCGCCGCGTGCTCGTCCGACGACACCGGCGAGCCCCAGCCGCCCGCGCCCTCGTTCGCCGCCGCGCCCTCGTCCGCGGCCTCCGGTTCACCGTCCGCTTCGCCGGCCGGTGACCCCGACCTGAACGCGCCGGAGACCGTGGCCACCGGCATCGACGTGCCGTGGGGCCTGGCTTTCCTGCCGGACGGCAGCGCGCTGGTCGCGCAGCGGGACCGGGCGGTGATCCTGCAGGTGACGCCGGGCGGCGAGCCGCGCGAGGCATACCGGGTGCCCGGCGTCGACGCGGGGGGTGAAGGTGGCCTGCTCGGCCTGGCGCTGGCTCCGGACTATGCGCAGAGCCGGTGGGTGTACGCGTACTACACCGCGCCGGACGACAACCGGATCGCCCGGTTCCGGCTGGGCAGCAACGACCGCCCGGAAGTGATCTTCGAAGGGCTGGCCAAGGCCGGGAACCACAACGGCGGCCGGATCGCGTTCGGGCCGGACGGCATGCTGTACGTCGGCACCGGCGACGCCGGGCGGCCGTCGCTGTCGCAGGACCCGGACAGCCTGAACGGCAAGATCCTGCGGCTCACCCCGGACGGCGAGCCCGCGCCCGGGAACCCGACCCCGGGCTCGCCGATCTGGACCTCCGGCCACCGCCACGTGCAGGGCCTGGCCTGGGCCGCGGACGGCACCATGTACGCCAGCGAGGTCGGCCAGAACCGGCGTGACGAGGTCAACGTCATCGAACCCGGCAAGAACTACGGCTGGCCGGAGGTGGAGGGCCGGGGTGACGACCCCCGGTACACCAACCCGATGGTCACCTGGGCCACCTCGGAGGCGTCGCCGTCCGGCGCCGCGGTCGCCGGCGACACGCTCTACGTGGCCGCGCTGCGCGGCCAGCGACTGTGGATGGTGCCCCTGGACGGCGGCGAGCCCAGGGCCCAGTTCCGCGGCGAGTACGGCCGGTTGCGCACGGTGGCGGTGGCACCGGACGGCGCGCTGTGGCTGACCACCTCGAACACCGACCGCGGCCCGGAGCCGGAGGCCGGCGGCGACGACCGGATCCTGCGCTTCCCGGCCGGGTAGACATCGACCTCAGCCCGGCACGCTCCGCGGCGGGAGCACCGGCAGCTGGGAGATCGCCGTAGCGTACTGGGCGACCTGCCGGCCGTTGGGCACCACGCCGAACGAGCGGAGCTGCTCGTTGATGGCCCGGGCGATGATCTCCTCGGACTGGCCGCGGTGGGTCTTCATCACCTGGTTGACGACGTAGTCGACACGGAGCTGGACTTGCCACCCGGCGGCGCGGCTGCCACCGGTTGTGGCGAGGCGGACTGAGGCAACGGGTTCCATGCCCGGGAGTATCGGAAGCTGCCGCGGACAGTTCAGGAGTCGCGGGGGCGCTGCAACCGGACCGCACCGGTTCTGCACCGCCCCGTCAATCATCTGCTCAGTGGCAGGTTCGCAATGGCCTCCACGGTCAACTCGGCCAGCGACGGCACCACCAGATCGGCCAGGGCGAGGGCATCCGCGGCCGGCGGGTACACCCCGTGCGGCACACAGATCACCGCCATCCCGGCCGCCGCGGCGGCGCGCAGTCCGTTGCTGGAGTCCTCGATCGCCGCGCAGTCGCCCGGGTCCAGCCCGAGCCGCTGCGCCGCGGTGCGGTAGACGTCCGGCGCCGGCTTGCCGCGCGGCACCTCCTCGGTGGACAGCGCCACCCGGAACACACCGGTCAGCCCGGCCGACTCCAGCACCTGGTCGACCAGCACCCGGGCGGCGGAGCTGGCCAGGCCGACCGGGAACCGGGCCGCGATCCGGCGGACCGCGTCCACCGAGCCGGGGATGAGCGGCAGCCGCTCCCGGTAGCGCGCCGCCATCCGGTCCAGCACGTCGGCCGCCACCCGCTCGGGAGGCAGGCCGACGCCGACGTCCTCGGCCAGGTGCCGGGACCACTCGCCGGTGCTCATCCCCATCAGCCGCTGCTGGGTGTCCGGCAGGAACTCCCGGCCGTGCTCGGCGACGTAGCCCCGGCGTACCTCTTCCCAGACCTGCTCGGAGTCGATGATCACGCCGTCCAGGTCGAAGACGACGGCCCGGACGCTCACAGGCCCTCCGCCGCCGGCACGATCCGCTCCTTGAAGATCTCGAACCTGCCGACGTCGTGGAGGTTGCGGACCCCGCCGTGCGCCACGGTGATGCCCAGCCCGGCCAGCCGGCGCAGGTCCTCCAGCACCTCGCCGACCCGCTCGCCGTGGTCGCCGACGGCGAAGTTGTACAGCACCGTCTTCTCGATCTCGTCGTAGTCGCGGCCCACGTCGTCGCAGTGCCGGCGCAGCACGTCGAGCTTGTGCTCGAGGTCCGGCCCGGCGAACAGGTTGCAGGCGTCGGCGTACCGGGCGACCAGCCGCAGCGTCTTCTTCTCGCCGCCGCCACCGATGAGCAGCGGCGGGTGCGGCCGGCTCAGCGGGGCCGGCGAGTTGAGCGGCCGATCCAGCCGGTAGTGCCGGCCGCGGTACGGCGCTTCGTCGCCCTGCACCATCTGCCGGTAGATCTGCAGCGCCTCCTCGAGCCGTTCGAACCGCTCGGCGGTGGACGGGAACGGCAGACCCAGGCCCTGGGCCTCGTCGGCGTTCCAGGCCGCGCCGATGCCGAGCATGGCCCGTCCGCCGGACAGCACGTCCAGGGTGGTGACCGCCTTGGCCAGCAGGCCGGGCTCCCGGTAGACCACGCCGGTGACCAGGGTGAGCAGCTTGGCCCGCCGGGTGTGCGCGGCCAGGTAGCCCAGGGTGGTGTAGGCCTCCAGCATCTCGTGCTCGGGCGGCCCGATCGCGGCGATCTGCCAGACGTGGTCCATCACGCTGATCCGGTCGAACCCGGCGTCGTCGGCGGCCGCCGCGACGTCGGCGAGCGTCGCACCCAGCCGCGGGGCGCCTTCCGGCCAGGTGAAGTTCGAGATGTGCAGGCCAAGTCTCATGGCCGAACCATATCGCCGCCGGCCTCCTTACCGACTGTCATCACTTCACGGACCGTCGCACCGCCGCCCGAATTACCCCAAGATCACCATCTCAACATCACGCAGAGTCACTGGATAGTTGATCAGTCGAGTCTCGCACACCCCGCTTGAGCAGCATGGCCGGACGGTGACCTTCGACCACCGTTTCGGCGAGTTGACGTTCGGTAGTCGATTGATAGGTTTTGGAAACCATCGCCGCAACCGCCGGGGAGCACTGCCGATGCCTCCTTCGCCACCCTTCTCCGACCGCAACGGTGACGACGGCCCGTTACCCAGGGTCAGCGTCGTCATCCCGGTCCTGAACCGTGCGGGCTACCTGCCGCACGTGCTCGGCGGGTTGCCCCGGGTCGACGAGATCGTCGTGGTGGACGGCGGCTCGTCCGACGACACAGCGGCCGTGGTCCACGCGATGCGTCCGGGCGCGGTGCTGGTGCGGTCCGCCCGACCCGGCAAGGGCAACGCGCTGATCTGCGGTTTCGCCGCCAGCACCGGCGACATCGTGGTGACCCTCGAGGCGGACGGCTCGACCGACCCCGGTGAGGTGCCGCGATTCGTCCGGGCCCTCTTGGCCGGCGCCGAGGTGGCGCACGGTTCCCGGTACCGCGACGGCGGCGCGGACCTGGTCGCCGACCGCTGGACCCGGCTCGGCAACGCTCTGCTGAGCCGGCTGGTCAACGCCGCGTTCGGCACCCGGTTCACCGATGTGACGTCCGGCTACAACGCGTACTGGCGGGACAGCCTGACCGCGCTGGACCTGCCCGGCGCGGAGGACGGCCGGACCGGCTGGGGCGACGGCGCCGAGATCACCCTCCTGATCAATCTCCGGACCGCCACCCAGGGTCTGCGGGTGGTGGAGGTGGCCACCGTCGGATATCCGCGGATGCACGGCGGGCGGCACCGGCTGTCCGGTGTCTGGCTGGCGCTGCGCACGCTGGCCGCCGAATACCTGCGGAGCCGGCGGCGGGACGGCCGGCCGGCGGCGCCGCCCGGGCACGACGCGATTCCCGGCGCCGCCCATCGGGAGCCCGTCCGGCGGCCGGCCCTCGATCCGGCCCGGCAGGTGATGCGCCTACGGCCCACCGGCCGGCACGCGGCCGCCGCGTCGCCGGGCGCGCATCGCAGCCCGGACCTCGGCGAGTACGGCACCGGCGTGCGGCGCAGCGGCATCTACGACACCGGCGCGCACCACCTGGACGGCGTGCGGACCGGCCGGCACGACACCGGCGTGCACCGCACCGGCGTCTACGACACCGCGCTCCGCCGCAGCGGCGATTACCCCACCGGACTGCATCACCAGCCGGAGGATGCCAGCAGCGCGGTGTACCGGCCGGCCGTGCCGCGGGAGGTGGGCGGTGGCCGGCGCCGGTTGGACCTCCCGGTCCGGCGCGCCGGCGGCCGCCCGGATCTCACCGTCATCCCGGGCGAGGACGGGACGGCCGACCGCCGATCCGAGCGGCCACGGGCGGTGCCCGGCGAGCGGTCCACCCGGTGAGCCGGATGATGAACCCGGGACCGGATGATGACCCCGGGGACCGCCACCGCCACCGCCCGGGACACCGCGGCAGTCCCGCGGCGGGCCCGGCCGCGGTGGGCGACCTGCTCCTGCCGGCGCCGGCCGAGGGCTTGCGGGGCGACCAGATCGGCGCCGCGGTCGCCGCCCGGATGGGTGCGAAGCGCGGCACGGCCGGCCGCCGGCCGGACCGGTCAGCCGCGATCGCGCAGGCGCGGCAGCACCTCCTCGCTGTAGAGCCGCAGGAACCGGTCCTGGTCCGGGCCGGGCGCGTGGAAGACCAGATGCTTGAACCCCATGTCCAGGTATTCGGCCACCTTGGTCGCGTGCTCCTCCGCATCGGCCGAGACGATCCAGCGGGTGACCGTCCGTTCGACCGGCAGCGCGTCGGCCCGGCGTTGCATTTCCACCGGGTCCTCCACGCCGGTCTTCTCCTCCGGAGACAACGCCAGCGCACCCCAGTAGTGGGTGTCGTTGCGGGCCCGCTCCAGGTCCGGGTCGAAGGAGACCTTCACCTCGATCATCAGGTCGATGTCGTCCAGCGACCGGCCCGCCCGGTCGGCACCCTCCCGCACCGCCGGCAGCAACGTCCCGGTGTAGAGGTCGTGGCCCTTGCCGCTGGTGGTGATGAAGCCGTCGGCGACCCGGCCGGCCAGCCGCGTGGCGGCCGGCCCGGACGCACCGATGTAGATCGGCACCGGCTGTCCCGGCCGGTCGTACACGGTGGCGTTCTCGGTCCGGAAGTAGGTGCCCTCGAAGGTGACCCGCTCGCCGGTCCACAGCTGCCGGATCAGCGTGACGGCTTCCTTGAGCCGGGCGAACCGCTCCTTGCCGTCCGGCCACTGCAGGCCGAGCGCCACCTCGTTCAGTGACTCGCCGGAGCCGACGCCGAGGATCACCCGGCCCGGCGCCAGGCAGCCGAGAGTGGCGAACGCCTGCGCGACCACCGCCGGGTGGTAGCGGAACGTCGGGGTGAGCACGCTGGTGCCGATCAGGACCCGCTCGGTCCGGGCGGCCAGCGCACCCAGCCAGGGCAGCGCGGCCGGCGCGTGCCCACCGTCGTGCCGCCAGGGCTGGAAGTGGTCACTGACGAACACCGAGTCGAAGCCGAGCTGTTCCGCCTGCACGCCGTAGCCGAGCAGTTCGGCAGGCGGGAACTGCTCCGCGGAGGCCTTGTAGCCGAACCGAATCATGACCGCGACTCTAGCCCGCCTGCCGGTAGGCCCGGCCCGCCTCGGTCGGGGTATCGCCGTCGCGATAGAGGCCGAAGGCCAGGCTGTCGCCGACCGCGGGCAGGCCGAACCAGGCATACCGCTCGACGTACCGGCGCTTTTCCAGGCCGTCGGTGGACCCGTTGATGAAGGCGGCCGCCTGCGCACCGGTCGGATATCTCGGTGCGCCGCCGAAGTTCATCAAGCCGTACTCGGTGACCCAGATCGGCTTGCCGTATTTCCGGTGCACCGCGTCGACGTACCCCAGGAAGTGGCCGACCGCGGCGTCGCTGAAGTCCGAGCCGTACCAGTGCAGCGTAAGGAAATCCACCCGCAGCCCCCGGTCCTCGGCCCCGGTCATGAACCGGTCCAGCCACCCGCCCTCGGTGTCGGCGCCGAACGCCACCGCGGGGCTGCCCAGCCGCATGCCGGTCCGTTCCAGCTCCGGCCAGGCGGCCAGCGCCTCCGCCACGCTCATGTTCGCCTGACCGGCCAGGTCCGGCTCGTTGAAGCCGAGCAGGACGCCGTCGCCCTCGCGTTTCGCCTCGGCCAGCGTCGCGTCGGTGACGTTCTGAGCACCCCAGATCATCGGTACGAACTCGACGCCGGCCGGACCGGGCACCCCGTTGTCGTTCGGCGCCCAGGTGTAGTACCAGCCCGCACCGACGTCGGCGAGGGCGGCCTCGGCGCCGTTGAACCGCCACACGCCGACGCCTTTCTTGGCGCTGGCGCGGGTGACCGGCTCCGGCGCGGCCGTGGTCCGCCGCGGGCCTGCTGTCGTGGTCCGGGACGGCGCGGGCGAGCGGGGCGCCGGCGACAGCGTGAGCCGGGGAGCCGGCACGGTGGTGGCGGAGACCACCGTGGCCCGCGCCGCGGGTGGCGACTCGGCGTGGTGATGCACAACGACCGCGGCGCCGCCACCGGCCACCGCGGTCGTGGCCAGCGCCGCGGTGAGCGCCCGGCGGCTGATCCCGACCACGGTCTTCGCGGCGATCTTGCCGGCCACGGCGGGGCCGCCGTGCGCCGCCGCGTGCCCACCCCCGCCGGCCACGGCGTGACCGGCCTGCGCCGCCGCGT
>DASSAL010000216.1:0-19124 GCA_035685405.1 Actinoplanes sp. | reverse complement strand
CTGGCGTGCAGGGAATAGCACCCGAAGCGAAGATCTTACCCGTCAGGGACTCCACCTCGGCCAGAGGCGGAAACTCAATTACTGTCGGTAATGCCATCAAATGGGCGGTCGACAATAGTGCCACTGTCGTAAACGTCTCGTCGACCACTGGGCCGTCTCTGGAGATGCAGGAAGCGTTAACGTCCGCCAAGGCGCGCGACGTTGTCATAGTAGCCGGCGTTGGTAACACCTCCAGCTCGGCGGAGATTGAATTACCTGCGGCCGCTCCAGGGGTACTTGCAGTGGGATCCATCGATCGGTCGAGAAAGCACTCAGCATTTTCCATTATGGGCGAACAGGTGCAGATTTGCGCTCCGGGCGTGGATATCTTAACTACTCGGATGGGCGGAGGGTACGCGTATTCGCATGGGACTTCGCCGGCCACTGCGATCGTTTCGGGGGCTGCTGCTTTGGTCCGGGCCAAGTTCCCCGATCTCTCGGCACCCGAGGTCATCCATCGCCTGACCGCGACTGCGGATGACGTGGGGCCGCCCGGGCGCGATGATGAATGTGGGTTCGGCGTTCTCAACATCGTCAAGGCGCTGACCGCAGACGTACCGCCCCTTGCAGGGGCTTCGCCGTCGGTGTCGGCTGGGGCGCCGCCTTCGGGATCTGCCGGCTCGGATGCTCAGCCTGAGAGGGACGACTCCAGCGCTGCTGTCATTGGCGGGATCGGCGCTGTGGTGCTGCTGATCGGCGGGATAATCGCATTCCTTCTCGTTCGGCGGCGGAAGGAGAGGTCCGTCCAGGATTGAACCGGCGGGTGACGGAGGCACCGCTCGCGGACTGATTCGTGCGAGAGAGCACGGCACGGCGCGGGAACGCACCGCTCAAGGCCGAATTGCGGGAGCCGATGGCGCGAGCAGAAGAGGACCGACTTCGCGCGAGATGCGCGGCAGGATCGCCGCCAATCGATGCAGCGCGGCATTCAGCCCGCCCCGCGCAAGCGTCCAGCAGGACGCTCCCCCGTGGAAGCGACCCCGCAAAACAAGCCCGCAACCAGATCAGCCGGGCAGAGGCAAAATCGACGCGGCAAAAGCAGAACAGCAGAATCAGCGGCTGAAGAAGCCCGCAAGCCGCGGCCCAGCCCCATCAGCCCGCCCGCAGAAGCAGCCCGCCACCACCGCGCCCGGGGCGACACGGCACGGTGGGAGACAGGGCGTGTTGGCGACTCAGCTCAACCGGGCTTGTAGCGTGAAACCTCGTGCAGAACGACATCTCGTACCGTCTGATTCTCGCCTCCGCCAGTCCCGCCCGCCGGGCTCTGCTCAACGCTGCCGGGATCGATGTGGATGTGCAGGTCAGCGGCGTCGACGAGTCGGCGGTGGAGGCGGAGGACGCGTACACGCTCAGTCTGGCCCTGGCCCGAATGAAGGCGCGCACCGTGGCGGCGCGGATGCAGGCCGACCCGGGGGTGCTCATTCTCGGGTGTGATTCAGTTTTGGCGTTCGAAGGAGAGGTGCTCGGCAAGCCGCGCGACGCCGGTGAGGCGGTCAAACGCTGGCAGCGGATGCGCGGGCAGTCGGGCGTCCTGCACACCGGGCATCACCTCACCGATCTGGTCAGTGGACGCCAGGCCGAGGACGTGGGTACGACGGTGGTGCACTTCGCGGACCTCAGCGACGCGGAGATCGAGGCCTATGTGGCCACTGAGGAACCGCTGCACGTGGCGGGGGCGTTCACCATCGACGGTCGTGGTGGGGCGTTCGTGGAACGGATCGAAGGGGACCCGGGAAACGTCATCGGGCTGTCGCTTCCGTTGCTGCGCCGGCTGCTGGGTGATCTGCAGGTCTCGATCACCCAGCTGTGGCGCGACTGAGCGTCAGCGGACACTCCGAGCGAAATCCCGCGCTGAGCGTGAGCGGACACTCCGAGCGAAATGCCGCGCTGAGCGTGAGCGGACACTCCGAGCGAAACCCCGCGCTGAGCGTCAGCGGACACTGGGAGCGAAACCCCGCCGTGAGCGTGAGCGGACATTGCGGGCGAAACCCCGCGCTGAGCGTCAGCGGACACTGCGAGCGAACCCCGCCCTGAGCATGAGCGGCCGCTCCGGAGCAACCCGCGCGGCCAGCGTCAGCGCACGCTCCGCGCGAACTCCCGCGCCGCCCAGACGACGGCCAAGGCCGCCAGCACCGCCATGATGACCAGCCCCTGCCAGACATCCGGCGCGCCCAGGTCACCGCGGAACAGTGCCCGCGTGCCGTCCACTGCCCAGGAGAACGGGTTCCAGTTGGCGATGCCCTGCAGCCAGCCGGGCGCTTGCGTCAGCGGCAGCAGAATGCCGGACAGCAGCAGCACCGGCTGCGCCACCGTGTTCATCAACGGTGCCAGCGCGTCCTCGCTTTTCACCATCAGGGCCACGCCGTACGACACCGCGGACGTCATCAGCGAGATCAGGGCCAGCATGAGGAACGCCAGCAGCACGTTGCCGATGAACACCCGCAGGTCGAACAGCAACGCCAGCAGCGTGATGATGGCCGCCTGGGCGATCAGCGAGACCACGTCGCGCAGCGACCGGCCGAGCAGCAGCGCGAGGCGGCTGACCGGGGTGACCCGGGACCGTTCGATGACGCCGGCGCGCAGTTCGGCGATCAGGCCGAAGCCCTGGAACAGGCCGCCAAAGATGGCCAGGAGGACCAGCAGGCCGGGTACGAAGATCTTGTAAGCCTCCGCATTGGAGGGGACTTGCAGCGCCGGTTTGAGCAGGGGAGCGAACAGCAGCAGGTACATCACCGGCTGGAAGACGCCGACCAGGATCCACACCGGATTGCGCACCAGCAGCAGCATCTGCCGCTGGAAGATCAGTGAGGTGTCGCGCACCAGTTTCATGGCTCAGCTCTCCCGCAGCGATCGGCCGGTCTTGGTCAGGAACACGTCGTCCAGGCTGGGCCGGTGCAGCTCGACGGTGCCGATCTCAACGGACGCACCGTCCAGCGCACGCAGGATCAGCGGTATCGCGGTGGCGCCGTCGTCGACGTACAGCCGCACGCTGTCCTCATGGGTCTCCAGCTTGTTCACGTACGGCGCGGCGTCCAGCACCTCGGCGGCCGCCGCAACGGCGCGCACACCGACGTGGACGACGTCACCGGAGATGGCCCGCTTCAGCGATGCCGGCGATCCGGAGGCGACGATCTCGCCGTGGTCCATGATGGAGATGCGGTCGCAAAGCGCATCCGCCTCGTCCAGGTAGTGCGTGGTGATGAAAATCGTCATGCCGTCACCGCGGAGCCGGCGGATCTCGTCCCACATGTGCGCGCGGCTCTGCGGGTCCAGGCCGGTGGTGGGCTCGTCCAGGAACACCACCTTGGGTTCGTGGATGATGCCGAGCGCGATGTCCACCCGGCGCCGCTGACCGCCCGAGTAGGTCTTGCACTTGCGGTCCGCGTACTCGCTGAGCTGGAACCCGTCCAGCACGCTGGCGGCGCGCGACCGGGCCGCCGACTTGGACGCACCGTACAACCGCGCCTGCAGCACCAGTTCCTCCCGGGCCGTGGAGTCGTCCCAGGTGCTGCCGCCCTGCGCCACGTACCCGATCCGCCGGCGCACCTCGCCCGGGTTGCGCCGCAGATCGGCGCCGGCCACGGTGGCGGTGCCGCCGTCCGGCTCGATCAGCGTGGCGAGCATGCGCAGGGTGGTGGTCTTGCCGGCCCCGTTCGGGCCCAGGAACCCGAAGATCTCCCCCTCGGCCACCGAAAGGTCGACGCCCCGGACCGCTTCCACCGTCTTCTTCTCCCGCCCCTGCCGGGACGTGAACGACTTGCGTAGTCCCCGAGTTTCAATCACGTCCGGCAGCGTACGAGTGTCAAGCCAAGGTAGTCAAATTTGAGTAGACGGTTCGTCGATGAGCCGGGCCGTGTGCTCACACCAGGCGATATCCGCCTCGGACCGGCGGATGGTCAGGTCCCACATCCACCACACGTGGGGCGGCTTGCTCTTGATCCACTCGGTGTCGTTGACCGTCCGCAGGTGATCGACGCCGGCCCGAAGCTGCTTCGCCCGAGCCCGCAGTGCGGCGACCGCCTCCTCCCGCGGCATGGCCGGCAGAAACGCGAACGCGGCCAGGAACGGGTCGGGCGGCGCGGACAGTTCCCAGAAATGCTTGCGCAGCAACGTCTGGAACTCGCGGGCGCCCTTCTCGGTGATCTCGTACGTGGTGCGGGCCGGCCGGGCGCCGACCTGCTCGGTGGCCACCTCCCGGAGCAGGCCCTCGTCGGCCAGCTTGCGCAAGGCGTGATAGATCGAGCCGGGCTGCACGTTGGCCCATTTGTCGGCGTTCCAGCTGAGCAGTTCCCGGCGTACGTCGTAACCGTGCACCGGCTGCAACCACTGCACCAGGCCGAGGATCATCATGCGGGTCGCGGACATAGGGAAAGCGTAATAGCCAAAGTTGACTGAGTTACGCTCAGGCCGTGCGCAAGGTATTGATCGCCAACCGTGCCGAGATCGCCGTCCGGGTGATCCGGGCCTGCCGGGACGCCGGGCTGGCCAGCGTTGCGGTGTATGCCGATCCGGACCGGGACGCACCGCACGCGCGGCTCGCCGACGAGGCGTACGCCCTGTCCGGCAGCACCGCCGCGGACTCCTACCTGCACATCGACAAGCTTCTCGACGTGGCGAAGCGCAGCGGCGCCGACGCTGTGCACCCGGGCTACGGCTTCCTGTCGGAGAACGCCGACTTCGCCCAGGCGGTGCTGGACGCCGGGCTGATCTGGATCGGCCCGACGCCGGCCGCGCTCCGCGACCTCGGCGACTCGGTGACCGCCCGGCACATCGCCCAGCGGGCCGGCGCGCCGCTGGTGCCCGGCACCAGCGAACCGGT
The DNA here is from genome assembly GCA_035685405.1 of Actinoplanes sp. GTDB lineage: Bacteria > Actinomycetota > Actinomycetes > Mycobacteriales > Micromonosporaceae > Actinoplanes. The sequence continues at coordinate 14,266 of DASSAL010000216.1, read as the reverse complement.
CGCCGACGCGGACGAGATCGTGGCGTTCGCCCGGCAGCACGGCCTGCCGGTGGCGATCAAGGCGGCGTTCGGCGGCGGCGGGCGCGGGCTCAAGGTGGCCCGCACGCCCGAGGAGATCCCGGCGTTGTTCGAGTCGGCCACCCGCGAGGCGGTGGCCGCGTTCGGCCGGGGTGAGTGTTTCGTCGAGCGCTACCTCGACCGGCCGCGGCATGTCGAGGCGCAGGTGCTGGCCGACACCCACGGCACCGTGGTGGTGGTCGGCACCCGGGACTGCTCGCTGCAGCGTCGCCACCAGAAACTGGTCGAGGAGGCGCCGGCGCCGTTCCTCACCGAGGAGCAACGGGCGCAGATCCACCGGAGCGCCAAGGCGATCTGCCGGGAGGCCGGCGATCACGGCGCCGGCACGGTGGAATACCTGGTGGGCCAGGACGGGACCATCTCGTTCCTCGAGGTCAACACCCGGCTGCAGGTGGAACACCCGGTGAGCGAGGAGACCGCCGGCATCGACCTGGTGCGCGCGCAGTTCCAGATCGCCGCCGGCGAACCGCTCAGCCTGACCGAGGATCCGGCGCCGCGCGGGCACTCGATCGAGTTCCGGATCAACGGCGAGGACCCGGGCCGCAATTTCCTACCGGCGCCGGGCACGGTCACCGCCCTGCGTTTTCCGTCCGGACCGGGCGTACGGGTGGACGCCGGTGTCGAGAAGGGCAGCGTGATCGGCGGGAATTTCGACTCCCTGCTCGCCAAGATCATCGTGACCGGCTCGACCCGCGCGGAGGCGATCGAGCGGTCCCGCCGGGTGCTGGACGAGACGGTGGTCGAGGGCATCGCAACCGTGCTGCCGTTCCACCGCGCGGTGGTCCGCGATCCCGCCTTCACCGACGAGTTCAGCGTGCACACCCGCTGGATCGAGACCGAGTGGGCGGGCGGCGTCGATCCGTTCCAGGCCGCGGCGGCATCCGGCGACGAGGCGGACGAGCGCGAGACCGTCGTGGTCGAGGTGGGCGGCAAGCGGCTCGAGGTGAGTCTGCCCAAGACCTTTTTCAGCGGTACGCGCACCGCAGCGTCACGTCCGTCGAGCAGGCGTACCGGCTCCCGCGAGGCCGCAGCCTCCGGTGGCGGTGCCGCCGCGCTCACCGCCCCGATGCAGGGCACCATCGTCAAGGTGGCCGTGCAGGACGGCGACGAGGTCGTGGCCGGCGATCCGATCGTGGTGATCGAGGCGATGAAGATGGAGCAGCCGCTGCCGGCGCACAAGGCCGGCACCGTGTCCAGCCTGTCCGTCGAGGTCGGCGCCACGGTCACCGCCGGCACCGTGATCTGCCAGATCGACTAGCGTCGCTGCCGAAGATCGGGCCGCCGATACGGGACCTATCGACGGCCCGGCGCGTGACCTCGGAAACCGGGGACCGGGGTGTCCGCACCCCTTCACGGTACGCCGGAACAGAAATATGGCTGCCGAGGTGGCCAAGCTGCGCGACACTGGCAGAGACCGCTCGCTGATGACGCCGATCGCGCCACCCGACACGTAGCGTGGTGGGCGTCACGATTACTTCGACCGCCTCGGGCGCATGCTGAGATCTCAGCTCCGTCACAGGGTGTTCACGCTTCAATGGCGTGAGCCCACCAGCCGCAAGGATTCCACACCGATGACCGACCTGTTGACCGCACTGGCAACACCGGCGTGGATCTACCTTGCGCTCTTCGCGTTCCTGGTCGTCGACGCCATGGTGCCGGTGGTGCCGATTCAGGCCCTGATGATCACTTCCGGTGCCTTGACGGTGTACGGCGGTCTGGATCTGCCGCTGGTGATCGCGGTCGGTGCGCTCGGCATGTTCCTCGGTGACTCGATCGGGTTCGTGCTCGGCCGGACCACCGCCGGTCAGGTCGGTAACCCGTGGCTGAGCAGTCGGCTGGCGGCCCTGCGCCGGCGCTTCGCACCCAAGCAGGACGACCCGGATCAGGGCCCGTCCAAGACCCGCCGGGCGGCCGAGCGCTTCACTCGCGGCCTGCGCCGGCCCGGCCCGCTGGTGCTGCTGCTCTGCCGGTTCGTACCGGGCGGCCGGATGGCCGCCGGCTACCACGCCGGCCGCAACCGATACCCGATCAAGCTGTTCGTGACGTACGACGGTGGCGCCGCCCTGGCCTGGGCCACGTACGGCGGACTGGTCGGGCACGTGGGCGGCACCGCGATCACCCAGTCCGCGTGGCGGCTGTTCGCGATCGCGGCCACCGCGGCGGTGATCTTCGGCACCTCCGGCTGGATCCTGGCCCTGTTCGGCGGGCGCAAGGAGGCGGACGAGGCGGCGGTCAGCGCCGGCGACGCCGCGGACACCGGCCCGGCCACTACTGGAGCTCGTGCAGCATCAGCTGGCGGGCCGCCTCCGCGATCGACCCGGACAGCGACGGGTAGATCGTGATGGTGTGCGCCAGCTGATCCACCGTCAGGTTGTTCTCCACCGCCATGGTGATCGGCAGGATCAACTCGCTGGCCTTGGGCGCGACCACCACACCGCCGATGATCTGACCCGTGGCCGGGCGGCAGAACAGCTTCACGAACCCGTCCCGCAGACCGGCCATCTTGGCCCGGGCGTTGCCGGTCAGCGGCAGCATCACCTGCCGGCCGGGCACCTTTCCGGCGTCCATCTCGTTCTGTGACACACCGACGGTGGCCAGTTCCGGGTCGGTGAAGACGTTCGCCGAGACGGTGCGCAGCCGCAGCGGGGCGACCGCCTCGCCCATCGCGTGCCAGATTGCGATCCGGCCCTGCATGGCCGCCACGCTGGCCAGTAACAGCACCCCGGTGCAGTCACCGGCCGCGTAGATGCCCGGCACGTTGGTGCGGGAGACCCGGTCGACGGTGATGTAACCGCCGTCTGCGACGTCCACGCCGTACTCGCGCAGGCCCAGCTCGGCGGTGTTGGGGACGGCGCCGACCGCCATCAGCGCGTGCGACCCGTCGACGGCCCGGCCGTCGGACAGGGTCACCCGCACGCCGTCGCCGGTCCGCTCCACCGACGCGGCGCGCGACTGGTTGAGGATGGTCATGCCGCGCTCGCGGAACACCCGCTCGATGGCCATCGCGGCGTCCGCGTCCTCGTGCGGCATCACCCGGTCACGGCTGGACACCAGCGTGACGCGCACGCCCATGGCCAGGTAGGCGCTGGCGAACTCGGCGCCGGTGACCCCGGAACCCACCACGATCAGGTGCTCGGGCAGTTCGGTCAGGTCGTACACCTGCCGCCAGTCGAGAATCCGCTCACCGTCGGGCACCGCGGTCGGCAGCACCCGCGGGGTGGCACCGGTGGCCACCAGCACGGTGCCGGCATCCACCGCGTAGGTCTCGCCGCCGTGGGGGGTGATCAGCACCTGGTGGGTGTGCCCGAGAGTGTCCTCGCCCAGCCGGGCGCGCCCGTGCACCACGTCCACACCCGCCTTGATCAGCTTGGTCTGGATGTCGCCGGACTGGGCCTGCGCCAGCTTCTTCACCCGGCCGTTGACCGCGACCGCATCCACCTCGACGCCCTCCAGCCCGGCCGACCGGATGCCGAAGGCCTCGTTGTGCCGGTATCCGGTGACGACGTCCGAGCTGGCGATGAAGGTCTTGGAGGGGACACAGTCGGACAGCACACACGCACCGCCGGCACCGTCCGCCTCGACCAGCGTGACCTCCGCATCGAGCTGGGCAGCCACCAGCGCCGCCTCGTAGCCGCCCGGGCCGCCGCCGATGATCACAATCCGGCTCACACTGTCCCCATTTCCACCCGATCGCCATGACTTACGTCGCAAGCGTGCCGACACGCACCCCTCGTATTCTCCCCCACCCCGCCGTGCGGTTATCGTCATCGCCGTGCGTCATTACGCCGCGTACGGCTCAAACTTGGACCCCGCCCGGATGCGGGCCTACTGCCCGCACTCGCCCATGGTCGGCGTGGGGTGGATCGAAGGCTGGCGGCTGACCTTCGCCGGCGAGGGCCAGATGGGCTGGGAGGGTGCGGTCACCACGATCGTGGAGTCACCCGGCGACCGGGTCTTCGTGTCGGTCTACGACGTGCACCCGTGGGACGCGGCCCAGCTCGATGAGGTGGAGGGCGTGAGCGCGGGGGCGTACCAGAAGCTCACCGTGCGGGTGGTGACACTCGAGGGCGAGTTCAGCGCCTGGGTCTACGTCTTCGACGGGTACGAGGGCGGCCTGCCGACGGCCTGGTATCTGTCCGAGATCGCCAACGCCGCGGAGAAGGCGGGCGCGCCGGACGACTACGTGTCCGAACTCCGGCAGCGCCCCACCCGGACGTCGTCACCCGAGCTCTGAGGTTTTCTCCTTGGGCGTTCCGCCGCGGGTCGGCTCGGCGCGCACCTCGCGCTGGTAGATGTTGGCCTGGTAGAGCGGATGCATGCCGACCGCCCGATAGAGCCGCGCGGCCTGGGTCGGGTTGGCCATGTCGACGCCCAGTCCGGCCTCGGTGCGGCCCTTGGCCGCATAGATTGCGAAAGCGTGCCGCAACAGCGCCTCGCCCACACCCCGGCGACGGTACGGGCGGAGCACGGCGAGCGCCTTGACCCAGCCACCGTTGCCCTCGGCGCCGGTGTCCGAGGACCGCAGCACGCCGGCCCACTTTCCGTCGACCTCGCCGACCAGCCACTCGTCCCAGGCCACCGTGCTCTCCCCGGCGATCTGGGCGCGCCAGGTGGGGTAGTCGGTGGCCAGGTGGTCGGTGTCCCGGAACGCCTCCTCGATGGTGGCGTGGAACCGGCGCATCTCGGCGTCGTCGGTGTGGCGCACCGGGCGGACCGTGATCCCGGACGCCGGCGCCGGTGGCGTGGCCGCGGTGCCGGCCAACGACATGGTCATGCGCGCGTGCTGCTTGACGAACCGGAACCCGGCATCGGTGAGCGCGGCGATCCAGGGCGCCTCGGTCGGGATGGCACCGGCGCGCACCTGGTATGGATCATGACCGAACCGGGCCGCACGCACGGCCGCCCGTTCCAGCATCAGCGCCAGCAACGGGCGAATCGCCGGGACGCCGCGCTCCGGCCAGACGTACACCTCGATGAAGTCCCGATCGCCGCCGGTCTCGTTGTGGGGATAGGCCCACCCGACGATCACGCCGTCGGCTGCGAGCATCACCCAGCAGTCCTCGGACATGTCGGTGTTGGGGGCGGTCAGCATCTCCCGCACTTCGTCGGCGGTGAAATCCGGTGCGCCCACCGAGGCCACGTCGCTCGCGTGCACCAGCTTGAGGATCTCGGCCACGTCATCGAGCGTCGGCCGGCGCAGCCGCCAGCCGTCGGGAAGTGCGGTCATGCGGGCATCCGATCACATCCGGCTTGGCGCCGGACATCGAATTACCGGCTCAGCCGGTGGCTCAGCGACTCGAGCAGGCCGCAGAGCTCGACCCGCTCCTCCCGGTCGAGCTGCCCGTACGCCTGACCGGCCAAGGCGTCGGCCACCGACTCCGCCCACATGAGACGGCGGATCAGCGGCCCGGCCGGCGGGTACGGCGGTTGCCAGCCGAACGCCACCGCTCCGGTCTCGCCCTCCGGCCCGGCGATAATGGCCTCCAGCGGGGTCAGTCCACTGGCCCGGATGGCGATCACCTGCACGCCCATCCGGTGCTCGTGCAGCAGGTGCAGCATCACCGCCGCCTGTGCCCCGGGCGCCGGGTCCGGCACCGGCATCGCGCGCCACGCGGCGAACAGGGTCAGACCGGCAGCGTCCACGGCGGACACCACCCGTTTGGACAGTTCCAGCAGCCGGGTGAGGCGGGGGAAGCCGCCGAGCTGGTCGTTGCCCCACCGGCACAACTCGTGCAGGTGCCAGGTGGCGACCTCCATCGGTTCGGAGGTCTTGGCGGTCGCCTCCCACCCGTCGGTCACCGCCTCGGGCGCGATGAAGCCGATCGCCGCGGTCACCGTCTCGGGACGGACGTCGCCGAGCGCGCCGGCCCGCGCGGACACGTGATATGCCCAACCGGACAGGCCCAGCAACCGGGCGCGCCGCAGCGTCTGGGGCGACTCGGCGAAGGCGCCCACGAGCTTGGCGAGTCCCGGTTTGGCGGTGGCGGCTGCCTGTTCCGGTGTCACGGCCCGATTCTGCTCTCCTCGTCCGATTCTGCGAAATGGCCGTCAATCCCGGGCCGTCGCTTCGAGGTCCTCCAATGCGGCCTCGGCGTCCCCGACCCGGCGGCGGGCGGCCGCGGCGTCGCGTTCGGCGGCACGTCGCGCCTGCTTGCGCCGGGCCAGCTCGGCCTGCGCCTCGGTGCGCCGGCGTTCCAGCTCGGCCAGTTGCGCGTCCAGGTCTTCCACCGCATGACCTGCATCACGCTCCGCGGTCTCGGCACGGTCCAACTGGTCGTCCGCCCGCGACTCGGCGGCCTGTGCGGCGCCCAGCTCGCGATTCAGGTCCCGCCGGCGCTCGGCGTACTCCCGGCGGCGGCGCTCCATCGCGGCCCGCTCCCGGGCGCTCGGCCGGGCCGGCTCCGCACCGTCCTCCTCGTCCGCCGCCTCTTCGGGCTGGTCCTCGTCCCTGGTTTCGGTGTCGCCGGTGTCCGCCGCCTCGTCGTCGGTGACCAGGCGCAACCGGGGCCGCGGCACCTCGCCGAATCCGGCGTACGTGGCCGCTCGGATCAACCGGCCGGTGCGCACCTGCGCGGCAACATCCGGCTCGGCCAGCGCCGCGGTGAGCGTGGCCTCCACCTCGCCCAGCGGCAGCTTGCTCGCCAACGACCGGTCCTCGGCGAGGGCCAGCTTGCGGGCCTCGCTGACCAGCGCGGAGACGATCTGCCGCCGCTGGTCGGACAGTTCCCGCAGCTGGTCGCCCTGGAGCGTGCGCTGTGCGGTGCGCAGCGCGGTGGCCAGCTCCACGAGCTGATCGATCAGCTCCGGCCGGCGCAACGCGAGCAGGTTGACCAGCCACGCCGCCACGGTCGGTTTGCGCAGCGCGGTCAGCCGTTTCACCGCGTCCTTGTCGCCGGCCTTCTTGGCGTCCGCGATGGCGGCGGCGCGGGCCGCGACGAAGCCGTCCGGCGGCGCCTCGTACATCCGCCGGATCACCAGGTCGGTCGCGGTGGGCATCAGTCGATCGTGGTGCCCGGTGCGACCCGGGCGTAGGTGGTGCCGGAGAACCGTTGCAGGTGACCGTCGTAGATGCCCGCGCCGGCGTCGGTGAGCAACGCGTCGTGCAGGGCGAAAGCGCGCTGCGGGCGGACCGCACGGGCGAACTCGATGGACTCGGCGAGCTTGCACCACGGCGCGTTGAGCGGCACGAACAGCGTCTCCACCTCGGCGTCGTCCGGGACGGAGAACGAGTCGCCCGGGTGGTACACGTTCGATCGGCCGTCGGAGATCAGGTAGCCCAGGTTCGCGATCTGCGGGATCTCCGGGAAGATGATCGCGTGCCGGCCGCCGTACGCCCGCACCGCGAAACCGGCGGCGGCGAACTCCTGTCCCGCGTCCACCTCGGTCACCACGTCCGCCACGGCGGTCAGCTTGGGCCGCACGTCCGGGTGCGCGTACACCCGCAGCCCCGGTTGCCGGGCCACCGCCTCGGACAGTGCGTCCACGTCCAGGTGGTCGGGGTGCTCGTGGGTGATCAGGACGGCGTCGGCACCGGTCAGCGCGGCCCGCTCACTGAATCCGCCGGGGTCGACGACCAGCACCCCGTCGCCCTCCAGGCGCAGGCAGGAATGCGTGAACTTCGTGACACGCACGGGACTCCTCCGCATCCGAATCGTGATCCCTTCCCCCGCAGTCTGCCGGAACCGGGATGCGCTCGCCGCGCGTCCGAGGTGGCAGACCGAAACGGGGATCGGAGGAAGCCATGCGTATCACACCTGTTTCACCGAAGAGAACAACGAAACTCGCGACAGCGGTCCTGATGTCCGGCGTCCTGCTGGCCGGCTGCGGCGGCGGGTCGGACGACGCGGCCCAGTCGTCGTCGGACAGCGCCGCCGGCGTGGCCGAACCGGCCGCACCGGCCGAACGCGACGCGGCCGCACCGGCCGGCGAGGATCGGGCCGCGCAGGCACCGGACCTCAGCGTCGACCAGCGGGCCATCGTTTACACCGGGTCGATCACCGTACGGGTGGAGAACGTGGCCGTGGCCGCCGCCCGGGCGGCCGGTTTCGCCACCGCGGCCGGCGGTTTCGTCGGTCAGGACAACCGCAGCAGCGGCGACGGCGCCGACCAGGCCTCGCTCACCCTGCGAGTGCCGGCGGAGAAGTTCACCGCGGTGGTGGACCAGCTGGCCGGCCTGGGCACCGAGGAGGCCCGCGGCCTGAGCACCGAGGACGTCACCGAGGAGACCATCGACCTGGACGCCCGAATCGCCGTGCAGCAGGCGCGGGTGGACAGCGGGCGGCGGTTGCTGGCCCAAGCGAAGTCGCTGAACGACCTGGTCATGCTGGAGCGCGAGGTGGCCACCCGGGAGTCCGATCTGGCGTCGCTGCAGGCCAAGAAGCGCCGGCTGGCCGACCTGACCGCACTGTCCACGATCACCGCGGTGCTGCTCGACCCGCAGGCCGACACCGGCGCGGGCGACGGCCCGCCCGGTTTCCTGGCCGGCCTGCAGGGCGGCTGGAGCGCGTTGCTGGCCTCGCTGGCGGTGCTGGTCACCGTCCTGGGCGCGGTGTTGCCCTGGCTGATCGCCCTGGCCCTACCACTGGCCACCGCCCTGTACCTCTACCGCCGCTCCCACCCCCGCCGCCCCACCCCCGCCGCCGACTCCCCCTCCGGCGACGCGCCCGCCTAAACCCCGCGATCTAGGACTTGGGGCGGGGGCAATTCCGGCGAACAGCTCATAGTCCCCACCACGACTCCAAGATCGACGCACGGGAGCGACGGGGGGGCGGGGGCGGGGCGGGGGTTAGAAGGCGCCGGTGGAGAGGGCGGCGAGGGCGGTGTGCACCATGACGCGGACGCCGTAACCGATGCTGCGCTCGTCCACGTCGAAGTTGCTCTGGTGCAGGTCGTGTTTGACCTCGTCGCCCGGGATGCCGGTGCCGAGCCGGATCATCGCGCCGGGCACCTGCTCGAGGTAGAACGAGAAGTCTTCGCCGCCCATGCTGACCTCGGCCTCGACCACCCGGTCGGCGCCCAGCGCCGCACCGGCGGCACCGGCCACCACGGCGGAGGCCATCCGGTCGTTGACCACCGGCGGGACACCGCGGATGTAGCGGATGTCGGCTTCGGCGCCGGTGGCCGCGACCACGTCGCGGATCAGCTTGGGGATCAGCTCGGGGGCCTCCCGCCAGGCGTCCCGGTTCAGGATCCGGACGGTGCCGCGGACGTAGCCGCTTCCCGGGATCGCGTTGAATGCCTCGCCGGCGTGCACCGCACCCCACACCATCGAGACCCCGGCCCGCGGGTCGACCCGGCGGTCCAGCAGCGCCGGAACGTCCACGATCACCCGGCCCAGGGCGTGCACCAGGTCGGCGGTCATGTGCGGCCGGGCGGTGTGCCCGCCCGGGCCGGTGAGCGTGACCTCGACCGTGTCGGCCGCCGCGGTGAACGGCCCGGACCGCACCCCGACCAGACCGACCGGCAGCTGCGGGTAGCAGTGCACCGCGAAAATCCCGGCGACGTCCTTGAGCGCGCCGGACGAGATCACCTCGGGAGCGCCGGACGGCACCGTCTCCTCGGCCGGCTGGAAGATCAGCCGCACCCGGCCGGGCAGCTCGCCGTCCCGCTCGAGCTGGGCCAGCGCCAGGCCGACGCCGAGCATCACCGTGGTGTGCACGTCGTGCCCGCAGGCGTGCGCGACGTTCGGCACCGTGGACCGGTACGGCACCTCCTTGGTGTCCTGCAGCGGCAGCGCGTCCAGGTCGGCGCGGAAGGCGATCACCCGGTCGCCCTGCTCCCCGTCCCGTTGGCCGATGTCGCAGATCACGCCGTTGCCCTTGGGCAGCAGTTCCGGCGCGAGGCCGGCCATGGCCAGCTCCCGGGCGATCAGCGAAGCCGTCTCGAACTCGGCGTGGGAAAGCTCGGGGTGCGCGTGCAGGTGCCGGCGAATCGCTACCAGCTCGGCCCCCCGGGCGGCCAGCCAGCGGTCCAGCTGGCCGGGGAGGGGGTCGGCACCGGGCGGCGGGCCCGGAAAGGCTGAGCTGCCGAACGGCGACGGCATGTGGCCCTCCGGCATGGTCAGTGCGCTGGTCACTTCGGCTCGGTCACTTTCCACAAGGACGAACGGTTTCGGAACGCGCGACAGCTTAGTCCGATTTCAGTGACGCTGTGCAACGTCAAACGGGTATTGATCGGATGGCAGCCAGTCACGACGCCGCTGGTGGTGGCGATTTCTGCCCTCCCCAACTGGTAACGCATCGTTGAGGTGACGCGGTTCAAAAACGCTCTACCGGGTGGTAGACGCCCCAAACCCCGCGCAGGGTGTGACAGACCTCTCCCACAGTGGCACGCAGCCGCAACGCCTCCCGCATGAGCGGCAGCACATTGTCCGTGCCCTGGGCGGTCTTGGCCAGGTCGGCGAGCGCAGCCTCGACGGCGGGCCCGTCGCGTTCGGCGCGCAACGCGGCCAGCCGCTCGGCCTGACCGGCCTCGATCGCCGGGTCGACCCGGAGCGGCTGGTACGCCTCCTCCTCGTCGACGCCGAACCGGTTGACGCCCACCACCACCCGCTCGCCGGCGTCGATCTGGTTGGCGATCCGGTACGCGGACGTCTCGATCTGCTCCTTCTGGAAGCCCTGCTCGATCGCGTCCACCGCGGACCCGTACGCGAACACCTGCTCGATCAGGCCGGTGGCGACGGCCTCGACCTCGTCGGTCATCGCCTCGATCGCGTACGAGCCGGCGAACGGATCCACCGTGGCGGTCATCCCGGTCTCGTACGCGAGCACCTGCTGGGTCCGCAGCGCCAGCCGGGCCGACTTCTCGGTGGGCAGGGCGATCGCCTCGTCGTACGCGTTGGTGTGCAGTGACTGGGTGCCGCCGGCCACCGCGCCCAGCGCCTGGATCGCCACCCGGATCAGGTTGACCTCGGGCTGCTGCGCGGTGAGCTGCACGCCCGCGGTCTGGGTGTGGAAGCGCAGCATCATCGACTTCGGGTCGCGGGCGCCGAACTCGTCGCGCATGATCCGGGCCCACATCCGCCGGGCCGCCCGGAACTTGGCGATCTCCTCGAGCAGCGTGGTGCGGGCCACGAAGAAGAACGACAACCGGGGCGCGATGTCGTCCACCGCCAGGCCGGCGTCGATCGCGGCGCGCACGTACTCGATGCCGTTGGCCAGCGTGAAGGCGATCTCCTGCGCCGGCGTCGCACCCGCCTCCGCCATGTGATAGCCGGAGATCGAAATGGTGTTCCACTTCGGTATCTCGGACCGGCAGTACGCGAAGGTGTCGGCGACCAGCCGCAGCGACGGTTTGGGCGGGAAGATGTAGGTGCCGCGGGCGATGTACTCCTTGAGGATGTCGTTCTGGATCGTGCCGTTCAGCGCGGTGCCCGGCACGCCCTGTTCCTCGGCGACCAGTTGATACAGCAGGAGCAGCACCGACCCGGGCGCGTTGATCGTCATCGAGGTGGACACCCGGTCCAGCGGGATCCCGTCGAACAGCCGGCGCATGTCGTCGATCGAGTCGATCGCCACGCCCACCTTGCCGACCTCGCCGTGCGCGATCGGGTCGTCCGAGTCGTACCCCATCTGGGTGGGCAGGTCGAACGCCACCGACAGGCCCATCGTGCCGGCCCGCAGCAGCTGGTGATAGCGGGCGTTCGACTCGGCGGCGGTGCCGAACCCGGCATATTGCCGCATGGTCCAGGGCCGCTGGGTGTACATGGTCGGATAGACGCCCCGGGTGTACGGGAATTCACCCGGCCGCTCGACCGAACCGTCACCGTCCGGCAGGTAGACCGGTTTGATCTCGAACCCGGATTCAGCGTCCACGACTCCGATACTAGTTTCTGACGGTGCGCGTGCGATCCGTGACGGAAGGTACCTGACTTTCGTAAACCGGTCCGAACCGGCAAGATAGCGTGGTTGGTCCGGCCCCTATATCCCCCTCGGTGGCATCTCCAGTGACTCAGATTCCGACGTGGAGTGGTGGTAACACGACTCCGGCAAGCGGACGCGCGGCTCCGGGCACGCTCATCGGCGGGCGGTACACCCTCCATGCCGCGGTGGGCCACGGTGGCATGGGCACGGTCTGGCGCGCGGCGGACACCATGCTGCGCCGCGACGTGGCCATCAAGGAGGTGGTGCTGCCGCCGGGTCTGGCGCCGAGCGACCGGGACGCGATGTACGAACGGACCATGCGTGAGGCCCGGGCGGCCGCCGCGTTGCAGCACCCGGCGGTGGTCCAGGTCTACGACGTGGTGCACGAGAACGGCCGGCCGTGGATCGTGATGGAGCTGCTGGACGCCCGCAGCTTGGCCGACATGGTGATCGAGGACGGGCCGGTCGCGCCCCGGGTGGTCGCCAAGATCGGCATCGCCCTGCTGGGCGCGCTCGAGGTGGCCCACGCGCACGGCGTGCTGCACCGCGACGTGAAGCCGGCGAACGTGCTGATCTGCTCGGACGGGCGGTGCGTGCTGACCGACTTCGGGGTCGCCCGGATGCCCACCGACGTGCAGCTCACCACCCCCGGCATGGTGCTCGGCTCGCCCCACTTCATCTCGCCCGAGCGGGCCATGGGCAGCGACTTCGGCCCGCCCAGCGACCTGTTCTCGCTGGGCGTGACGCTCTACACCGCGGTGGAGGGCCGGCCGCCGTTCGACAAGGGCGACCCGATCGAGACCATGCACGCCGTGGTCGAGGACCCGCCGACGCCGAGCGTCCGGGCCGGCTCGCTGGACCCGGTGCTGATCGGCCTGCTGGAGAAGGATCCGGCCCGCCGGCTGGACGTGCAGACCGCCCGCACCATGCTGCGGCAGCAGCTGGCCGGTCCGCTGGCCAGCAAGGCGCCGCCGCACATGATGACCGATCCGTACTCGGTGGTGCCGAGTCAGCGGCCGGCCGCGACTCCGCCCGTCCCGCCGAACCAGCCGACCGGGCAGGTCGGCGGCCGGGCCATGCTCGCGCCGGGTGACTCACTGAGCGGTCACCTGGCCAAAATCAGTAAGCCCGGGGAGTCCGCGGCCGGCGGGGACACCACCGCGCTGGTTCCGCCACGCGAAGCGTGGGACGGCGCCCGGGCGGCCCGTGATCCGATGCCGGGCACGGTGGTGCACAGCCCGGCGGCCCGCCGGCGGGCCGCGATGGACGACGCCGTGCACGCGGTCCGGCACACCGGCGGGCGGATGGCGACCACGGTCCGGGGCTGGTCCGGCCGGCGGCGTCTCGCCGCGGGCGGTGGCGCGCTGGCCGTGGTGCTGCTGCTGGTCCTGGTGTTCGCGCTGACCGGCGGGGACGATCCGGCCCCGCCGGCCGGCCCCGCCGATCAGGGCGGCCAGGGCCCGGTGGCGGCGGCCTTCCCGACCCAGACGTACGCCGAGCGCGGCATCACGGTGAACGTGCCGAAGGACTGGACCCGCAACGAGTCCGGCGTCTGGGTGGACTATGTCGACCCGGACGACAAGCAGCGCAAGGTGCGGATCCTGGTGGAGTCGTCCCGGGCGACGCCGGAGAAGTTCCTCACCGTGGCCGAGGACGGCCTGGAGAAGCGGTCGACCAGCTGCCCGAAGCCGTACGACCGGGTGGGGTTGGAGACGCGCACGATCGCCGGCCGCGACGGCGCGGTGCTGGAGTACACCTGCGGCACCGGTCCGGACGCGCGGCACGGGATGTGGGGCGCGGTGATCGAGAACGGCAAGGCGTACTCGTTCTACCTGACCACCAAGGACTCCCGGTTCGCCGAGAGCAAGCCGATCTTCGACGAGATGATCAAGACCTACAACGTGAGTTAGTGGTAAGCACGGGGCATGAGCGACGAGCTTCGCGAGGTGGCCGAGCGGTGGCTGGCCGATGATCCGGACCCGGCGGCGCGCGACGAGATCCGGGCGCTGATCGCCGGGCTGCCGGCCACCGCGGGTGAGCTGCGCGACCGGTTCGCCGGCCCGCTCACCTTCGGCACCGCCGGCCTGCGCGGCCGGCTGCGGGCCGGCCCTAACGGCATGAACCTCGCGGTGGTGACCCGGGCGGCGGCCGGCCTGGTCGGCTGGCTCGCCGATCGCGGCGGGGACGGGCCGCTGGTGATCGGGTACGACGCCCGGCACGGGTCCCGGGAGTTCGCCGAACGGACCGCCGAGGTGGCCACCGGCGCCGGCCGTGCGGCGCTGCTGCTCCCCCGGCCGCTGCCCACCCCGGTGCTGGCCCACGCGGTG
>DASSAL010000215.1:0-14546 GCA_035685405.1 Actinoplanes sp. | reverse complement strand
CTCGATCTCGTCATGGATCGACTCCGCGATGCCGGCCACCGTGGCCGCGGCCACGACGCCGATCGCGGTCACCGGACCCGCCTCGGCGGCGCGCTTCTTGGCCTTCCGCTCGCGCGCCATCTCGATCAGGATCGGCAGCACCGAGATCAGGATGATCAGCGCGACCACCGGCAGGATGTAGTGGTCGATCTGATCGCCGATGGCGTCGTAGATCTGCCGGGCCAGCAGGTACCCGACCAGCAGGATGCCGTCGGTCCACAGGATCGCGCCGACGACGTTCCAGAGCAGGAACTTGCGGGCCGGCATGCCCAGGGTGCCGGCCACCGGGTTGAGGAACGTGCGCACGATCGGGATGAACCGGGCCAGCACCACTGCCTTGGCCGGGCCGAACTTCTCGAAGTAGTACTCCGCCTTCTCCACGTACTCGCGCTTGAACAGCTTGGAGTCCGGCTTGTCGAACATCCGGCGGCCGTAGCGGGCGCCCAGGAAGTGACCCAACTGGGCACCCACGATCGCACAGATCGGCGCCCCGATCAGCAGGCCGGCCAGGGACATCCGGGCACCGTCGCCGAAGATCGACTCGGCCACCGGTGACGCGGCCACGCCGGCCAGGAAGAGCAGCGAGTCCCCGGGGAAGAAGAAACCGATCAACAGTCCGGTTTCCGCGAAGAGGATCGCCCACACGCCGTAGAGCCCGAAGGTCTGCACCAGGTCCTTCGGGTCGAGCGGGTTCAGGGCCAGGTGCTCGGTCAGCGCACGGGTATCCACGAGGAGCCAGGGTACCGGCCGGCGTCACCGCGCAAGCTGTACGAAAGCTGTGACCGCGCGGCGATCAGGATCACCGGTAGTCGTCGTCGACGGGCACCGGCATCGCCTGTTCCTGCGCGTCCCACTCGGGGGTCTCCAGACCCACCGATCCGTAGCTGGCCCCCGGCTGCTCGTCGTCGGGCTCGGCCAGCGTGGCCTGCTCGGCGGCGTCGGCTTCCGGAGCTTCCATGTCGAGATCCTCGGGTCGGGTCATCGTCGGCTCCCTCCTGCACCTTTCACGGTAGGCCTTGAACGGTGCACGATCCCCGCGGACAGCGGAAGCTAAACGGGGCGATTTCCATCCGGCCGATGCGCTGCGGAATACTCCCTGGGTGGGGGACAGCGCGGTCCTGCCCCCGGAAGTCGTACGGAAGATCAAGGAGCTTGTCTGATGCCCATCGCGTCCCCTGAGGTCTACCGCGAGATGCTCGACCGCGCCAAGGCCGGCGCGTTCGCGTACCCCGCGATCAACGTCACGTCTTCGCAGACCCTCAACGCGGCCCTGCAGGGCTTCGCCGAGGCCGGCAGCGACGGCATCGTCCAGATCTCCACCGGCGGAGCCGAGTACGCCTCCGGGCCGACCGTGAAGAACATGGTCACCGGTGCGGTGGCCCTCGCCGAGTTCGCCGTCGAGGTGGCCAAGCACTACCCGGTGAACATCGCGCTGCACACCGCCCACTGCCAGAAGAACAAGCTGGACGGCTACGTCCGGCCGCTGCTGGCCATCTCCAAGGAGCGGGTGGACAACGGCAAGCCGCCGCTGTTCCAGTCGCACATGTGGGACGGCTCGGCCGTGCCGCTGGAGGAGAACCTGCAGATCGCCGAGGAGCTGCTCGCCCAGGCCGCGGCCGCGCACATCGTGCTGGAGATCGAGGTCGGCGTGGTGGGCGGCGAGGAGGACGGCATCGTCGGTGCGAACGACGACAAGCTCTACTCGACGGTCGAGGACGGCCTGGCCACCGCCGCCGCGCTGGGGGTGGGCGACAAGGGCCGCTACCTGACCGCACTGACCTTCGGCAACGTGCACGGCGTCTACAAGCCCGGCAACGTCAAGCTGCGGCCGGAGATCCTCAAGGAGATCCAGGAGGCGGTGGGCGCCAAGTACGGCAAGGAGAAGCCGTTCGACCTGGTCTTCCACGGCGGCTCCGGCTCGCTCCTGGAGGAGATCCGGGCGGCGCTGGACTACGGCGTGGTGAAGATGAACATCGACACCGACACGCAGTACGCGTTCACCCGTCCCACCGCGGACCACATGTTCCGCAACTACGACGGCGTCCTCAAGGTCGACGGCGAGGTGGGCAACAAGAAGGCGTACGACCCCCGGGCCTGGGGCAAGCTGGCCGAGGCCGGCATGGCGAAGCGGGTCGTCGAGGCCTGCGAGCACCTGCGCTCCACCGGCACCACCCTGTCGAAGTAATCGTCCGCGGACCGCCGGTCTCCATGGTGGGAGGCCGGCCGTCCGGGTAGGTACGATCGTCCTCTTCTCCGACGGTGCGGGGTGATCGTGCTAGGTATCGACGGCTATGAGCCCGTTTGGCAGTACGACGCCGAAGCCGTCGCCGCCGTCCACCGGCACCGGTTCGCTCGGATCATCGGCCGCCGGCTGCATGCCGGGTGGTTGATGTGGGACGTCGCCGAGCGCGGCTGGTTCGCCGACGGCCCGGTCATTCTCGACTTCGGCATCACCCGGGTGGAGGTCAGCCACCGCAAGTTCGACGAGTGTGCGATCACCTGGGACCAGATCGACATCGGTGTGCCGATCGACTGGTACGAGCACTTCGACTGGCGGCCGGATCCGCACGCCGCCCTGCGCAACGCGCGCGGCCGGCCGTTGCGCGCGGTCAACATCATCGAGTTGGTCACGACGGCCGAGTGGCGACCCCGGATCCTGCACGCGGTCGAGTTCCTGTTCACCGGGGCGCGCCTGGCGGTCTACAACGCCATGGACGAGAACGGGCTCACCGACGTACCGGAGATCGACCTGCCGGTGCACAGCTGGCGTCGCGTCCACGTGGCTTGATCGTCGCCGCCGGATCACCGCGCCGGCCACCCCGTACCTCAGCTGCCGTCCCCGCCGCCGTCCCCGCCGCCACCACTGTCGCTCCAGCCGCCACTGCTGCCATCGCCCCGGGTCCCGCCATCAGTCCCGATGCCGGTGCCGCCGCTCGTGCTCAGCGCCGCCACCGCCTCGTCGATCGAGTCGGTGACCACCACCAGGTCGGACTGGTCGCCGTGCGGGGAGCGGGCCAGCAATGGTTGCAGCAGCGCCTCCACCGGCAACGCGGACCAGTGCTGCACACCCAGGAAAACGAACGCGCCGGACGGGCCGTCGGTCCGGTAGAAGGTCTTGGTCGCGGCCTGGAAGATCTCCTGCACCGTGCCGGCCCAGCCGGGCGCGAACACGATCCCGCCCCGGGACAGTCGCAGGATGGAGTCCTCCCGCACGGCGTTCGAGAAGTATTTGCCGATCTGGCCGGCGAACAGGTTGGCCGGCTCGTGCCCGTACAGCCAGGTGGGCAGCGCCAGTCCACCCAGCGCCAGCCGACCGGCCACGTCCCGCACCGCGGCCGGCGGCGCGGGGTACGTCCGCCGCACGCTGATCGCCGCGGCAGTGTACGGATCGTGGTCCAGGAAGTCCGGCGCCGCCGCCAACGTGTCGATCGCCGCGGTCAGCTCGGTGTCCGGTCGGGCGGAGAAGTAGGCGCCCAGGTTCGCCGCCTCCATCACCCCCGGCCCGCCGCCGGTCACGATCAGCCGCCGATCACCGGCCAGCCGCCAGGCCAGCTCGGCGGCGGTGCGATACGGCTCGGAGCCGCGCGGTACGGCGTGCCCGCCCATGATCCCGACCGGGCTGCCTCCGTGCACTCCGACCCACGCGGCGAGCGCCTTGCCCAGCGCGTTGTCGATGCCGGCGTCGTGCAGCCGCTGCGCGATGGCCTCCCGGATGTCCGGGGTGGCGCCGCCGTGTGCCCGGAAGTGATCCCACACCCGGGTGTCGTACATGCCGGCGAACCCGGCCGCGTCGAAGCCGGCGGACAGGTCCTCGGGCGTGTAGAGGATGGCCGGATGGGTGGGATAGGGCCGGGCGTCGAACGGCGGGATCACGTGCGCGCCCCGCCGGATCAGATCGAGCTCCGCCTCGGCGCAGGCCAGCTTGCAGCCGATGAACAGCGTGTTGCGCACGTCCACGCCGGTCAGATCGGGCGGATCGAGATCCAGCCGGAGCCCCAGCACGACCAGGTCGGCCAGCGTTCCCGCGGCCAGGTGCGAGTTCAGCTCGGCCCGGGACTCGATCTCCCCAGCGGTGGCGTCGAACGGGATCTGGCCGCCGAGGACGGGCTGCAACGGATCGCCGGGCATCCCCGTAGGGTAGCCAGGCCGCCGCGGCGGTGCGTGGGACTGATCACCCGGAGGGGGAAAGCGGCCGCCGCTCGAGTTGAATGGGGTCATGCAGAACCTCCTTCCCGAGCCACCGGCCACCAAGCTGCCCGCCGACGAGGATGCCGAGAAGGCCCTGGCGGAAGCCGCTCAGACCGGAACCGATGAGGCGTACGCCAGCGTCGCCGCCCGCTTCCCGGCGTTCAGCGGGGGCTGGGCCGCGCTGGCCGCCAACGCGCTGGCCGCCGGTCAGCCGGTGACCGCGTACGCCTACGCCCGCACCGGTTACCACCGCGGGCTGGACGCGCTGCGCCGCAATGGCTGGAAGGGGCACGGGCCGGTGCCCTGGGCGCACGGCCCCAACCAGGGTTTCCTGCGCTGCCTGCACACCCTGTCGCTGGCCGCCGCGGCGATCGGCGAGTCGGACGAGGCGGCCCGGTGCGCCCAGTTCCTCCGCGACAGCGACCCGGCGGCCGCGGACGAGCTGAGTTAGCTGGGCTGAGTTTGCTGGTCGGCGCTCCGCGCCTCCGGGCAGTTCGCCCCGGGCGAAGTGAGACTTTGGTGCGGTTAAAGGCCCTCGGCTACGGCGGCGGCGATCTTGAGCCAGGCGTCCTTCGTGTTGTTCGACAGCTGCCCGTAGCGGATCGGCTCGCCGGAGTCGATCAGCTTCTCGTACGGGGCGAGCAGCACGGCCCGGGTCCGTGCGGCGAAGTGCTGCTGGATCGGCGGCAGGTCGATGTCCTTGCGGGTCGGCGGCATGGTGACCACGGTGACCGCCTGACGGACCAGCCGCTGGCGCCCGCTCTGCTCCAGATGGTCCAGCATCCGGGCAGCGGTCTCCGCCGAGTCGTTCCGGGCGGACATGGTGATCATCAACTGGTCGGTCGCGTCCATCGCCGCCTGCCAGTTCTGCGCCCGGACATTGTTGCCGGTGTCCACGAAGATCAGCTTGTAGAACCGGCTGACGATCTCGCGGATCTCGGCGAACGCCTCGGCGGTCAGCATCTCACCGGCCGTCGCCGACTCGTCCGAGGCCAGCACGTCGAACATGCCCTCGCCCTGCGCGCGCACGTACTGCGACAGATCACCGACCCGGCCGTGCGCACCGCGGAACAGGTGCAGGTCGCGCATCATGTCGCGGACCGTACGGGCATGGAAGTCCTGCTGCGCCCGCATGCCGAGGGTGCCCTGGGTTTCGTTGTTGTCCCAGGCCAGCACGTAACCGCCGCGCTTCTGCCCGAACGTCATGGCCAGCAGCAGTACGGCCACCGTCTTGCCGGCGCCGCCCTTGGGGTTGACCACGGTCACCTGGCGCAGCCCACCGAAGTTCCGGCGGACCATCTCGACGTCCTGTTTGTACTCGCGCTCGTACTTGCCGGGCGCCAGCCGGACCAGGCCCATCGTGCCCTTCTGCAGCAGTGCGCGGGCGCCCATGGTGGCGGTCGGTTCGGCCGGCCTGGCGAGCCGGCGACGGGCGAACTCCTCGGCGGTCGGGGTGCCGTCGGACACCCAGGGCACCTGCTGGTAGGGATCCTTCGACGGCGGGGGCAGGTTCATCGCCGGCGGGAACGGGCCGGGCGGGGTGGGCCGGGGTGGTGCGGCTTGCGCGGGCGGCGCTGTCGGCCCGGACGGCGCGGCTGGGGTTTGTCCGTTCGGCCGCGGTTCGGGGCGGTACACCGGACCGTCCCCGTTGTGTGGGGTACCACCGTTCTCCGGGCTTCGGGGCGGCGTCACGGTCGGGTAGTACGTGGTCTGGTGCGCGACGTCCGGCTGGTTGGGGCCGGCGGCGTTCACCGCGTTGGTGGCGCTGGACGGTCGGCCCGGCGGCGGTTGCCCCGGTGCGACCGGGCCGTGGGTCGCTGGGCTGTGTGGTGCGGGGCCGTGGGGCGTCGGGCCGTGGGGCGTCGGGCCGTGGGGCGTCGCGCCGTGGGGCGCCGGGGCGTGGGACGCCGGGGCGTGGGACGCCGGGGCGTGGGGGGCCTGGCCGGCGGATGCTTGGCGCTGGGCCGCTGGGCGCTGCGTTCCTGGACGCTGCGGCGGCTGCGCCCACGGCGAGTCGCGCACCACCCGAGCGGCGGCCGCCGACGCGTCATCGTCGACGGGCGGAGGTGCGGCGGGAGCCGGGGCGGGAGTGGCCGAGCGCGGAGCGATGTTGGGCCAGGCCTGCGTCGGCGGGTCAGCCGACGGCTGGATCGGCGCGGACGCCTCGACCGGCGCCGTGCGCTGGGTCGGCGTGGAAGGTTGAACCGGCGCGGTGCGCGGGTCCGGCCGGGTGCGCGGATCCGGCGCCGTCCGCGGATCCGGCGTGCTGCGCGGCGACGGTGGCGGCACGACCAGGCGGTCGGCGGGCCGGTACAGGCCCGGATCGGCGTCCGGCGGTGACGGCCGGATCGGCACTGCCGGGGGTGCACCGTGCGGTACCGGACGGCCACCGTGGACCGGAGCGTCCAGCTCCTCCGGAGGCCAGAACGGCTCGACGTCGCGGGCAGGCGGCGTGGATTTCGTGCCCGGGACGTGAACGCGATCGGCGTGCTCGTCCTCCACGGATGCGACCTCCCGTCCAACGACGTCGATACCTATCTGTACCGCGCTGCCTGCGCGCTAGTTCAGACTCGCACAACGCGTCAGCGTGCGTACACCGCCCAGGCGCCGGGCTCGATCCACCACGATAGCTTGCGGTTGAGCGTGCCGCTCACGCCGTCGTCCAGGTACGGCAGATCGCCGTCGCGGGGCAGGACCGCCACCGCGCGGCCGCGCGCGCGACGCACCTCCACCCGTACCCGCGCTGGCCGGAACGCCTTGCGCACCACCACCGGAACCGCCACCGCGACCTCGACCCGCCCGTCCGCCGGATCGCCATCGGCGAGCAGCGGCAGGCCGTCGAAGCTGGCGTACCCGCCGGCGTTGCCGATCGCGCAGGTCAGCACCGGGTCGGTGCCGTCGGTGAGCACCGCGTCGTCGATCTCGACCCGGCCGCGCCACGGCACCGCCCGGCCTTGGGCGTCGGCACCGCCGATCAGCGCACCGTCCACGGTGACCGATCCGCCGTCGTTGCGGAGCAGGTCGAGCCGCCGCACCCGGTCACCGAGCACGGCCGCGGCGACCTCGGCGGGCGTGCGGGGCAACCCCAGCTGGGCCGCGAGGTCGGTGGTGGACGACCGGTCCAGCGGCAGGATGGCGATCGGCGGCAGGTCCGGCACGGTACGGTCGGCGGCCAGGTCGGCCGGCCGTTTGCTGGGCGGTGGCGCGAACCGCCGGACGAACCGCCGCAGCACGGCGCGCACCTGACCATTGGCGGCGGCCGCGACCACCAGCCGGAGCTTGGATCCCGAACCCGGCCAGGTCAGGCCGTCCGGGCGCGGATCACCGTCGAACCGGGCGGCCACCGCGTCGATCTCCGCGTCCGAGCCGGCCATCACGGTCTCCACCCGGGCGCCGGCGCTGCGCAGGGCGTCCGCGCAGGCCAACACCGGCGTACGGGGTGAGCAGGCGGTCTCGCACCCATCGCAGGCCGATCCGCAGCCGCCGCCCTCGGCCAGGCCGAGCAGGAGAACGTCGTACATCAGAGCACCGCATGCCGCTCGATGACCGCCTCGCGGCCCGGCCCCACACCGACGATGGAGATCCGCGCGCCGATCCGGTCCTCGACGAACTCGACGAACCGCTGCGCGTCCTTGGGCAGGTCGGCGAAGCTGCGGCAGCCGGTGATCGGCGTCTTCCAGCCGGGCAGCGTCTCGTACACCGGCACCGCGTGGTGGAAGTCGGACTGGCTGATCGGCATCTCGTCGTGGCGGACGCCGTTCACCTCGTACGCGACGCACACCGGAATCTCTTCCAGCTCGCCGTAATTGTCTAGTTTGGTCAGGGCGAAGTCGGTGACTCCGTTGATCCGCTGCGCATACCGGGCCATCACCAGGTCGAGCCAGCCGATCCGGCGCGGGCGGCCGGTCGTGGTGCCGTACTCCTGGCCCACCTCACGCAGGTAGTCGCCGAACTTGTCGTGCAGTTCGGTCGGGAACGGACCCTCACCGACCCGGCTGGTGAACGCCTTGAGCACCGCGATCACCCGGTCGATCCGGGTGGGCGGGATGCCGGCCCCGGTGCACGCCCCGCCCGCGGTCGCGTTCGAGCTGGTCACGAAGGGGTAGGTGCCGTGGTCGACGTCGAGGAACGTGGCCTGGCCGGCCTCGCAGAGCACCACCTTGCCGGCGTCCAGACCCTGGGCCAGCTCGAGAGCGGTGTCGGCCACCATCGGACGCAGCCGATCGACGTACGACAACAGCTCGCCGATCACCTCGTCCGGCTTGATCGCGGTGCGGTTGTAGATCTTGGTCAGCACCTGGGTCTTGAAGGAGAGTGCCGCCTCCACCTTCTGCCGCAGGATGGACTCGTCGAACAGGTCCTGCACCCGGATGCCGATGCGGTTCATCTTGTCGGCGTACGTCGGGCCGATGCCCCGCCCGGTGGTGCCGATCCGGCGGGCGCCCAGGAAGCGTTCGGCCACCTTGTCGAGCGAGCGGTTGTACGACGGGATCACGTGGGCGTTGGCGCTGATCCGCAGCCGGGACGTGTCCAGGCCGCGCGCCTGCAGGCCGTCGATCTCCTGGAACAGCACCGACAGGTCGATCACCACGCCGTTGCCGATCACCGGCGTGACACCGGGCGTCAGGATGCCGCTGGGCAGCAGGTGCAGCGCGTACTTCTCACCGTCGATGACCACCGTGTGGCCGGCGTTGTTGCCGCCGTTGAACTTGACCACGTAGTCGATCCGGTCGCCCAGCAGGTCGGTGGCCTTGCCCTTGCCCTCGTCGCCCCACTGGGCACCGACCAACACGATTACTGGCACTTGTCTTGACGCCTTCCGTGTACTCCTCGTACGCGGGAGAGTGCCCGGGTACTGCCGAAGTTTACGCGAAGCTAGGATCGTCCGACGTGCGCGTTCTTCTTCTCGGCTCCGGCGGGCGCGAGCACGCCCTGGCCGTCGGTCTGGCCGCCGACCCGTCCGTCGACCGGCTGATCGCCGCGCCCGGCAACCCGGGCATCGCCCAGGTCGCCGAGTTGCGCGACGTCACGGCCACCGATCCGGCGGCGGTGGCTGCGCTGGCCGTCGAGCTGTCCGCCGACCTGGTCGTGATCGGACCGGAGGCCCCGCTGGTCGCCGGTGTCGCCGACGCGGTGCGCGCCAAGGGCATCGCCTGTTTCGGCCCGTCCGCGGCGGCCGCGCGGCTGGAGGGGTCCAAGGCGTTCGCCAAGGAGGTGATGGCGGCGGCCGGCGTACCGACCGCGCGGTCGTTCGCGGCCACCACCGAGGCGGAGGTCCGGCGGGCGCTGGACACGTTCGGGCCGCCGTACGTGGTGAAGTACGACGGTCTGGCGGCCGGCAAGGGCGTGGTGGTGACCGACTCGTACGACGCCGCGCTGGCGCACGCCGCGCGTTGCGAGCGGGTGGTGATCGAGGACTACCTGTCCGGCCCCGAGGTGTCCCTGTTCGTGGTCACCGATGGCACCGCGGCGCTGCCGTTGATGCCGGCCCAGGACTTCAAGCGGATCGGCGACGGCGACCAGGGGCCGAACACCGGCGGGATGGGTGCGTACGCGCCGCTGCCCTGGGCGCCGGACGACCTGGTCGAGCGGGTGATGGCCGAGACGGTGGAGCCGACGCTGGCCGAGATGCGCCGCCGGGGTACGCCGTTCGCCGGCCTGCTCTACGTCGGCCTGGTGCTGACCGCCGACGGCCCGAAGGTGATCGAGTTCAACGCCCGGTTCGGCGATCCGGAAACCCAGGTCGTGCTGGCTCTGCTGGCCACGCCGCTGGCCGGCCTGCTGCACGCCGCCGCCACCGGTGAGCTGGCCGCCCACCCGCCGCTGAGCTGGCACCCGGGCGCGGCGGTGACGGTCGTGGTGGCGAGCCGGAACTACCCAGGCACTCCGCGCACCGGAGACGTCATCACCGGAGCGGACCGGCCCGGCGTGATCCACGCCGGCACCGCCCGCCGCCCCGACGGCGCCCTGGTGTCAGCCGGCGGCCGGGTGCTCAGCGTGACCGCCACCGGCCCTGACCTGTCCGCTGCCCGCGAGGCCGCCTACGCCCTGCTCGACGGCGTCACCCTGGACGGTTCCCAGCACCGCCGCGACATCGCGCTCGCCGCCGCCGAAGGAAGGATCCGGGCTTAACCGGGGGGTGAGCGCAACCAGAGTCGCATTTCGCCCGTCGCTGTTCTGCGGTCGCCGGACCAAATGCGGCTGGCCGCGAGGTCCGGCGACCGCAGAACAGCGGCTCCCCGGGGCGCAATGCCGGAGGAGCGCAGCGACGACCAGCTAGCAGGGCGACGACCAGCTAGCGCGGAATGTCGAACAGCTTGGCGACCTGAGCGGCCAGGCCGAGGTCACCCTTGGCTTTGATCTTGCCGGTCATGAACATCATCATCGGGTTGCCGTCGCCGGACACCACCTTGAGGAACGTCACCGGGTCCATGGTCATGGCGAGCTTGGGGTCGCGGGCCGGCTGGCTGGTGACCGTGCAGGTACCGTTCTCGATCACCGTTTCGTAGGTGTCCGAGTTGCCGCCCGCGCCGCCGGTGATGATCCAGTGGATGACCGCCTGCGTGGAGCCGGCCCGGTCGGCCCGGAACAGGGTGGGCATCCGGTCGAACACCTCATCGAGGATCTTGCCGCGGCTGTCACCCGTCATCACCGCGGCCAGGGTCGCGTCCGGGGTCGTCTTGACCAGTTGCGCGAACTCCTTCGGGCCGATGGAGGCGAGCGTTTCGGGGTTGAAGTCAGTCATCGGTGGACCTTTCCAGAAGCGCGAGGACTTACCCGCCGGTAACCCTAGCGAAGTCCGGTTCGCTTCGCCGCACGGCATCACTACCCAACAAGTCTTTGGCGGTCTAGACTCCCCAACATGTCTTTGGAGGAGGAGAAGGCGCAGTTGCGGGCGCTGGCGCATCCGGTACGGATCCGCATCCTGTCCCTGCTCACCAGCGCCGAGCTCACCGCGGCCGACGTCGCGCGGGAGCTCGATCTCACCCACGCCAACGCGAGCTACCACCTGCGGGCGCTGCTGCACACCGGCACCATCGAGGTGGCCGGCGAGGAGCGGATCCGGGGCGGGATGGCGAAGCGCTACCGGTACGACATCGACAGGCAGCTACGCCGGGACTTTCCGCCCGAGCGCGAAGGCCGCCCGGGGACCGACGACCGCCGGCTGGTGCTCGAGGCGTTCGCCGGTGAGCTGCGCCGGCGGTCGGCCGACTTCATGAGTGCCGAGCACAACCTCGTTGCGGACGCCGAGTTCTGGGTCGACCCGGACGTGTGGCAGGACGTGCACGACCGGATCTCCGCCGCGGTGGCCGACCTGCACCACGCCGCCCGGCCGCCGCGGACACCCGGCACCCTGCACACCAGCACCACGGTGGCCCTGTTCCGGATGGCTGACCGATGACCGAACCGCGCCCGCCGGCGATCGGGCCGCTCGGGATTCCGGCCTTCCGGCTGCTGGTCGCCGGCCGGGCCGTGGCCGCCCTGGGCAACGCCATCGCGCCGGTCGCCCTGGCCTTCGCGGTGCTGGACCTGACCGGATCGGCCACCGATCTGGGCCTGGTGGTCGCCACCCGGATGCTGGCCAACGTCGCGTTCGTGCTGTTCGGCGGCGCGCTGGCCGACCGGCTGCCGAAACACCTGCTGATGGTAGGTGCGGGCGTGGCCGCGGCGGCCAGCCAGGGCGTGGTGGCCGCGCTGGTGCTGACCGGCAACGCCACCGTCACCCTGCTGATCGTGCTCTCCGCGGTGAACGGGATGGCCAGCGCGCTCGAGCTGCCGGCCTCGTCGGCGATCCTGCCGCAGATCGTCCCGCCGGACCTGCGCCAGCGGGCGAACGGCATCAACCGCCTGCTCTTCAACGGCGCGTTCGTCGTGGGCGCCCCGGTCGGCGGCGTGCTGGTCGCGGCCACCAGTCCAGGTTGGGGCATCGCCGCCGACGCCGTGGCGTTCCTGCTCTCCGCCGTCTGCTTCGCATTTGTCCGGGTTCCGACGCCCGCGCCGGCGGACCATGCCGTGGCGGCGTCGGCGGCGGAGGCGGCGAACAAAGTCGCGGTGCCGGAGCGGGCCGTGGGCGCGGAGGCAGGAACGCAGGCCGAATCGCCAGCGCCGGCGGAGACGCACAACCTGTTCACCGATCTGCGGATCGGTTGGACCGAGTTCCGCACCCGCACCTGGCTCTGGGTGGTGGTCGTCGGGTTCTGCCTGGTCAATGCGGCCCTGATGGGTGGCTTCACCGTGCTCGGTCCGGTCATCGCCGACCGCACCATCGGCCGGGAGGCCTGGGGATTCGTGCTCGGCGCGCAGACCGCGGGCATGATGATCGGCGCGCTGGTGGCGATGCGTATCCGCGTACCCCGGCTGCTTTTGTTCGGCGTGGTCTGCACCGCCGCTCTGGTGCTGCCGATTCTCGGGCTCGGCCTGGCACCGCATTTCTGGCTGCTGTGGGTGACCGCCTTCGTGGCCGGCGCGAGCATCGAGCAGTTCGGGGTCGCGTGGGAGACGACCATGCAGGAACACGTCCCGGCGGACAAACTCGCGCGGGTCTACTCGTACGACATGATGGGGTCCTTCGTCGCGATCCCGGTCGGGCAGGTCGCCGCCGGGCCGATCGCCGACGCGGTGGGCGTCGAGGCCACCCTGATCGGTGCGGCGGCGCTCATCCTGGTCGCCGTACTCGGCATGCTGAGCAGCCGCGACGTCCGTCACCTGCGCCACCGGCTCCCGGACCGGCGGTCCACCCCCATGGAACAATTGCCGGCGTGACCGACTGCACCGTAGTGATGCGCCGCGGAAACGTAGGGCCAGGAGGGCACGCACAAGGAGGCACAGCGTGACCGTGCCCGATGTCCTCGCCGCCCGTTATGCCTCCGCCGAGCTGGTCGCCCTCTGGTCGCCGGCCGAGAAGGTCCGGATGGAGCGGCGGCTCTGGCTGGCCGTGCTGCGGGCACAGCAGGAGCTGGGCGTGGCCGTCCCGGACGGTGCGGTGGCGGCGTACGAACGGGTGGTCGACGATGTTGATCTCGACTCCATCGCCGCGCGGGAGCGGGTCACCCGGCACGACGTCAAGGCGCGGATCGAGGAGTTCAGCGCGCTGGCCGGCTTCGAGCAGGTCCACAAGGGAATGACGTCGCGCGACCTCACCGAGAACGTCGAACAGCTGCAGATCCGGGCGTCGCTGCTGCTGATCCGGGACCGCGTGGTGGCCACGTTGGCGCGGCTCGCCGAGCGTGCCGTCGAACACGCCGACCTGGTGATGACCGGTCGATCGCACAACGTCGCGGCGCAGGCCACCACACTGGGCAAGCGGTTCGCGTCGGCGGCCGAGGAGCTGCTGATCGCGTACGAGCGACTGGACGACCTGATCACGCGCTATCCGCTTCGTGGCATCAAAGGCCCGGTCGGCACCGCGGCCGATCAGCTCGACCTGCTCGACGGTGACCGGGTGTTGCTGACCCGGCTGGAGCAGGCCGTGGCCGCGCACCTCGGCTTCACCAGAACGCTGACCAGCGTCGGTCAGGTCTATCCGCGGTCGCTGGACTTCGATGTGGTGTCGGCGCTGGCGCAGATCGTCGCGGCGCCGTCCTCGCTGGCCACCACAATCCGGCTGATGGTGGGCCAGGAACTGGTCACCGAGGGTTTCCGGCCCGGCCAGGTGGGTTCGTCGGCGATGCCGCACAAGATGAACACCCGGTCGTCCGAGCGGGTCAACGGTCTGGCCGTGGTCGTCCGGGGATACCTGTCGATGGTCGGTGAGCTGGCCGGCGACCAGTGGAACGAGGGTGACGTCTCGTGTTCCGTGGTCCGCCGGGTGGCGCTGCCGGACGCGTTCTTCGCCACCGACGGCCTGTTCCAGACGTTCCTGACGGTGCTCGACGAGTTCGGCGTCTTCCCGGCCGTGGTGCAGCGCGAGCTGGACCGCTACCTGCCGTTCCTGGCGACCACCAAGGTGCTGATGGCCGCGGTCCGCAACGGCGTCGGTCGGGAGGCCGCGCACGAGGCGATCAAGCAGGCCGCCGTCGGGGTCGCGCTCGACATGCGGCAGGGGCAGGCGGAGAACGACGTCTTCGCCCGGCTCGCCGCCGACCAGCGGCTCGGCCTCACCGAGCAGCAGCTCGCCGGTCTGGTGGCCGACCCGATCACCTTCACCGGTGCCGCGGTCGACCAGGTGCAGGCCGTCGTGCGGCAGGTGGAGGAGGTCACGCGCCGCTTGCCCGAGGCCGCGGCCTACGTGCCCGGCGAGATCCTGTGAGCGTCGACGTACGCCCGGTCGTCACCGTGGCCCGCACCCGCGCCGACATCGCGGCGTACATGTTCGACCC
>DASSAL010000214.1:0-4869 GCA_035685405.1 Actinoplanes sp. | reverse complement strand
GCTGGCAGCCGGAGAGCGCATCGAAGTCTGCCAGAGCCTCAGGCCCTGGCCCGCGCGGACCAGCCGGACGACGTCGCGGCCGGCGCGGCGGCCATCATGCGGCGGCTGGCGCCGCGGACCGTCTCGGTGACCGGCGAGCGCCCGCCCACCCCGGCCGGACCGGGCGACGCGGAAGCCGCCGTGGTCAGCACCGAGCACGCCGTGCTGCAGGGCACCGAAGACGGTCCCCGCCAGGTCGCGGTCTATCCGCCTGCGGCCGTGCCCAGCCCCGACTATCCGTACGCGGTGCTGACCAGCGGTGACCGGCGGGACGGCGCCACCGCGTTCCTGCGTGCCCTGCTCACCGCCGAAGGGGCCGCCGCGCTCACCGGTCACGGGCTGCGCACCCCGAGGGGCGCGCCACCGGCCGGCATCCCGGCGAGCAGCGGTGTGCACGCCGACGCGTACCCGCCCGCTCCCCTGCCGGCCGAGCCGGACACCGAGGCACTGCTCAACGCCTGGGGTGGCGTGCACATCAGCGCCCGGATGCTCGCCGTGTTCGACATCTCCGGCTCGATGGCCGCGCGGGTCCCCGGCTCCAGCGAGACCCGGCTGTCCGCGACGGTCAAGGCCGCCCAGGAAGGGGTGCACCTGCTGCTGGGCACCACCGAGATCGGCGGCTGGGAGTTCTCCACCGACCTGGACGGCGAGCGGGACTACCGCGAACGGGTGCCGGTCGGTCCGGTCGGACCCCGGCGCGCGGAGATCATCGCCGAGCTGGGCCGCCTGCGGGTCAAGCCGAACGGCCGGACCGGCCTCTACAACACCACCCTGGCCGCCTACCGGGACGCGACCCGCAACTGGACTCCCGGCCGGATCAACCTGGTGCTGATCCTCACCGACGGCAAGGACGACAACGCCGGCGGGATCAGCCGCGCCGAGCTGCTGCGCGAGCTGCGCGGGCTGGTCGACCGGAAGCGGCCGGTGCCGATCCTGTTCATCGGCATCGGCCCGGACATCGACGCGGCCGAGTTGCGGCAGATAGCCCGGGTCACCGGCGGGCGGGTGGCGCTGACCGGGCAACCGTCCGGGATCCGGCAGATCTTCTTCACCGCGCTGGCCGAGTTCAGCTGCCTACCCCCGAAGTGCCGCCGATGACCACCGCCACCCGGGAACGCGAGCCCGTCGCACCGCTCTCGCCGAGCCGTTCGGCCGCGGCCACCCGGCCGGCCGGCACCGGCCACCGGTACCTCGCCGCGGGCGGTGCGCTGCTGCTGGTGGTCCTGGCGTTCGTCCAGCGCCCCGGCCGCACCACATTCGACACCAAGCTGGACCTCGCCGAGAACCCGGCCGGCTTCCTGGCCCGTGCCCTGCACCTGTGGAACCCGCAGGCGACGTCGGGCGAGCTGCAGCAGCAGGCGTACGGCTATCTGTTCCCCATGGGGCCGTTCTTCGCCGCCGGCGATCAGCTCGGCGTGCCACCGTGGATCACCCAGCGGATCTGGTGCGCGCTGCTGCTCTGCGTCGCCTATGTCGGGGTGCTCCTGCTGGCCCGCGCCCTGCGGATCGGTAGCGAGCCGGGGCGGGTGCTGGGCGGGCTCGCGTACGCGCTGGCGCCGCGGATGCTCACCGAGATCGGCCCGCTGTCGTCGGAGATGCTGCCGGTGGTCGCCCTGCCCTGGGTGCTGCTGCCGCTGGTTGCGGCCCGGCGGATCGGTTCACCGCGGCGCGCAGCCGCGCTGTCCGCCCTGGCGGTGCTGTGCATGGGCGGAATCAACGCGGCCGCGGTGGTGATGGCGCTGGTGCTCCCCGGGCTGTGGCTGGTGACCCGGCGCTGGGACCGGCACCTCGCGGTGCTGACCGGGTGGTGGGTCGTCTGCGTCACCGCGGCGTGCCTGTGGTGGATCGTTCCGCTGCTGTTGTTCGGCCAGTACAGCCTGCCGTTCCTGGACTACATCGAGTCCTCCGGAACGACCACCGCGGTCACCTCGCTGTTCCAGGCGGTCCGGGGCACCAACCAGTGGGTCGGCTACATCGTGCAGGGCGAGCCGTGGTGGCCGGCCGGCTGGGTGCTGGTCGACCACCCCGTGTTGATGGTGGCGACCGCCCTGGTCGCGGCCGCCGGGTTGACCGGGCTGGCGCTGCGCGGGCTGCCCGAACGGCGGTTCCTGGTGCTCGGCGCGATGACCGGGCTGACCCTGCTGACCATGGGCTACGTGGGCACGCTGGACAGTCCGCTGGCGCCGTACGTCCGCGATCTGCTGGACGGCCCGCTCGCTCCGCTGCGCAACGTGCACAAGTTCGAACCGGTGCTCCGGCTGCCGATCGTGCTCGGCCTGGCGCACGCGGCGAGCCGTGCCTTCGTCCGGCGCCGGGTGCGGCTGCCGGCCGCGCCGGTGGTGGCCGTCCTGCTGATCGCCGCGTCCGCCCCGGCCTGGCTGCTGTTGTTGCGTCCCGGCCCCGGCTGGGCGGCGGTGCCCGGTTACTGGAGCGAGGCGACCACCTGGCTCACCGCCCAGGACCCGCGGGCCCGCACGCTGGTGGTACCGGGATCCGGGTTCGCCCAGCACACCTGGGGCCGCACGATCGACGAGCCGATCCAGCCGCTGGCCGGGGCGCCCTGGTCCACCCGGCATCAGATCCCGCTCGGCTCCGAGGGCAACATCCGGCTGATGGACGCCGTTGAGGCGGTGCTCGCGCAGGGCCGCGGGTCGCCGGCGCTCGCCGACCTGCTCGCCCGGTCCGGCTACCGGTACCTGCTGGTCCGGCACGACCTGGACCGGCTCGCCTCCGGCGCACCGCCGATCGCCGTGGTACGCCGGGCGGTGGCCGGCTCGCCGGGCCTGGTACCGGTGGCCGCGTTCGGACCGCGGATCGGCGCCGGTGGTGCCGACCCCAGTCCGGTGGACGCGGCGGTGTCCGCACCGGCGATCGAGATCTTCGCGGTCGATCGTCCGGTACCGACGGTGTCGGCCACCGCGCTGGCCGACGTGCCGGTGGTCAGTGGCGGACCGGAGTCGCTGCTCGCCGTCCTGGAACAGGACTTGATCGACGGCCGGCAGCCGGTGGTGCTGGCTGGCGACGGTGTGCCACCCGGCGCGGCCGGCCCGCGCATCGTCACCGACGGCCTGCGGCGCCGGGAGCTGAACGTCGGCCGGGTGCGCGACAATGTCAGCCACACGCTCACCGCCGACGAACCCACCCGGCAGGGCCGGGTGCGCGGCGACGTGCTGCCGTTCCCCGCCGACGGCCACCAGACGGTCGCCGTCCATCAGGGAATCCGGTCGGTGGACGCGTCCAGCAGCGCCGGCTTCGCCGATACGGTCGGCACCACCGACCCGTCCGCCCTGCCGTTCGCGGCGCTGGACGGCGACCCGGCGACGGCGTGGCGGTCCGACCCGTACCGGCCCGGCCCCGGGCAGTGGATCGAGGTGGTGCTGGAGACGCCGCAGCGGGTGACCGAGGTGACCGTCGACTTCGCCGACGACCTGCGGCTCGCGGCGCCGGTCGCGGTGGTGCGGGTGATCACCGACCAGGGTCCGGTGGACCGGGCGGTACCGGCCACCGCCGGGCCGCACCGGCTCGCCACGCTCCCCGGCCTCACCACGACGGTCCGGGTGACCGTGCTCGCCCTGCGCCGCGGCTACGACGGCGGGGTCGCGCTTCGCGAACTGGGCATACCGGGTCTGGCCGCGCAACGGGCGCTGCGGGCGCCGGCCGACACGCCGGCCGGACCGGCGCCGGTGTACGCCTTCGACCGCGCGCCGCAGCAGCGCGGCGCGTGCTTCCCGGGCGCCGGCGGCACCCGCTGCGACCAGTTCCTGGCCCGTGCCGGGGAGGAGCCGCTCGGCGTGGACCGGTTCTTCAGCACGCCCGTGGACGCCACATACGAGCTGCGGCTGACCGCCCTGCCCCGGCCCGGCGGCACGCTGCCGCTGGCCCGGCCGGTGACCGCGTCCGCGTCGACGGTGCTGACCGGCGACGTCACGGTGGGCGCGCACGCCGCCGTGGACGGTGATCCGGCCACCGCCTGGCTGGCGGAACCGACCGACGCCACGCCGACACTGCGACTGGCGTGGGACCGGGCACACCGGCTGGACCGGATCCGGCTGGTCGCGCCGGCCGCACCGACCGCCGCACGCCCGGCCCGGATCCTGCTACGCACACCGTCCGGCGTGACCTCGGCCGAGGTCGGCACGGACGGCTGGGTGCGGTTTCCGCCGGTGCGGACGAACCGGATCGACGTCAGCGTCATCGCCACCCACCCGGTGGTCGCCGATCCGCGCGGCAACGGCTGGCCGGCGCCGGCCGGGGTGGCCGAGATCCAGCTACCCGCACTCACCGGCCTGCTGACCCCGGCGACCGGCGCCACCCGGGTGGCCGCGCCGTGCGGGACCGGACCCGCGGTCGAGATCGACGGTGTGGCGTATCCGACGTCGGTCGCGGGCACGCTCGCGGAGGTGCGGGCCGGTCGAGCACTCCCGGTCACCGTGTGCGACGACTTCGTCGCGGAGTCGGTGCCGCTGACCGCGGGCGAGCACCGGCTGCGGACGGTGCCGTCGGCCGCGTTCGTCGCCGAGTCGGCCACGCTGGTCCGCGACGGCACCACGACCACCCCACCGGCGGTACGCCACCGGGCCGTCCGCGTCGAACGATGGGATGCGACCGAGCGCCGGGTCGCCGTCGGCGCCGGCCCCGCGGCGCTGCTCGTGGTGCCGGAGAACCGCAACGCGGGCTGGACCGCCACCTTGGACGGTGCCGACCTCCGAGCGGTCCGGGTGGACGGGTGGCAGCAGGCCTTCGTGGTCCCGGCCGGCACGGGCGGCGAGGTGACGCTGCGGTTCACGCCGGACCGCCCGTACCGGACCGGGCTCGCCGCCGGGGCGGCCT